>WTBT01000017.1 GCA_013138965.1 Candidatus Aegiribacteria sp.
CTGCCTTTGCGACCTTTCAGTCGAGGAACAGCTCCAGGGCGGCTTCCAGTTCTTCCGTATTGACCCAGGTGTCGAAGCAGGGGCCGTTCCGCCACTCGTTCAGAACACCCACAGTAATAATAGGATGCACATCCAGAATTCCCAGTGAAAGATCAACAGGGCAGGCCACCGCGACAATAAGTGAAGGCCCGGTTTTCTCTACTATGCTTCTGGCAGAGGTTCCACCCGAGGCTATGGCAAAGTGAGCGCCGAACCTGTCCTTTATCTCGAGAAGATTCCCTATGGGACATTTGCCGCATCTTTCGCAGGAATCGGGATTGAAGGTCAGCCTGATGAGACATTCGTGATTCTGAAGGCAATGAGGCACCAGAATAAGTACTTCATCGGAACTGAATTTCCTGCATGTTTCAGACAGCGCTTTCCGGTTGTTCATGGCCACGACCATCTTCTCCGGTGTATGGTGGGGAAAAGTGTGAACCGACTGCAGCGCCTTCAGAGTCCAGAATGAAAGCCTGAGTGGTATCGGGTTGTCTGCTACACCCTTTTCATACAGAAATCCGTATACCTGGAATGCAGTGATAGTCAGCAATCCCGCCGCGAATGAAAGTGTAAATCCTGCGCCTGCGACCAGGAGCAGAAGGAATACGATCAGTGCCGGAGCAATGGAAAACAGCAGAAGCCCGGTATGGAACAGCAGTCCGGCCTTTTTAAGTTTTTCCAAATTTATCACCGGTTTTCATCCTGGCGCCCCGGAGGAATTCAGCGGCACTCATTACGCTTTTTGAAGCCGGCTGGAGTTTAATGATTTCCAGTGACTCCTCTCCCCCGCATCCCACAAGAAGCGAACCTGATCTGAACACTACCTCTCCGGGATTCGCGTCGAAATAAGATACCCTTGCTTCGGCAATTTTCAGGAGTTTTCCAGAATACATTGTTCTTGCCCCCGGAGATGGCTGAAAAGCCCTTACCTTTCGCTCAAGGTACTGAGCAGACCTGTTCCAGTCCAGCCAGGTCTCATCTGTTGTTATCTTATCGGCGTAAAGTGCTTTCTCCGTCTGGCTTTTTGGAACCAGCTTCCCAGTGGAATACTCTTCAATAACATCGATAAGGTTGTTTGCAGCTTTCACCGACAGTCTCTCCTGCAGTGAACCGGTGGTGTCCGCGGGGAGTATTCTCTCATGATATACGGCTATAACAGGCCCTGTATCCCATCCGCTGTCCGTAAGCATGAATGAGACCCCTGTTTCCTCCCTGCCATCGAGTATTGCCCTGGCGATCGGGGCGGCTCCTCTGTATTCAGGCAGAAGAGATGGGTGAATATTGACCACACCAAGCGGCGATGCCGCCAGAAGCTTCTTCGGCAGCCAGGCACCGTATGCTGCCGACACCATCAGTTCCGGTTTCATGGACTTGAGGGTTCCAGCGAAATCCCCGGTAAGTTTTTCCGGTTGACGAATTTCAAGCCGGTTCTTATGAGCATACTCAGCCACTGGAGGCTGGCGCAGCTTCTTACCCCGGCCTGCCGGCCGGGGCGGTCTTGAAACGACACACAGGATATTATGCTCCGATTCGATGAGCGCCCTCAGGCATGGTATGGCAAAGCCGGAAGTGCCCAGAAAGATGATTCTCATCAGAGAATCCTGTTGTCAGGGCCGTATTCCCTCTTTATTTCAGAAAGTTGCTTTTTTACAAGCCGTTTTCTTATAGGACTGAGGCGGTCTACAAAAAGAATTCCATCCAGATGGTCATTCTCATGCTGGACTGCTCTGGCGGTGTAATCATCCAGTTCAAGAGTAAACCGCTTGCCTGAGAAATCGTAAGCAGTAACGACCGCGCTCAATGGTCTCCTGAGATACTCGAATATCCCCGGAATGCTCAGACATCCTTCTTCATCCTTATTCAGAGGTCCCGATGTTGTAACCTCAGGATTGATGAAAATTGAATGGTCCTTCAGGCTGAGTTCCTCGGAATTGAGTATGAATACCCTTACATTCTCCCCAATCTGCGGGGCCGCGAGGCCAAGTCCTCTCTCAAGTCTCAAGATATCAAGCATATCCGCGAGCAGGGAATGAAGAAACTCCTGCTCCGAAGAGATATCGATTCCCCTCGACCTGTTTCTCAGTATTTTCGAACCGTAATACTGAAGCTTTCTTGATGACATGGCTAACCTTCACATCCTGACAAAACCCATACGGTTATTTGCAGGTAGCTTCGCTCTGGTTCTGGCTCTCGATCTGCAGGGAGTTCCTGTCTACATCTATCTTGACTCCATCGGCGATTTTTACTGTGACCACGTCATCACCCTTGAGATTCGTAATTATACCGTGAATTCCACCACTTGTTACAACTTTGTCATCCCGCTTGAGTTCACTCCGCATTGCTTTCAGCATCTTGGCCTGCTTCTGCTGAGGACGGATCATCAGAAAATAGAATATCGCTATGATGGCAATCATCGGGAGGAAGCTCATGATGCCGCCGCCACCCATGCATGCCTGAGGCGACGCTTCCTCTGCAGGAGCACCTGTTTCAGTGATTGTGGTGGTGGTTTCGATCACTTCAGCGGTTCCCGTTCTGGATTCACTCTGCGCGAATACGATACCGGTCAGAATTATCAAGACTATCAACATTTTTTTCATTTTATCTCCCTGTCAGGATCGAGGTTTTGGAATACCGGACTTCATACCTATCCAGCTTCCTGCAGCACCGGATGAAGCTCCCAGAATCAGAACCAGCATTACCCATTTTACGGGTAAAAATTCGTGGGGTACACTGGACGAAAGCATCCAGGATACGGCCACTGTCAACAAAAGGCTGCCTGCGGCCCCGGCCACACCAGTAAGCAACCCCTCACCGAGGAACGGTACTCTTACAAACCACCCCGGTGCCCCTACTATACTCATTATCTGTACTGCCAGTGCCCTTCTAGTAACGGCAAGCCTGACGGTATTCGCCACAACAAGCGAAAGACTCACAGCCAGTACAAGCCCGGCGAGTATGACCAGCTTCGCAAGAATATCCACCGCCCTTGTCAAGCCCGGCAGATACTCCTTACCGTAGACTATGTCCTCAACGCCATCCATTCCCGATACTGTCCTGGCCAGACCGCCGACTTTATCAGAAGTTCTGTAATCGGGTTGAAGTGATATCTGGATAGAGGCCGGAAGATGAAACTGGGGGCCAAGGAGTGTAAGAAGATCGGCCTGTTCCGGCAGATCCGCTCTGAAAACGGCTTCCGCCTCCTCCGGGGATACGTAATAAACCGATCTGACCCCTTCCATACCGGAAATTATATCCGCAAGATTGACCGCTTCAACTTCAGTGATGTTGTCTCTCAGGAAAACTTCAATACCTACATTCTCCTGCTCGTTCTTAAGAGCTGTCCCGAGGTTCCATGATATGATCAGAAAGATATCGAATACCATGAAAGAGAGGCTGACCATCAGGAGAGTTATCAGAAACGAACCAAGTTTTCTCCGGATATTCAGCAGGCCTTCATTAATCGCATTCTTTATAAGATGAATCATAACTGTCTGTATCCATCCCAGATGCCGGGATTCACCAGATGTCCCCTCTCCAGATACAGGAACCTTGCGGTTCCAGCCGGAACCTGCCTGGGATCATGGGTAGCAAGAATAACCGCCGTTCCTGACCTGTTGATCTCAATAAGGAGATCGATAACCCTTCGCGATACTTCAGGATCAAGATTTCCGGTAGGCTCATCGGCAAGGAGTATGACAGGGTGGGCAACCATAGCCCTTGCAATGGCAACCCGCTGCTGTTCTCCTCCTGACAGCTCATGAGGGTATGAACTCCTCCGATGGTTGAGTTCCATCTCCGCGAGGAGCGAGAATACCCTCCTTCTTATAGCCTTTGGCGATGTTCCGGCGACCTGCAGGGGCAGAGCAACATTATCGAATACAGTCCTTTCCGGAAGAAGCCGGAAATCCTGGAATACAATACCCAGCTTACGCCTGAGAAGGGGGAGATCATCTTTTCTTATCCTGTCCGATCTGTATCCCGCAACTTCAACTGTGCCGATACTCGGCAGGTCACCCATCCAGATATGTCTGAAGAGTGTGGTTTTACCCGCGCCGCTGGGTCCTGATACTACAAGGAATTCCCCTCGCTGTACCTTAAAATTTATGTTCTCGAGGGCAGGCCAGTCGTTGTAGAATCTGCTGACATTCTGGAAGGTGAGCATCATTACTCCTCCATTCCGACTATTCTGCAGTAATCCTGTCGATCCTTTCTGGATACATGCTTCACCGACGGGATATCAAGCACCTCAACTGTTAACATTGAGCCATCAGGTTTCACGATTTCAAGCAGATCGCCATTATTAACTGAACAGGATGCCCTCACTGCCTTTTTATAAATGGAGATAAAGCCGGCTTTACAGGCTTTACCGGCGATGGAACGGGTTTTGAATATGCCCATCAGTTTAAGGTAAACATCAATCCGCACTTGTACCATCATTTTCCAGGAAGTAGATCACCGTCATTTCACTTCGCAAAGAATCAACAAGGGAATTGTACGTATCCTGGTAGATAACCTGCTGTACAAGTCCGTCAAGCTCCGCCTCTGTGTATGAGTTCCAATCGATATCTCCAGAGTCTTCGTAGAGCCTGATAATGACAACGGCTGCAGAACTCTCCAGAACAACCGGTTCGGAACAGGAACCAATCTCAAGCCCTTCAACCGCTTCGGCTACTTCATACAGCCATAGTTTCAACGGTATCATCCCCATGTCGCCGTCGCTTTCGGAACTTGACATGTCCCGGCTGTACACTCGGGCGGCATCCTCAAATGATAACAGTGAATTGCGGATATCACAGAGTATACTATCTGCTTCAGCTACTGTACGTTCGATATCTGCAGGATCTATGGGAACAACCCTGAGTATATGGCTGGCTTCAATAGTACCGTCTTCGTTTCTGCCGTCCAGCCTGATTATGTGTATGCCGAAGGGAGTCACAACCGGTTCGCTTATTTCGCCTGTTTCAAGGGCAAATGCGGCATCCTCAAAGGCATAAGTCATCTCTCCCGGGCCGAATGATCCCAGATAACCTCCGTTCCTGGCGGAACCGTCATCCGAATATTCCATCGCAAGCTCTTCAAAAGACTCACCGGAGAGTATTCTCGCCCTTATTCGATTCATTTCTTCTACGACTTCATCGAAATCAGGGCCGGCAGGAAGAACGGGAAGATATATCCATCCTATATGCCTGGGCATTATTATTTCCTCAACAAGTTCAGGGTTTGCAAGCAGATACGTCTCCGGACTCAATGGCATATCCTGCATGGCAGCCTGAACTTTCCTGAAGATAAACATCTGTGCAGCCTGATTATCAGCCAGAACTTCGGTGATGTATTCGATATCCGCGTCAAACCCCTGCGGGCTGAGATCAAGCTGTTCATCAACAAGAACCTGGATCTCGTCATCGGTGGGATAGAATCCGGCACCCACCGCAGCATTCACGATCAGGCGGGTCTCAATCAGTTCCTCAAGCGCATCATAGTACTCAGGGGTTTCCGAATCTATCTGGTAGCTGTCGACCGGATCCAGACCCATCTGAACAAGTAATCGCTCAACCTCCGAATGCAGTATGGGGCTGTTGTCAACAACGGCCACTACCTTCTCCAGAGGGAAGAACATTGTCAGAAGCATCGAAACAAGCAGTGCAGTCATTCTGCCTCTCCTCCGTCTGTACTGTCAATATCATCAGTATATTGTCCGGCGCCGTGAATTGACATGGCATTAAAATAAACTTCCCTGCTCGACGCGGCAATTTCAAGAATGCTGTCTCTTGCTGCATCCATTCTCTCTCTGTAGATATCATCGGCAAGGCTTCTCACAACCCGGGACGTGTCTTCAAGCGGCCTGATCTCATCAACAAGAAATATGTGCCATCCGTAAGCAGTATTCGTAACTTCTCCCAGACCTTCAATAACCGCGTGATCTCTTGGTACTCCGTACATAATGAGCTCACCGGCTGTCAGAAATCCGAGATCACCTCCGATGCCGGCTTTCTGCCCTATTGAAAGCCTTTCGGCAGTTATCTGAAAATTTTCACCCCATGAAAGTCTTTCATGTATTGAATCGGCGGTGAATTCATCGGAAACCAGTATCTGGTAGTAGTGCCGCTCAACCATGTAGGCAAGGCTGTCGGATCTCATGAACCGGAATACATCTAAGTTGTCGGGAAAAGGTATGCCTCCGTATACGCTCGAAAGCAGTTCATCCCTCAGGTAGATCTGCCTTGCCCTGTCCTGTAGAAGCCTGCTCTTTCTAGTATTCTCCAGACCCCGCTGCGCAGCCAGTGCGGCCAGCAGTTCGTCCTCGATCCATTCTTCAAGGACCGAAGGATCGATCCCGACGATTGCCATATCTTCCAGGAAGATCACAGAACTGTCTACTCTCGCAACAACAAGACGAGAATCCACACTGCTGCTTATTTCCGGCAGCTCAATGGAGCCAACCGAAGCTATCCTCCTGTTAATGACAATTATAACAGCAACTGTTACAGCAAGAGTAATGCCGACAAGTATCCAGACCGCCCAGGTCAGGTGCTTTTTGTTAAAAATGCTCCAGCAGCCTTTCCGGATAGAGCACTATATCGTGGTTCATCTCAAGGACTTCGAGTTTAGCCATGATGGCTTCCTGCTGCATTGCCTGCGTAAGCTCCATGGTGACCACCTGCCGAATCTCTTCAACTGAAGGCTCGGGGGTGAGAAGCTGAGTTTCAACAACTTTAATGATATGGTAACCGGCATCGGTTTCAACCACATTGCTTACTTCTCCCTCTTCAAGCCTGAAGGCAGCTTCATCAAAAGAGATATAACCCGACTGCCCCCTCATGATCCAGCCCAGGTCTCCGCCATCCTCAGCGCTTGGGCCAATGGAGTATTCCTGTGCGAGAGTCATAAAATCCGAACCGGCGTGGATTCTTGCCAGAAGTGAGTTCGCAAGGTTCTGATCCTGCACGATAATATGTCTTATATGGGCGCTTTTACTGTAAGTGCTGAGCCATACATCCGCGTAGTTCTCTATCTCAAGCTGTGAAGGCTGCAATCCATTGACTATTTCAGCCATGAACGCCTCAAGAAGTATCTGCCTTCTGGCCTGCTCGATTACTTCTCTGACTGCAGGATCTGAGTCAAGACCGCTGTTCTCAGCTGCCTGAATCATTATTTCCTCTCTGACCCAGGATTCAAGAACCTCAATTGCGCTGGCTTCGGAGGTTATCCCGAGATACTGAACGTTCTGCTCTCCTCCGATCATTTTTATGATATCATCCCATGTTAAAGTAACGTCATCAACAGTGGCGATAACTTCAGCAGAGGCTGCCGCCGGAATTAGCAGAATCAACGCGAAGTATGCAATGAATCTCATTTCTTCCTCCATGTTTGTTTTGAATAAGCAAAGTATACACAGCTGAACTGTCAATCTCTACACTGTAGCTGTCCTGGAGTTCCAACGGACACGCTCCTGGACTAACCGAACAACATGACTGTGCCGCAGGCCACCAGGACAGTTGTCGCCGCGACAGGGAAATATAAGGGATGCCATACATGTTGAACCACTGCCGACCACCGATTATTCCGGGCTGAGGTATCGAAGGAGGCTGAGAATCCTCTTCCGCTTTTCCCTGTCGGTTAAGCCCTTCAGGCTGATATTAACAATTATCCGCCCCGTTTTCTCTACAATAATTCTCACCTTCATACTGTCAGGCGCAGATCTTGATACGTCCATACCTGGACTGAATACAACACGTGCGGCTGAACCGCTTACGACAACTTCTTCAATGCCTGCCCGTTTAGCCAGATATCCTATCCTTGCCCTCTCAGCACAATTAAGCACCGATTCCTCCGGTTCACCGAATCTATCCGAAAGGTATTCTATCCATTCATCTATCTCCCTCTCACATGAGGCTCTCCATACATTGCGATAGATCCTGACCCTCTCAGATACATCAGGCACATAGGATGGAGGTATGAAAGAATCACCTGGTATTTCAACCCTGACATCAGTATCCGATCCGGTATCGATTCCCTCAAGGCGTCTGGCTTCCTGCCTGATAAGCTCCTCGAAAAGCGCATAGCCTATTGAGATCATCTGACCGTGCTGAGATGCTCCAAGAAGTTCTCCGGCGCCCCTTATCTCAAGATCACGCATGGCTATGTTCCATCCCGATCCAAGTTCGGTAAATCTGCGTATGGCATCGATGCGGTTCCCGGCTTCAGGTTTCAGCTTGCTCCTGTCGGGTACGATCAGGTAGCAGTAGGCCTGATGATGGCTCCTTCCCACCCTTCCTCTCAGCTGATACAGGTCCGCAAGTCCGAACATGTGGGCATTATCTATAATGATAGTGTTGACTCTTGGAAGATCCAGGCCGGATTCTATGATTGATGTGCACAGCAGGATATCGTACTTGCCCTCCATGAATGTATGCATCACGTTCTCAAGCTTCCTCGGATTCATCTGTCCGTGCCCTACCGCTATTCTCACTTCCGGCAGCAGGGAATGAAGCTTCTCTCTCATCATCTCGATGGACTGGATTCGGTTATGCACGAAGAATACCTGCCCATCCCTCTCCAGTTCCCTTAGAACAGCTTTGGCGATTATTCTTGAATTGAACCCCAGCAGTTCTGTGTGAACAGGATACCTGTCTCTGGGGGGGGTTGCGATTATGGAGATATCCCGAAAGCCCGATAAGGCCATATGAAGGGTTCTGGGAATGGGGGTTGCGGACATGGCCAGCGTATCAACACCCTTCATCAATTCCCTCATGTACTCCTTCTGCCTGACTCCGAAACGGTGCTCTTCATCAACCACAAGCAGGCCGAGCCTGTTGAAACGGATATCCTTCTGCAGAAGCCGGTGGGTTCCTATAATAATATCAACATCACCCACAGCGAGTTTTTCTATGGTCTTTCTCTGTTCCTGCTTTGTTCTGAACCTGCTGAGCATCTCCACCTTTACCGGGAATTCCGCCAGCCTGTCTCTGAATGTGGAGTAATGCTGTTCAGCCAGAACGGTGGTCGGGACCAGTACAGCAGCCTGAAAACCTGAATCAACTGCACGGAATACCGCCCTGATAGCCACTTCCGTCTTACCGTAGCCTACATCACCGCAGACCAGCCTGTCCATTGGACTATCCCTCAGAAAGTCTTTCATAACCTTCTGTATTGTCTTCATCTGGTCGGGAGTCTCTTCGTATGGAAAGCTGTTTTCGAGGGCTTCCAGGTGGTGGCCGGGAAGCCCCAGGGGTTCTCTTTTCATCGCCTTTCTGCCTGCATACAATGCGGCAAGCCTTCCGGCAATTGCCTTCGCTTTTTTTCTCGCGCTCGAGACCCGCTTGCTCCAGGATATGCTGCCTATTTTATCGAGCTTTGGCTGGATCTTTTCAGGAGCCATGAATTTCTGTACGGAGCTTATTTCGTCAATCGGGACCAGAAGCCTGTCACCGTCCCTGTATTCAATTGCAAGGCAGTCAAGTACTATGCCGGACGTCTCGACCTGTTCCAGGCCTGTAAAGCGACCTATCCCGTAGCGTTTGTGAACTATCATATCTCCGGGGGATACCTCCCCCGCATCCTCCAGACTGGAGCCGCCTCTGTATCTCCTTACCCGTTCCGGTCTCCTCCTTCCGGAGAGCAGCTTTCTCTCAGCCAGAACGACAAGTCCTTTGTCAGTCATCTGGAAACCCTCCGAAATGGAAAGCAGACCTGTATCGATACTGATCCCATCAGGGATCAGCTCCAGGAATGTCTCCTCCTCGGCCAGGGAATCACACAGGACAGCTGTTCTGAAGCCCTTTTCAGTCCACTTTTCAAACTGCCTGATCATCTCCGTGCGATGATCTTGAAAACTCATCTGTGGAAGAGTTCTGTAATAAACATCAACATCCCCCTCAGGGAATGGATCGAACCTGACTATCCTCCTGCATGATTCAAGTTTTCTGCGGATATCTTCCCTGCAGAAGAACTGACTGCTGAAACTGAAAGGAATGTCCTGCGGTGAATAGTTGTTCATGTTGAAAGTCAGCGCATCTTCAATATGCGCTATTATTGAATCAGGGTCGGACATTATGAGTGTTCCGTCATCTGGTATGTAATCCAGTATACTGCAGCAGTCTTCAAGAAACACCGGCAGATAGTGTTCGATACCCGGAAAATCGTTGGCGGTCCAGAGCTTTTCGCTGAAAGGATGGTCTTCGGAAACCGTTTCTATTGCCCTGTTCCAATGATCCGGTGAGAGTATGACCTCCCTTGCAGGCAGAAGCTGGCATTCCTGTATATCCCTTATGCTTCTCTGGGATCTCTGGTCGAACAGACGCAGGGATTCAAGCTCATCACCAAAGAATTCCAGCCTTACAGGATTGTCCATTCCGTACGTTCCTATATCGACTATGCCACCCCGCCGCGCCCACCTGGCCTGCTCCCAGACGCTTCCTTCTTTCTGGAATCCTGCTGCAAGAAGCCAGTTCTCAAGTTCCCTGATGGATAACCTCATGCCTTTGTAAAGACGGAAGCATGAGAAATTTTCCTTTGATGGTATTTTTTTTATAAGGGCGGACGCCGGCATCACTACAAGGCTTCTTCTTTTTCCGGCTTTGAGTTCCGCCATACATTCCACCCGGTCGGATATGACACCTGGATGGGCTGGTTCACCTTCGAATGGAAGAGTTTCGTAGGCTGGAAAATAGAGGACTTCTTCCAGTATACCGTTCAGATCATCCCTTATGCTCTCCGCGTCAGCAACAGAGGGTGTAACCAGAACTGTGGGGCCGGCAAGTCTGTGGGCTGCCGCCGCGGCAAACGAAATGGCGGATCCCCCGAGGCCTCCAACAGAAGTAAGCTTTTTCGAGGCCAGGCTGGACAACATGTCAGTGAACACTGAATCCCAGAAGAACTCGTTGATCACCCAGTTCTTTACTGTATCAGGGGTCCTCTCTTCTTCTGTCATTCCGTTGATGTGCTGTTCGAATCTGTATCCTCGATACGCGGAGCCGGTATGTCCATTCCCGCCATCATGGACCATGTACGTTCAAGAACCGGAAGCTGAAGCATGAAGGAATCAAGATCATTCTCAAGAAGAGGATTCGCTGGAGGGAGTATTTCAGAAGCGGGGTTCACGTAGGAGCCGTTCTTCTTCATCTCAAAATGAACATGAGGCCCTGTCGAAAGACCTGTGCTTCCTACATAACCTATTACATCACCCTGCCTTACATAGGACCCTATCTCCTGGTGCCGGGCGTAGCCGCTCATATGTCCGTATCCTGTCTCATAGCCGTTGGCATGCCGTACCCGTACCATGTTCCCATACCCCCCGTTGAAGCTCCTGACAGTTATTACACCATCTCCGACCGCGTATATCTCTGTACCCATTGGAGCCGCGTAGTCTATACCCCGGTGGGCTCTCGTGTATCCGAGAACCGGATGCATTCTGGAATCGGCATAGGGAGAGCTTATTCTGCCGAATGGAACCGGCATTTTAAGGAACATCGTTCTGAGCGAAGCCCCGTCCCGGTGATAGTGATCAAGTATTATGGCTGTTCCATCGGGAGCAAGGGAATCGGGCTGATGGAAGAATGGAATGGCTTCAGTCATTCCTCCGAGGGCGAAATCATACTTGGCAGCGATTATTCTGCGAAATGTGGTCTCGGATGAGCCGGGGTATCTGGTCTCCTCCAGCAGCACCCACACACTGTCACCAGGCTGCACATCGTAATAAAAATCGATATCGTAGACGAAAAGCCTGTTGGCAAGTTCATTCTCGAGTCCTTTTATGTAGGCTACCTTTCTTACCGAATCACGTGCGGTCACAATGTACCCGGAGGGTGTAAGGTCCGGAGGAACACCGCCGCTGGCAATACTTTCCCATACGGAACTGCGTACAGCAAGCGTAACTGCACGAAGCCTTCTGTACTGCTCTACAGGAACCCAGAACCAATCGACAGGTTCAGAATTTCCATCGAATTCTATGCAGTAGTATCCCCTGCCGTTCCTGGGTCTTGCCCTGACTTCCGCAAGTATATCCCTCGTGTAGATCGCTTCAAGGGTATCACCCACGTGAACTGAGGTCCATCCAAGGCTGTCAATGAAAATCTCACAGCAGTTAAGGTATCTGGTTCCTTCAATACCGGTTGAAAACAGAAGCGCGCCGAGTGTCCCCCCCTCTTCAACACCGGCTGTTCGAATATCTATTGTATCTGCCAGAATTGAATTCAGGGAATCTGTCAGGTATTCAAGCTCGGAAAGATGATACCTGAAGGGCCAAACACCCCCTGTACCAGGAGAATGAGGTTTCCTGAACAGAAAAGTGGCTCCCATTGCCAGAAGGAATATCGAGATGAGAATTATTCTTGATCGCATTGGGTGCTTCCCGGCTATTGCCTGTAAAAGATCTTTGTTAACCATGACCTCAGCCGGTCCATGGGTTTTCCCGTTGTTTCTTTCTGTGTACGTCCTGAAGTCTGCAGGCATCTTATCATTCGTTCAATGTCCACATTCTCCTTGACCGTTCTGAGGATCTCGGAAATCTTGACTGACTCACCGGGTTCAATCTTGAATATCCGCCTGTTCAGAATTGATACGGAATCTCCAGCGCTTTTCAATGATCTGTAGAGAGGAATATCCAGTTTATCACATGCATTGGACATATAGGATTCGTTTTCACTAGGCTTCCCGCAAAGCACTATCGCCCCGGGTCCTTTCTCCAGGCTGCCCGAAAGTCTTCTGGCCAGTATGGCGTCAATTACTTCGCGTCTTTTTGAACTGAGCAGAAGGGCGCTCTCAGGGGTGTCGGAGATCTCCGAAATAATTTCGCCGCTGCTTCCGAATCCCGCGATGAAGCCCTCAACGGGAACATCTCTGTTCTTCTTCCAGGAGATGAGCGTTTCAACCCCGAGTTCACGGCTCAGCATTCCCAATGAAGGGTTCGCGAAAGATTTTACGTATGGAATATATCCGAAAACAGGTATTCCCCTTTCAGAGAACCATGGGTCAAGATACTTCCGGACCTTCTCCATTTTACTTTCATGCACTTTGTTTATTATGACTCCAAGCAGAGGTATATCCCTGTCATGGAAAAGACTGCTGCAGAGGGTGAATCTGTCTATGGTCCTTCCAATACCCGCGTTGAGGACAAGGAGCACCGGAATATTCATCAGGCTGGCTACGCTGGCATTGCAGAGGTTGAAGACCGAACCTACACCTGGATGTCCTGTTCCCTCCACAACCACCACATCCGATATGGACCTTAAATGCCTGTAAGCCTTCAATATCTTCTTTTTCATGTCAGAGGGGTGGCCCTCCGCGAGGAATTTCTCTGATATTCCGGATGACATTGTAAACGGCGCTGTATACTCCAGCGGAATGTTGAGGCCCAGCGAAGTATTTACAAGAAAGGTATCCTCACCCACTGGTTCCCCGTCCACAACGGTGGTCTTCTGCCCGAGGGGTTTCATGAAGGATGCGCCGCCTTCAAAGTGTTTTACAAGCCATGAAATGAGCCCAAGGCTGAGCGTGGTTTTTCCAGCGTTCATATCACTTCCGGCTATGTATATTCCATTCTTATCCATTTTTATACCTGAATCATAATTCTGCAGCGTTATTTTCCTTTGTAGAGCCTGTCGCCGAAATCGCCAAGTCCGGGAAGTATGAACCAGTTCTCATCAAGTTCCCTGTCAACGGATACCGTTATGAATGTCAGATTATCGTAATCTCTCAGCCTGAATATTCCTTCAGGCGCCGCGACAATACTTATCAGGATGATGCTTTCCGCACCCTTTTCCAGAACATAGTCGATTACGCTCCGGGCTGTTCCAGCGGTCGCAAGCATGGGGTCGAGGATTATGAGGTCCCTTCCTCTGATATTCTGAATGGAATCGTAGAGCCATTCAGCCTCACCTGTCTTTTCATTCCTTTTCATCGCTATGAAAGCTACAGGAGATTCGGGAAGGAGTTCCTGAAAGGGCGCAAGAAGCGCCAGTCCCGCCCTCATAACAGGAAGAAGCATGGGATACTCAGCGCACTCTTCACCGAAGGTCTCCTCCATAGGAGTCTCAACAGACAGCGGCAGCGTTCCCAGGTTTCTTGTTGCTTCCACCGCCAGCATAAAACCGAGCCTGTAAGCAAGTTTTCTGAATTCATCCGGCGGGGTCTGACGGTCCCTGAGTCTTGTCAGAATACTTCTTGCGATGGGATGCTCAAATTCAATGGTTTCCATAATTCTCTCCAGTATTATGTTCTGTGTTACGAACAGTCGAAAACATAAGCACCCGGAGAATGTTTTGCCAGGAGTGTGTCTGACAATGTTTCATTGTCTGACACACTCCTGATTAGAGTCAGCTGAAGGGAGCCGACCTTTGGAATTATTGAGAATACTCAGTAAAAGAGAACTTATCTATCAGATGACAGATGAAGAGAAGCTCGCGGAGCTTCTTGATGGCCCCTCACTGAGCTTCTACATAGGTTTTGACGCGACAGCAGGCAGCCTCCATCTGGGGCATCTGGTTCCCATTATGATAGCCAGACATCTTCAGAATGCAGGTCATAAGCCGATCATCCTTGTTGGCGGAGGGACAGCGCTTGTAGGTGATCCTTCATGCAGAAACGCCGAACGCTCCTTCGAATCGAAAAAAACGGTTTCCGCCTGGGCTGACTCCATCTCCGTCCAGCTGGAACATTTTCTTGATTTCAAGTCGAAGGAAAACGGAGCTTTGCTTCTTAACAATTACAGCTGGCTTTCGAAAATGAACTATCTTGATTTCCTCAGGGATGTCGGACGCCATTTCAGCGTTAACAGGATGCTGGCAGCCGAGTCGGTAAAACTCAGGCTGGAAACGGGTATTTCCTTCCTTGAGTTCAGCTACAGCCTTCTCCAGGCTTACGATTTTCTTCACCTTTACCGCGAATACGGATGTATTCTTCAGGTGGGTGGTTCAGACCAGTGGGGCAATATCGTAGCCGGTCTTGATCTCATAAGACGTTCGGAAGGCGCGGAGACCTGGGGTTTCACATGTCCGCTTGTTACAACCGCCTGTGGCGAAAAAATGAGTAAATCCCAGGCAGGCGGCGCCATCTGGCTTGATCCATCAATGACCAGTCCCTACGAATACTACCAGTTCTGGATAAATGTAAATGATAAGGATGCCATTTATTTTCTGAAGCTTTACACCTTCATTTCCATGAATGAAATAGAAGAGCTGTCACTACTTGAAGGCGCGGAGATCAGACGGGTCAAGGAAAGACTTGCCTTTGAGGCTACGACTCTCACACACGGCAGAGAGGAAGCTCTCAAGGCGGAGATAGCATC
The DNA here is from genome assembly GCA_013138965.1 of Candidatus Aegiribacteria sp. Classification (GTDB taxonomy): domain Bacteria; phylum Fermentibacterota; class Fermentibacteria; order Fermentibacterales; family JCC-6; genus Aegiribacteria. The sequence goes on from WTBT01000017.1 coordinate 15,323, forward strand.
CCGCGCGCTCTTCGCTGGAAACGGGGATCAGGAGGACGTTCCAAGCCTTGAAATTTCCACTGAAAGGCTCAGGAATGGTGTATCCTGCCTTGACCTTTTCGTCGAGACCGGCCTCTGTCAAAGCAGAAGTGAAGTCCGCAGGCTCGCGAAACAGGGCGGCCTGTACATTGAAGACAACCGCGTAAGCGATCCTGTTGATAATCTCGCCCCGGAGGACACACCTGAAAGCATACTCCTCCGAGCCGGTAAAAAGCGGTATTGCAAAGTAATCTTCAAATAATCCCGGATTAGCAGATACGGCTTCATATCGGGTAGGAAGGTGGGATTACCCGCGCCGACCGGGCGTATGGTTCTGAAAAGCTACATGAAAAGAGCTTTCAGGAATGCCCAGGAACTACTTTGAAGATCAAGTATTATCTCATCAGTTATTTCAATGTTGTCAAATGATATATCCATAGTGGCAGTATCGCCTGAATCATATCCGAATAGAGCAAAGATACCAGGATCCTGATAAGCATCATCTGTAGCTGTAAGAGTCCATCCATAAGGCTCATCACCGGAGGTCCCGGCCCAGTATTTCCCTCCGATCAGATGTCCGTTCATCTCCAGCCTGAGCCAGTACTCCTGCCCATAGACAAATTGACACGGCGTCAGCGCAAGTGTCGTTCCCTGTCCAAGTCCATCGATTCTTACCAGAACCAGATTGCTGTTGGTATCAGATATTTCTATGAAAATGCCATATCCATGTGTCGGCATGAGATTGAATCGTCCTGCTATTCCAATCATGCTGCCTTCGTTAGCTATCACATTTGCCCTGCAGGTATAGTCGGATACACTCATGCTCGTCGGTAGATCACTGATCATGGAAAGGGCGTAAGCTGTGTCCGAAGCTGTCTGAGAGAAGCAATATCTGCCTGCGTTTACCGCATAGGATGCGCCGGTGGAGAGTTCCAGCCAGCCGTCTGCATTGCCATCGCTGAAATCATCAGATATGAGTACATTAGAAAAAGCTGCTGCTGTGATGACTGTAAGTGAAATGATCAAAATCTTCATATTTCTCTCCTCAACTAATTAATCTGCTTATAAACGCAAGCTGACTGATTTACCTTCAGTATATGCAGCCCTCAGAATATTATTCCAGCCACGAAAACAATAGGAGCATGTATTGTTGAAGCGATACTGTTCAGCGGATACCGCCACTACTGGTCGAGCTGCCTCTGCCGCTTCCAGAGGTGCCGGACCCGCCTCTTGTGGCACCAGATTCTGTTCCTGTATAACGCATGTTTTCAACGGTATAGCTCAGGCTTGCAACCTTATCCTGAAGATCCTCAAGATCGGCTCTCAGCGAATCATTTTCCAGTGTAAGGCTGTCCAGTGAAAGATACAGGACATCCATGGAATCCTGCAGGCCCCTTATATCAGAGATTGCAATAAGCTTCTGAACCTGAGCCTCACCGGCCGGAGTCTCGTGCGAAGTTCTTGCATGTCTTACACCCGGCTCGTCGCCGTACTCAATAGCCGTTAACCTCTCATCGAGGGTTTCAAGATCACTTCCGAATTCCTCGATCATCTCCATCAGGTCCGAATCATCGTAAGCCACTGTGGTTTCGAGATCATCCACCCTTTCCTCAAGCTCTCCAACTCCGGGCATGTTACATCCCAGCAGCAGAATTACAGCAAAAACAAGAAAATACTTCATATGGAACCCGCGCCCTCCTTTTCCTCGCAGAATACTTCCGCGGTGTAAGTAAATATCTGAACACCATCTCTCTTCCAGCAGTCGGGGGGCAGCCCTGCCTTAAGGCAGGTATGGGAAAGAAAGGTCTCGCGGTCCCATCCGGCCTCGACAGCGACCTGCGGCAGGAGTGTTCCCGATCTGAACCCGTATTTAATGTAAATACCATGTTCCCCTGGAATGACATCTTCCGGATCGGCAGGGATCATCGGGGTAAGAAGAGATATGTCAATTTCAAGCTCATCAACTTCCTCAGGTTCAACGGGCGAAAACCTCGGATCCCGGACAGCCGCAGAGGCAGCCATCTCGATTATGGTGTTTCCAAGCGACCCCGTTCCCGCAAAATGCCCTATGCAGCCCCTCAAGGCGCCGTTCTTCTTAATGGTTACGAATGCGCCTCCGTCTCTCCTGAAAACCTCTTCATCGGGCACCGCGGGAAGCTCTTCCCCTGAAGCGGCCGCAAAAATGGTCCTTCTGGCGAGATCAATGATACTGTTTCTATCAGCCGCCGATGTCATATTCCGACCTCCCGGCCGCAGTAGCCGGCGAAGTAACCGACAACAGAACTGCTGTCTCCGCTCGCGGCAGCTGATGTCTCCCACATTATCTCCCCGAACCTGTTCTGCTCCATGATAACGGCATAATTCATGAGGGTAAGGATGGGGCCGATGCCGCAGGCCTCAGCGCCTTCTTGAATCGCTATCTCCATATTCCGGGTGTTTCCGCTTATGAATGCCTCTATGATCTTCCTGTCCTTTTTCTCCGCCGTATCCAGTGAATGGTAGTGCGAAAGATCGCTTGACGCGATTATCAGAGTATTATCAAAACCCCTTGCTGCTTCGGAGATCATCTCGGCCAGCTGCTTTGAATAATCAGCTGAGGCGGATCCCTGAAGTATTACTGCTATTGAGGAACCGGGCCATCTCACCTGAACGAAGGGTATCTGCACCTCTGCCGAATGCTCGCTGCGGTGAGCCGCCGGCTGGAAGCTCAGCCCGGCCTGAAGAAGACGGGATGTGATCTCCCTCTGTACCAAAGCTGTTCCCAGCGGTGTTGAGTAACCTTCTCCATCGTATATGGAAGCGCCCCTGACAGGATAACGGTGAGGCGGCGCAATTATGATAACGTTCAAAACATCATCAGGAGCGGACGCGAAGGCGGCCCCTGCCACAGCGCCGGAGTAGACGTATCCCGCGTGAGGGCTGATAATGCCGGTGATAAAATCATCGACCGGCCTGCCTGATCCTGATATGAATGAGCTGACAAGCTCTTCAAGGCTTTCCCTGTCAGAAGGGTAGAACGTCCCTGCTACAACTGGCTTTCGTATCATTTTCCGCTCCAGTTTCTCCGCATGAGATCATCCATTGTGTAAATACCAGGCGCCTTTCCTTTTAGATATTCGGCTGCTTTAAGGGCGCCTGCCGCGAATGTTCTCCTTCCAGTCGCCGAATGGGAAAGCAGAAGCCTTTCCCCTTTTCCCAGAAGATAGAGCTGATGATCACCGACAACGTCTCCACCCCGCAGAGAGTGAATTCCCGTTTCGCCAGGAGACCTCGGTCCTGCAGCGCCGGATCTGCCGAACATTCTTCTGCTGCTGCCGCCACCACTATTTTCCCATATTTCAGCAAGGGTAATGGCGGTTCCGCTGGGGCTGTCAATCTTCCCCGAATGATGGCACTCAACAATTTCAAGATCAAAATCTCCCGCAAGCATCTCTGCCGCGGTTGACAGCAATTTTCCGAGTGCGTATATGCCGATGCTCATATTCGATGAAGCGAACACAGCCCTTTCCTTCACCCACCCGGCGAGCATTTCCTTCTCGTGATAACCCAGCCCCGTTGTGCCGGTAACCAGCGCCGCTGAGCTTGGTGAAAGCAGTCTGTCAAGGTCGTTCCATGCGGATGGCAGGGAAAAATCCAGAACCACATCAACCTCTTCGGGAAGAGGGACATCGGCTTTCATGCCGGGCGGAACCACATCATAGCACGCTATGACAGAATCGCCGGCCTCCTCCAGCAGAAGCCTGCCCATTCTTCCGGAGCTGCCGAATACGCAGAGCTTCATCGGATGATTCCAGCCTCTTCCAGTGCCCTTGAAAGCTCCGGAACCAGTTCCTCACTCATAGAAACCAGTGGAAGGCGGAGTTCATCACTTATCATACCCATCAAAGAGAGAGCTTTTTTCAGAGGAATGGGGTTTGTTTCGAGGAACATCGCCTTCATCAGAGGATAGAGCCTCGCCTGCAACGCACGAGCCGAATCTAGTTCTCCCGCTGCGCTCAGGGATACAAGATCCGACATCTCGGCTGGTGCGATATTGGAAACCACCGATATAACTCCGGAGCTGCCCAGTGCTACCTGGGCCATGGCGATCGGATCATCTCCGCTCAATACAGTGATATCGCAGAGATTGCGGATTGCTGTGACCCGTTCGGCGGAGCCGGCTGCATCCTTGATGGCTACGATTCGGGGATGCCGGGAAAGGACAGCTATTGTCTCCGGCAGCATGTTCGTACCTGTCCGGCCGGGTACATTGTAGAGTATCACGGGACAGTCAACCGCGTCGGCGACCCTGGTGTAGTGTTCGATCTGCCCCCCTGGAGTAGGCTTATTATAGTAAGGTGTTATGAGAAGCACGCCATCCACACCCATTGCGTCGGCTTCCTGGGAAAGCTCTATTGAGGAGGCAGTACCGTTCGTTCCTGTGCCCGCAATCACGGGAACCCGGCCTGCGGCCGCCTCCATCACCGTCTCGATCACCATCATATGTTCTTTTTTGGTCAAAGTTGCCGCTTCGCCTGTGCATCCGCAGGCCAGGAGGCCGTCTATTCCCTTTTCAATCTGCCAGTTCACAAGGGCCCTCAGCGAATCCTCGTCTACAGCCCCGTTCCGAAAAGGCGTGACAAGGGCAGTTATCGCGCCGGCGAACACGGCCTAGCCCTTGTTCCCGCCATCGAGTCTGTTTATGAAGGGTTTAAGAAGCTCTATGGGAAGCGGGAATATTAGTGTGGAATTATTCTCCACTGCTATTTCCGAAAGTGTCTGCAGGTAACGAAGCTGCAGAGCAACAGGATGAGCGTCGATTATGTCAGCGGCTTCGGCAAGCTTGGCGGCAGCCTGGAATTCAGCATCTGCCCTTATTATCTTGGCTCTTCTGTCCCTCTCCGCCTCGGCCTGCTTTGCCATCACCCTCTGCATGTCTTCGGGAAGGTCCACATGCTTAACCTCTACCGTGCTTACCTTTATACCCCATGGATCTGTCATTCTGTCAAGTATGTCCTGAAGCTTACCGTTGATCTCATCCCTTTTGGAAAGAAGGTCATCAAGGGTTGCCTCACCAAGAACACTCCTAAGAGTTGTCTGCGCGAGCTGGCTTGTAGCGTATACGTAATTTTCTACTTCCAGGATTGCTTTCTTCGGGTCAATGACCCTGAAGTAAACAACTGCGTTGACTCTTACGGATACGTTGTCATGGGTTATAACATCCTGCGGCGGCACATCCATGGCTACCACCCTCAGATCAACCCGCCTGATACTGTCTATCATGGGCCAGACGATTATCAGTCCAGGACCCTTCAGGCCTATCACCTTGCCCAGCCTGAAAATAACACCCCTCTGATATTCCTTGAGAACTTTAAGCGCCGATGCCAGGAAAAGGAACAGGATCACCACTACTACTATAATTCCCGGGCCCATTGTTACTCCCTTCTTCTCCGCGATTGTTTACGATTTATTCGTTATCAACTTCAAGTATCATTGAGTCTTCCTCAATGCCTACTATTTTCACTGTATTTCCCTCTGAGAGGACGGTGGATCTTGCTGCAGGAAGGCACCACCAGAGTTCGCCTCTTACCTCAACGATAGACCTGTCCATGAAGCCTGATGCCTTTCTTATTATCCCCGTTTCACCTATCATGGCCCGTTCACCTGTCACCTTTGGTGACTTCTGGGCTTTCAGCCCGAGGTAAAGCTGAATAAGTCCCAGTATCAGCAGAACTACCCCGCCTGTTATGACAAGCGGAGCGATGTTCGTGTTCATCTGTATCCCATTGAATATCATCATTCCATCCTCCAGTCCGAAGCGGTTTCTATACCCTTGAGCTTAAGATCGAGTTTAGTGGGATTTGATGCCGCGGCAAGGGCTGTTTCCCTGTCTATCTTTTCATCCACAAGAAGATTATACAGAGCCATGTCAAAGGTCTGCATTCCGTACTGTGAATAGCTCTTCTCCATCGTTTCGGTCAGAAGGTAGGTTTTGTCGGGATTGATGATACACGCGCTTACCGTAGACGATTGTACAAGGACCTCCGCAGCAAGAACTCTTCCATTATCCTCACCTATGCCGGGAAGAAGTCTCTGGGAAACTATCCCGATTATTAACTGCCCCAGCTGGAGCCTGATAAGATGCTGCTGCGCCTGGGGAAATACATCTATGATCCTGGATATGGTTTCCATCGCATTGGTTGTATGGAGTGTGCTGAGCACAAGATGCCCTGTTTCCGCTCCGATAAGGGCTGTGGAGATCGACTCGACATCCCTCATTTCTCCTATGAGGATTACATCCGGGTCCTGTCTGAACACTGCTCTCAGGCCGGTACTCCAGTCTCTGGTATCAATTCCCACTTCCCTCTGACATATGGTGCAATTGATGTCCGAGTGAAGAAATTCAATGGGGTCCTCTATCGTTACGATATGGGCGGAACGGTTCTGGTTTATATGATTTATCATCGCTGCTATGGTTGTCGACTTCCCCGTTCCGGTGGCTCCGGTAACCAGAACTAGCCCCCGCTGTTCCATGGAAATCTTCTTCACAATATCAGGAAGGCCGAGATCATCTAAATCAGGAACTTCAAAGGGGATCTTCCTCATAACCATCGCCGGAGTTCCGCGCTGATGATAGATGTTGACTCTGAACCTGGCCCTGTCCTCAAGCGAGTAACTCAGATCCAGTTCGTCACCCCTGGCAAACTCCTCGGCCTGACTATCGGTGATCATTTCACCAATGAGACGCTGAATATGTTCAACCCTCATGGTTGCGAATCCCTCTACATGTACTATTTCACCTGATTTTCTGATTATCGGCTTACTGCCCACCTTGAAGTGCATGTCACTGACATCATCATCAAGCACAGCATTTAGAAGCTTGTCAATAGCCTTTTCACTTGACATACAGACCATTCTCCCTGATGTAGTTCCTGACACTGTCAGGTACAAGATAGCGTGTGTTGAGTTCTCTGGCAAACCTGTCCCTGAGGTCACATGATGAAATGCTTACTCCGGGAATCTCAAATGTCTCTACTAAGGATCTATATTTCATATTGATGGATTCCGCTTCGTATCCGGATCTTGTACCCGCCACCATTTTCGCCATTTTTGATATGCGTTCAGGATCCTTCCAGGTATGAAGTTCCTTAAGGGTGTCCATACCCATGATAAAGCAGATCTTCATCTCCATACCGCTGAGCTTCTCAATGAGGTTTACTGTCCATGATGTTCCATTAAAAGGTTCCAGGTTCGCTGCGGTCAGTTCAGGGCAATCAGCGACCGCAAGTTCCGTCATGCGGAAACGGTGCCCGAAAGAGGTTATCCGTCTTCCCGGTTTATGTGGAGGAATTCTTGCTGGAACAAGCAGTACTTCTTCAAGATCAAACTGATGGAAGGCCTCCAGGGCCAGAACCAGATGGCCGAAATGGGGAGGGTCAAATGTCCCGCCCAGGAGCCCTGTCATTTCACAGTTCATCCAGTTTGGATTGCAGTTCTGTGATCTGTTCTTCGCTCAATTCGCATTCGTCCATTGCTCTGCGGTAGAATTCCCTGGCGGTATATTCGTTATCCTTTTCGGAATAGACGTCTCCAAGAGAGATAAGCGCCTCCCCCATGCAATCGGTATCGCCATAATCGTTCAACGCTTCCCTGAGGTAGAGCAGCGAGGCATCAAACCTGTCTCGTCTTGCATAGAACTGACCTATGAACAGCGCTCTCCTGGAAAGATGATTATTCACATCATTCATAAGATCTGCAGCATCTTCCATCAGTGATGATCCGGGGTATTCATCGAAGAAACTCTCCAGTTCAGCCTTGCAGTTCAGTACAGGTGTCAGGTCCTTCCTGTAATCCTTACGCTGACTCCACCACACCCTTGCTGACTGATACGCACAGTCATCAGCCCACTGGCTTCTGGTGTATTCTCTCTCGACCCTGTCAAAGTAGAAAAGCGCATCGGCCCAGTACCTGCTGCCGGCCTCAGCCATGCCCAGCCTGTACAGATAGAAATCTATATCGGATGATCCCGGGTACATGAACATCAATTCGGTGTACAGCCTTGATGCGCCTCTGAAATCGGATTCCAGAAACGCTTCATCAGCCAGTTCTTCTACCTGCTCAAGATTCATTCCCGTAGTGTTGTATGATCTGCCGCAAGCCGCGACGAGTACCAGGGCAGCCGCAAGTGCCACAATATTCCTTCTCATTCAGATATCCTGCTCCATCCGTTCGTAATCGTAGGTTAAAGAATCTCTTCTTGCGGCGGCAAGTACAGAAAATTGTGAAGATGAACCCGGTGAAACGCTGCACGCCCTTCTATACCACTGAAGGGCGTTTTCAATATTCCCGTTCCCCTCCTCCATAAACCCGAGCATGTAAGCTGACTCGATCCTCTCTCCCGAGAAATTTGAATTCCACACTTCAAGGAGTTTCTCCCTGGCGAGGGTCCGCCGATTCTCCGCAATGTCTGTTTCTGCAGCATCAAGCAGAAGATGTATTCTTCTGAGCCGCGCATCCGGTTGTATCCCGCCAAGTCTGTCAAGTTCCGTAAGAACCGCAAGTTCCTGCTCGGTACGGGATGTATAGGGCAGGAGAGCGACCTTGGCCCTGAGAATTTCCTCCCTCAGATCTGTTCTGGGTCTTGGAATCCTGTCCAGTTCAACAAGGAAGATCTCCGCTGTAATTGTAAGTATGCTGTCAGCGGCAGCTGAGCCTGCAAGGGTATCCGGAATCGCGGCAAGAAGCTCAAGATGGTTGCCCGCGAAAACACCCCTGAAAAGCCATTCGGATTCGAAGATATCCTGAATTTCGTAATTCAGCGCGTTTTCAAAACAGTAAAAAGCCTGAAGGGAATCTGAATTTCTTGCCATTTCCCATGCCAGTCTTCTCCAGAGCTCGCCTATCTCCCGCGGGTTGATATCACCATAATCATCCGACAGCAGGGTTACCGCTACTCTTGCCTTCTGCCTGTAAAGTGAACTTCTTTCCGATTGTGCGGCCAGTACAGCTGTCTCGGCGTAATCCAGCAGCAGCTCCGGCTGGCTGTCTCCGTGGGCTAACGCCTCTTCAAAGAGCATAACCGCCTGTACGTAGTTTCCGGATTGTCTAAGTAATCTAGCCTCTTCAAGTGTATCACCGCCGGTCTCCCCGCCGCCACCGCACCCGGCAGAAACCAGAACCAGCAGAAACAGATTCAGCACAATTCCAACGCGTGACACTAGTGTCCTGTCAAGTGTCAGATGTCGTGAGGTTGCGAAGTGATTTGGTGTTCCTGCAAGGCGCGGATGAAGGCGCATAGCAGCGCTATGTAACCGAATCCGTAACGCCGCAGGGATGCCAAAGGACGAGCAGGATCCGACAGTTGATGCTTGACGTGACACTAGAACTGTTTATTCAGCCCGGCTGGAGTAGAACAGGTATACGAGGCTTGCCACAACACCGGATACAATTATGGGTTCCAGTATTCCACCACCCCTGTTTTCAGGCAGATCACCGGAAAGCCACTCCCATTCTTCTGATCCGTTAAGAACTTCAGCATCTGACCAGGATATTTTATCCACTTCAATTCCACTTGTTCTGACGGTCATGAGTATGCTTCCATCAGCATCCAGCAAAGTGGATGACAGTTCACATTTAGCAATTCTTTCAACCCGTTTTGAGCCTATTATCCATGGTCTGCTTACATCTCCGTATTCCACAAGTAATTCCATAGGTCTGACGCTCAAAACCATCCAGGAGCTGTCTGAATTTACATCCCGTTCGAATACGGTTATTCCATTCTCGTGCAGGATGGATGAAACGGTCTGTTTTATGAACCAGTTCCCAGAATGCTCTCCGATTATCTCTATCAGAATCTCATCAGCTCCATAGGAAGAGAGGGTCTCCGGAAGCTCCTGGAGAGCCAGCAAGATCGCGTCTTCGGCCAGTTCCATATTCGATGGAACCATAGCAAGCAATACGGTCATCAGAATAGTATACATTTCTGTTCCTTCATATTAGCAATTGAACTCAATCTGAAATCCTCTTCCCGAACTTCAGACAACACGATGAATTGATAACTTCACATAAAGGCAAAGATAAAACCGGAGGCGATGATACGCCACACCCATCATTCAAGGACCTCAGCGGTAAGGTCGGATCCTGCCCCTCCGGTTATCCGGCATCTGATGATACGTCCCGGCTCGACGCTTCGATCGAAACAGCACGCTCCATCAACTTCCGGCGCGTCAAGGCGTGAATGCCCCAGCAGAGGTGTATCCGCCAGAACATCCATTATCTCCCCCTCCAGCCTGTCAGCCCAGATAATGTTATGTTCATCCGCTGCGTCCCCTATTCTCGCAAGTCTTGATTGAACGATGTTTTCATCGGCAAGGTCTTCAGCGGTATGTCGGGAGAATTCCATGGTACCCTCTTCAGGCCAGTATGGAAATGCGGCAATCGTTCTGATGCATCGGTATCTAGAAAGGAATTCAATCAGCTCATTAAAATCCTCTTCGGTCTCACCGGGATACCCCGCAATCAATGTTGTTCTTACCGAAAGCATCTTTTCAGAATTCTCAAATTCATCGAAAAGTTTCCTTATGTGGTCTCCGGTATAGGGTCTGCCCATCCTTTCAAGTATCCTGTCTGAAACATGCTGGACAGGCATATCAATATAAGGCATTACGTTTTCATGTTTCGCGAGAAGTGAGAGAAAATCATAAGGATAATAAGCGGGATGAATGTAGTACAGCCTGAACCAGATATCAGGATACGTACCCGCAAGTTGAGAGATCAACCAGGATATTCCGTCCCTGCCGCGCTTCCAGCTTGCGGTATCCTGGCCGACAATTCCTATCTCAGCCACTCCCTGTTCAGCAAGGCGCTCCGCGTCCATAAGGATCTCCTCCGGGCTTCTGTCTCTTCTTGCGCCTCTTATAAGAGGAATAGTACAGTAAGCGCAGTTGTTGGAGCATCCTTCAGATATTTTAAGATACCTTGAGATCCTGCCTCCGGCAGGTTCAGGGCCAGAAGCCGGCTGTATCGAAAGGTAATCCTCAAGACGGGATGTATCCCCCGGGGCTATTATCAGATCAAAATCCTCCAGCCCTCCTGACCCATCATCAGGATATCTGCCGGGCAGGCAGCCCGCAAGGATCAGAATTCTTCCCGGCCTTTCATTTTTCCATTCCAGAGCCTGCTGGGTCGCTTCAAGGGATTCGTCCACTGCCGGCTTAATAAAGGCGCAAGTATTTATAAGAAGCAGATCAGTATCCTCAAGATTCCCGGTTATCTCCCACCCGGCTTCAGTCAGGCAGCCTGCAAAAGCATCCGAATCAGCTTCGTTCTTGGGGCAGCCCAGGGTCAGAATAAAAGCTTCCGGCATTAGGAGTGTGTCCGATAATGTACATTGAGCAGAATATTCTCACGGCTGAGATAGAATGCTCGCAGATTTGAGGAGAATACTGAATGTATTTGACGATAATATACGAGTATTATAGCCAGCTGTGTGGGTTTTATGCCAATGTACATTGTTGGATACACTCCTACATCTCCTCCGGATTCACGATGGTGTACCCATCGGGCAGGACCAGCTCGAATATGCCTTCCGGGCAGGAATCATCAGTTGTCAGATCCCGGATCGCATACTCGGTTCTGTTGCCGTTGTAATCGGTTGTTGAAAAGAGGAACGGCAGACTGTCGGAAAGGGTAAAACCCACTTTCATGCGGCTTATTCCCTCTCCGAAATCTCCTTCGAGCAGAATGATCAGGCTGTCGCCGCTTAACCGGGGTGTTTCAGCAATTGCTGTATCGGCGCACTTCTCAAGCATATGAAGGAAACTTCCCGGCTCTCCCGATGGATAGAGCAGAACCTGCCGCAGATCAGCCTCGATCGTATACAGAACTGATCCGTCGTAACCCATGGCCGATCCATCCGGTTCGGTATAGGAAAGCAAAAACAGGTCAGGGTGACCTAAATACATCGTTCCTGAGGATGTTTCCTCCTCGAGCGTAAGCGCCCAGGAATCTGTCTGAGCAAACGATCCTGTCATAAAAACGGTGTTTCTCATCTTTTCAAGCAGAGGATTCATGGAAGATGAAGCTGTTATGGAAATCAGCAGACACAGGTAGAGCATATTTCTTCCTTCAAAAGTGACGGTCAGGGGTTAATCGGATTACTGTGGAGAAGAGACGCGTCAACCGTCGCATCGGTTCCAATCACTATAACAATTCCCGAATGCTCCGGAGCGACAGTTGATATTATATCCCCCCCCGGCTGAACAGGTACTGATGAATGCGACGACAGCCATGAGGACAGAGAATCTGAGACAATGTTCGCCTGCTCCTCTAAACCATCAGGGTAAAGAACCAGGGTTACATCCGGAGCTCCCGGGTCTTCTATGGCCAGAGGAGGAGTGCCGGTGGCTGCAATAAGTATTTCAAGCTGTGAAACCGTGAAAATCACGGACGGTATGCCCACGACCGCAACCAATGGAAATTCCACAGGAATGCTGCCGGCACTCTCAACTGGAATTTCACTGATTCCGGTCAATTCGTATTCTATCCTCCTTACCGCAAGCTGAGCATCACTGTTCAGGCGGGAGTCGGGGAAACGGTAAATAAGGGAATTGAAAGTTTCCTTCGAATTCGACAGGCTTCCCCTGAAATACTGCTGACAGGCTCTCGTGAAAACGGATAAGTCATCGTCGTCCCCGACCGAGTAGCCCGCATGGTCAAAACCCTTATTTCCACCGCCGCAGGCGAGAGCAAGTACCAGAATCGGCAGCACGGAATACAGAAGTCTATTCCTCATCATTTTTCTCTTTCTCATCCTCTCCCTCAAGCTCATCCATAGTTATCAGCACCGCCCTGGCCTTGCTGCCCTGAAATGGTCCGACTACACCGGCCTGTTCAAGCATGTCGATCAGGCTGGCGGCTCTTGAATAACCCACTCTCAATCTTCTCTGAATTATTGACACCGATCCCTGCTGAGTATGAACCACAACCTGTTTAGCCTTTCCGAACAGAGGGTCGTCTATCTTTATTATGCATGGATCACCGATGTTCCAGCTGTCATCATCCGGGAATTCAAATTCGAACGGTATCTCCGGCTGGTCACGAAGGTGCTCGACTATTGTTCTTGTTTCTTCCGTTGATATGAAAGAGCCGTGAACTCTGACCGGCTCGGGTGAGGTGGTCGGAAGGTAGAGCATATCTCCTTTGCCTAGGAGCTTTTCCGCACCGTTCATATCAAGGATAGTGCGTGAATCGGTTTTTGACTGCACATTGAACGCTATCCTCGAAGGAAAATTCGCCTTGATCACCCCGGTTATTACATCAACTGAAGGGCGCTGCGTAGCCAGAACCATATGAATCCCTACAGCCCTTGCCATGTGCGCCAGCCTCGAAATCGCCGGCTCGATTTCCCTTGAGACGGTATGCATCAGGTCCGCGAGCTCATCAATGAATACTACGATATATGGCAGCCTCTCATCCTCCGACTCCTGAGTAATCCTGGAATTGAACTCATCGATGGAGCGTACGCCGATTCTTGAAAGTCTCTTGTAACGGTCTTGCATTTCGGATACAAGAGCCTCGAGAAGCGCGGTTGCCTTATCCGTTTCAATTACCACCGGAGCCCACAGGTGTGGAATTCCTTCGTAAATGGACAGTTCCAGCATCTTGGGATCTATCATGGCCAGTCTTACCTCGGATGGAGTCTTTGTCAGGAGAAGGGACGCGATTATTGAGTGCATGCAGACACTTTTACCCGAACCGGTAGCTCCCGCTATCAGCAGATGGGGCATGGTTGCGATATCGGTAACGAAAGGTTTACCCTCTATCATTTTACCCAGCGCGATGGGAAGCTTCTCGTTTGATATCTCATGCATCACCTCCCTTAGATATACCGTCTCGGGAACAGGGTTGGGTACTTCAATTCCAACCGCGCCCTTGCCTGGAATAGGAGCGAGAATACGGATCCTTCTGGCCTTCAGGGCAAGGGCAAGATCATCCGAAAGGGAAACGAATTTGTTGACTTTGATACCCGGTCCCGGTTCCACTTCGAACCTTGTAATAACCGGTCCCGGGTAAGAACCGGATACGCTGCAATCTATACCGAAATCTTCCAGCTTCTCAAGAAGCAGATCAGACAGGTTATCCAGCTTCTCATCGGTCATCCTTACCCGTGCTTTTTCATCGGGAAGATCAAGGCAGGATAAGGGAGGGGGAATGTATCCATCGATATCACCGCTACCGGTATTCGCGCAGGTTTTCAAACCGCCTGTCAGCGCTTCAGGACTGACCTTGTTTCGCACATTTTCCGGTTTCTCAGGTTTTACACGGTCTGCCGTTCCGGCGTCTCTATCGGGCTGAACATCATCCCGTGCCCCGAAGGTTATCCGGGGAACAGATTCATCCGGTTCATTTCGTGACCATACATTTGATTCTTCAGTATCAGATACTTTTCCTTTCCTTGACTTCTTTTTCTTCTTTTTCCCGCCATTTCCACTTATCAATTTTGAGAACCTGTCAGCGATTGACTCGAAATCACTGCTTATATCCCAGCCAGTGAAAGCCACAAGTGAAGCCACAAACGCTGTAAAAAGAATCAGGAAGGTTATGAGAGTTCCGGTAACGGGAAGGAGAATATCTCCCGGAGCCCCCGCAATACTGCCGCCGGGAATATTGTGAAACCCGTCTATCCTTCTGCTTATCGCGAAATCAAGCACGGCAGCAAAGAAGTAGCCGATGACAGCGATACCCGACAGGATCCTGAATCCGGTTTTCCTGAATTTGAAACCAAGGAGCCATGCGCCTGTCTGAAAGAGAAAAAGCGGTATGAGAATGGAAAGAGATCCCAGTTTCCCGTAAAGAAACCGGCGTATATCACCCGCAATTCCCGGTACCGGTACAGCAAGCACCGCTATCAGCGCCGCGCCCAGAAAAAGCACTGTTACCAGAATAGCGTTACGAAGCCTGCGGGGCTTTTTCCTTCTTGCTTTTCTTGCTACCCGGCGTCTATTTCCCGAAGACATTATATCTGCCTCACGGTATTTCCCTTATTGTCCGATGTAAACGCCGGATCGCTTTCAAGTGTGCCGTCTATCCAGTACTGATACTTCAATGTCTGTCCTGAAACAGCCTGTATCTCGCCAACCCAGCTTCCATCCGGAAGGCGCTGCATCGGATTGCTTACTTCGTTCCAGTTGTTGAATTTCCCAACGACAGACACCGTCATGGCGTTTTTGGCGCTAAGGCACAGAAAATCCACAGTAACCCTTTTTCCGAGCTTATCCTGTACAGCATCCTTAAGATCATTGTAAGGTCTGAAAACAGGCCTGATCCTTGGAGGTATCTCTATTATTCCATCTCCCTGTGGATCACGGGCTCTTCTTTTTCTTCCCTCTTTGGTCTCGAAACAGCCGAAACCCCTGAGATAGATAACCTCTCCGTTACACAGCTGCTCCGTAATAGTATCCAGCAGAGTTGCGATTACCGATCTTGCCACTTTCCTGCTCACGCCGGTCTTTTCAGCTACCGCTCCCGCAAGTTCATCCTTTGTCATAATTCCTCCGAGTTACCGGCAGTACCGCTCTCTGAAAGGATAAGCGCCTCTAAATACAAGATATCGAATATTTATCTCTCCATCTTAACAGACGTTGAAGTCAATACATCACCATTCGTAATCCGTCAACCTGCAGAACATGGGGTCAGGTCTTGCATTTGAGCATTACTGTTGTTTTATTTTCAATGCTCTAATGCAGGACCTGCCCCCTTTTGCTAAGTGTCGTAAGTGACCTCCGGCCCCGAAATACTAACCCCGGCTCCTGAATTTGATTATCATCATTCAATGAACAGCTTGAATAAGAACGGATTGATCTTCATTGCGGGCCCTCCCTGCTCCGGCAAATCAACCACCGGAAAACTCCTTGCCCTGAAACTCGGCCTGCCTTTCCACGATCTGGATACCCTTATTGAGGAGGCCGCCGCAATGAGCATTCCCTGTATCTTCAGCCGGTTGGGAGAGGAAGAATTCAGAAGGCTGGAATCGGATACACTCGATTCCCTGCTCTCAACCGATGAAAGAATAGTCCTTGCTCTTGGAGGCGGCTGCCTTCTGGAAAACAGCAATCTCCCGGCGGTCAGGAATAAGGGGATCCTGATTACTCTTACAGCATCAAATGACGTGCTGCTGAAAAGGAAAAAGATTCAGAAGGGAAACAGACCCCTTGCGATGAACGATAAAGCATTCATTGAACTGCTGAAGAAAAGGAATGAACACTACAATTCACTGCCCAACCGAATAGACACATCAGGCATCACCCCCGAAGAAGCCGTCCTTGAAATAATAACAATTCTGGGGTCGGGCCCAGCCCCTTAACGCCCCCTCATTCACCCCACGGATTTAATAATTTCACACCACTTTGCTTCATGTCAGCCACATTTCTAGTAACAACCATCAAATTATGGGCAATACCTGTAGCTGCAATGAGTGAATCAATTGCCGGCATCGGCCGCCCCTTTTTCTCAGCAATACACTGGATTTCCCCCCATACTGTTGAGATACCAAGGTCTATTTCAATGATCCTGTTGTGAAATCTTTCTTTCAATTCGGTTTCAACCCAATTCTGTAATTCTTCTTTTTTTCTTGATTCAGGTAATTTCTCAATGCCTTTGTGCAGTTCTCCAAATGTAAGAACAGATACATAGAAATCTGTTTCATTTTCGCTTAGTAACCAATCCACCACCTTTTTTTCAGGTCTTGATTTTACCAGTTCTGAAATCAGGCAGGTATCAAGCAGGAATTTCATAGCTCAATTTCCCTGGAAAAGCTTTTATCGCGTTCAAAATCGAGAGATTCTTCAGCCAGAGGAGAGTTGTGCATGAATTCAAGTAGATTGATTTTTGGTTTGACAATTTTCTGATATTCTTCTATTGAAAGAATTACAACAGATTCTTTCCCATTCTTTGTCACAATTTGCGGGCCGTCATGACGCGCTTTTTCAACTACCTTACTGAATTTGTTTTTGGCTTCCTGCAATTGCCATACACTTTTCATGATATGCCTCCAAAATAATCTATCTAGCCTGTCTAGCCTGTTAATATATAATGTTTCCTGATTACGTTGTCAACAATATCAGGAGCGAGGAGTGGGCGCCAAAATTAGACGGTTATTTAAGCGAATAGAATTTCCCTGGGTGCTGCATGACAACACCGGCCATTTCCAAACTGAGCAGTTCAGACTGGAGCACTGCGGTACCAACTCCCGCCAGTCTTAACAGCTGGTTGAAATGGAGTGTTTCGATGGACAGGTGTTCCAGAATCGCGCTTGCGGCATCACTTTCCGGTTCAAAGGTTTCTCCCGATTTTCCCGGATCGCGCGCCAGGCCCAGAGGTTCCAGCACATCGGCTGCAGTAATGACCACCCCCGCCCCGTCACGCAGCAGCATATTCGTGCCCATCGAAAAGGCTCTTGTCACTTCCCCGGGCACAGCGAATACATCCTTTCCCTGATCAAGCGCCGTATTCACGGTTATCATTGTGCCGCTCCTTTTGCCGGCCTCCACAACCACAACCCCTCTTGAAAAACCGCTGATAAGCCTGTTTCTCTCGGGAAATCTATACCTGGCAGGTTCCGTGCCGGGAGGATATTCGCTGAGGATAACTCCATTTCCAAGGATCATCTCGGACAGTCTGTCATGCTCCGGGGGGTAGCATAGGTCAAGGCCGTTCCCAAGAACCGCCATGGTTACCCCGCCTGCTTCAATGGCGCCTCTATGCGCTTCTCCGTCGATGCCCCTGGCCAGGCCGCTGACCACCGCGACACCGCTTCTTACGAAATCCCGCGCGAGTTTTCTGGCCACCTTCCTTCCATAAGCCGTACATCGCCTTGAGCCTATCACCGCGATCGCGGGCATACCAAGAAATCTTTCAAGATCTCCCCTGTAAAACAATACGACAGGCGGATCGGGTATGTTAATCAGAATATCGGGATAGTCTTCACTGCCGTAGATGACAACTCCCATACGATGCGAAGAAACGGATTCAGTCTTACGCTCGATCTCTTCAGCGTCCGGCATTCCCCCGCGGATTTCCCTTTTCAGTAAGTCAACCGCTTCATCGGGTGTGTGGTTGCGAAGAAGCCTTCTAATATCTTCCCTGCTCACTTTTTCCCATGATGCCAGCCAGACTGCGTTGTTCAATAAAGCAACATCAGGATTCATGGAAATACTTTCGTTTCAATCTCCCTGCTTTCCCGAATCCTGCAGTATTTTCATCATTTGAATTTTCAAGACTGGAATGTTTTCGTTCACAATGCCCCAAACGATCTCATAATCAACTCCAAAGTAATGGTGTATAAGGCGATCTCTCAACCTAGCCATTTCTTTCCATTCCACTTCAGGATAGATTTGTTTGATTCTGTCCGGGATATTCTTGGAGGCTTCTCCAATGATTTCAAAACTTCTTACGAAGGCTCTTTTTGCTATTTCATCATTAAGAAATTCATCTTTACTGAGTGCTGATGACTGAATGATAAGGAAATCAGCTTCAACATGGATGTGACGTACTAAATCAAGATGCAATTTCGACATACTCAACCTCATGCAATATTCGTTCACCAATATATGGGCTTAAACTCTGTTTGGTGACCAGGTCATAATTGTTTCCAATATTCTCCTCGATAAAATCGCATAATAGATTAAAACACCTGTAATTATGGTGTTCATTATCAAACTCGACCAATATGTCATAATCGCTTGATGGAGTATCATCACCCCTTACCACTGATCCAAACAGCCCAATATTTCTCACACCTATTTCAGCAAGCTCCTGCCGATGCGCTTCAAAGATGGCGAATATATGCTTTTTCCTATTCATAATATTCAATATAACCTTTTCACATGCAGAAGGAAAATGCATTTCAACAGCACTTTTCACTCTTCAGCATCCCTCAATCGGCGTATGGAAGCAGCTATCCTGCGCAGAAACTCATCCATTCCCAGGCCGGTAACCGCGCTTATTACAATTGAACCTTCGGGCAGCGTTTCAAGAATGGTCGTTTTCTCTTCTTCATCTATAAGATCAGCTTTGGAAAGCACTACTATCTCATCCAGTTCTTCCAGGTCAGGCTTGTATGCCATTACCTCTTCCCGGACGGTTCTGTACTGCTCGGCAGGCTCCATCTCCAGCCCGGCTCCAACTATGAATATGAGTATCCTGTTCCGCTCAACATGCCTCAGGAACCGCAGGCCGAGGCCTACCCCTTCGCTGGCGCCCTCGATCAAACCGGGAAGATCGGCCAGCACGAAACTGAACCCCCTTGCCATCCTCACCATTCCAAGAGCCGGGTTCAGGGTGGTGAAAGGGTATCCTGCGATCCTTGGCCTTGCTGCGCTCACTGCGGATAGAATTGTCGATTTACCGGCATTGGGGACACCAATCAAACCGGCATCAGCAATAAGGCTCAGTTCAAGCCGGATCTTCCTGTAGGAGCCCGGTTCCCCTTTAGTAGCCTTCCGCGGTGCCCTTACCTTTGGAGTAGCGAATGAGGTGTTTCCTTTCCCGGGCTTTCCGCCGGGAGCAACCAGCAACTCCTGTCCAGCCTCTGTAAGGTCACCGAGCTGCTCAGCGCTGTCAGAATCGAACACCACGGTTCCGGGGGGAATCCTGAGAACTGTTTTCTCTCCCCCTCTGCCCGTCTTGTTGCTGGAACCGCCGGATCTTCCCTTTTCCGCCCTGAAAATGGCTCCGTTCCTGAAGTCCGCAAGCGTGGTAAGCTTAGGATCAACAACAAGAACAACATCACCGCCGGCGCCCCCGTCACCACCGTTGGGACCGCCCTTGGGCACAAACGCTTCACGACGGAAAGAGACTATGCCGTCCCCTCCCTTTCCACCGTATACCTCTATAGCTACAAGATCAATAAACCGAGTTTTCATAAATCCTTTTTCATTGTACAGAGACAACCATTAGTATTTTGCCTGATTCCACTCAGATTATAAGAGTTTGCTGTCTATTACTCAAACATCGATATATGGTACGCTGCACAGATAGAGAGTATTATTGATTAAATCTGCAAACCACCGATCCGTTCTGTCGCAGGGACAGTGAAGGGATATTCATTTGATTTCAAACAGTACTTCTGTAACGATACTGCTTATTTCAGTAGCAATTATTATTTTAACCGTTTTCCATCCCTACCCTTACGACAATGTGGTAACAAGATGGGCTCTTTCAAGGCAACTGATTGATAACGGTTCCATCAACATAGATCCGTATATCAAGTATACAAGCGACAGGGCTTTTTCGAACGATCATTACTATTGCGATAAGGCTGTACTTACATCAGTTGCCGCAGCCATACCTTACGGAATAACCAGAACCATAGCTAATCTAATAAGTCTTGAAATACCACCATCAGCTTACAGGTACATCGCTGAGCGTCTTTCCGCAGGTATTTCCTTCATACTTCTTTTGTTCTTCTTGATGAAGGAACTCAACCGAACAAAGAAACCTACCTTTCTTCCGCTGCTGGCGCTTGGGGCAGGAAGCATTCTTCTACCCTACTCAACCCTTCTATACGGTCATGTTCCCGCTGCATTCTTCCTTTTCATGAGTTACTATTTCCAGAACAGGAATAAATACCTGCAGGCAGATATCTTCGGCGCACTGGCAGCGGCAACGGAATTCCCTGTGATGCTGCCATTCCTTATACTTGCAGCCTACCGTGGGAAAAAGTACTGGAGTCTATCAAGAATTCTGCAACTTGCTGGAATTATCGTTCTGGCATTTCTGCCTCAGCTTATTCACAACTGGGTCGCCTTCGGCAACCCTTTAACCATGGGGTACTCATTGGAAACAGCCGAAGCTTTTGAGGGAATGAGCAGGGGGCTTTTCGGTTTTACGCTCCCTTCCCTCAAAGCAGTCTACCTTCTTATGCTGTCACCCGAGCGAGGGCTTTTCTTTTACATGCCATGGACGGTTCTGGGTATTGCCGGGTTCTTCCGGGGTAAACAATTAATTTCGGTACTAAAAAATAATCCTCTCCCTCTTATGATGATTACCTATTTAATCCTGTTCACAGCCTATTACATGCCAACAGGCGGCTGGGCTTTCGGGCCGAGACATCTTATCCCTATAATACCGTTTTTTGCCATAGGACTCGCTAAATTTGTATCCATAAGCAGGAAATATCTATTCATGGCTGCTCTGCTTGTGCTGCCATCGATTCTCATCGCGCTTATCGGAACTTTCGGAGAGATTCATCAGCCCGTTCATCCGGTTGAGAATCCACTCCCCATACCTCAATGGAATATCGGGCTGACGATGATGCTCAATGGCCACCATTCACTGTGGCTTCTCGGTTCCGTGGGAGCAGCATGCATCATCATAGCATTACTGGCATTATGGGGATTGTCTATCAAAAAAAGCAAGTTATCATGGAAGGGCATCGCAATACTGTTTCTATGGTGCCTGCTTATTATTCCATCAGCATTACAGAACTGGGGTGGAAAAACTGACTACTACAGAGCAGTGCTGGCTGAACACAGACAGCAATGGAAGCTGGCTTCTGAATACTATGAAGCTGCGGCAGAAGATCCATCTGCGCCTGAAATAGTTCTTGATAAGTATGAATTCTGCAGATTGATGCATTTGAACGATTCCAGATCCAGACTGGAATTCTGACTGATTCCCTGCTTCAGCATCGAACAGTTTCATTTTACCAAGATGCTATACCGTCAACCATGTTGCCATGATTTGGAGCTAAATTTGGACAGGGAACTGAGTAATTGTCTCCAGTATGCGCTATTGTATACCCGATCTTCGCAGTGTGGCATATTAGCAGAGTCGCATTTGCCAGAATATCGGATGTTTCCAGGTCTCCAATCAGGCAGAATGTACTATTAGCCGCATAATAAATGGCTTCACAGTTAGCCAGTGTATGCATGTTGCTTCGGCAGGATACCTCGTCTGCCTGCTCTTTTACTATTGTAAATTTAGGTATTGCGATTGCAGCCAGAATACCAATTATCACCACGACTATCATGAGTTCTATCAGTGTGAAGCCTTTTCTGTTCATTTTGCTACCTCATTCATGGATTGCAAGGTAACTGAGTTCTTCTGCCATAAACAAATGCATAATACTTACCAGCATGATTACAGTCATATTATTTTAGGATACTTAATATATTTCTTAACTGTCTGGTTAATGTCTGGCATTATTCCAGTTTTACCTGGATTTCTGCTTCCGGTGCATCACACCTGGAGATTTGACTCAACCCGGTAACGCATTGTATGATTATTTAAAGAAAGCAGACAGAATACAGGAAAAGCTGACAGGCTTATTGAGCCAGACTGGTGAGTGATAAATCAGTTTCTCCGTCAGTTATCGGCAATTGAGGAGAATGTAACCTATATTTAAGGTATTAATGTGGCAAATTTTGCAGTAACAGGGGTTGCAGGATATATAGCACCCAGGCACCTTGATGCTATAGTAACAACGGGAAATCGAATAGTCGCCGCGCTGGATCCGCATGATTCCGTGGGCATCCTGGACAGGTACTGCCCTGATGCGAGATTCTTCCCCGAGCCGGAAAGATTCGACCGGCATATAGAGAAACTTCGAAGAACAGGTGAGGAAAAACGGATACACTGGATGAGCATCTGTTCGCCTAATTATCTTCACGACGCTCATATCAGAATGGCATTCCGCGTGGGAGCCGATGTTATCTGTGAAAAACCGATAGTCCTGAATCCATGGAATCTGGACGCTCTTCAGGAACTCGAGGGGGAAACAGGCTGCCGTGTGTGGTCCGTTCTGCAGCTTAGACTTCACCCTTCCATAATCGCTCTGAAAAAGAGGATCACTGAAGACAATCCCGGCAGAAAATATGAGATCGAGCTGACATATATAACGCCGCGCGGCCCCTGGTATCTTTCCTCCTGGAAAGGCAACATGGAGCGCTCAGGCGGACTCGCCACGAATATCGGGGTGCACTTCTACGATATGCTTAGCTGGATATTCGGAGCGGTGGAGAAAAGCGAAGTTCACATATCTGAACCAACTCGCTGTTCGGGATTTCTTGAACTCGAGAAGGCAAGAGTCAAATGGTATCTCTCAATAAACAGAGAGGATTCACCTCTGTTCAATAGAAATAACGAACCTTCAACCTATCGAGTTATTTCCATCGATGATGATGAACTGGAATTCACGCAGGGATTTACGGGGCTTCATACTCAGCTGTACGAAAAGACTCTTGCAGGATCGGGCTTCGGGATCGAAGATGTACGGCCATCCATACAGCTGATACACAACATTCGCGAATCAGATCCGATTGGAATTAACAGAAACTCTCACCGATTTACATTAAAGTAGGGATTGATATGTCAGATTTCTTTGTCCACGAGTCCGCATATGTTGATAAGGGTGCCGTTATCGGCAGGGGAAGCAGCATCTGGCATTTCAGCCATATTATGTCAGGCGCGGAATTGGGCGAAGAATGCACCCTCGGTCAGAATGTCTTCATTCAGAGTAATGTGAAAATCGGCAATTTCTGCAAGATACAGAACAATGTTTCTGTTTATGAGGGAGTAATTCTCGAAGATTACGTTTTTTGCGGCCCTTCAATGGTATTCACGAATATCAAGGACCCCAGATGCAAATACCCGCAGAAAGGTTCGGAGTTCTATGTAAAAACGCTGGTCCGGGAAGGAGCATCAATAGGCGCAAACGCCACTATCGTATGCGGCCATACTATCGGCAGACACGCTTTCATCGGTTCAGGAGCCGTAGTAACCGGTGATGTTCCCGATTACGCCCTTATGGTCGGTGTTCCCGCAAAACGAGTTGGATGGGCATGCGAATGCGGGGAGATTCTGCGTGAATTTGACAGAGATATACGGTGCCCCGAGTGTGGAATGATATACAATCTGGACGAAAGCGGACGGTTGATTCACAATGTACAGGGATAAGAGAATAGGCATCGTTGTACCTGCGTACAATGAGGAAACACAGATCGAACGCACAGTTCAAACGATGCCGGATTTTGTCGATAAAATTATCGTTATTGATGATAAGAGCAATGACAGAACAGTGGAAATCGTAGAAAGCCTTGAAAAAGATGACCGCCGGATTATCCTGATTCACCACGAGAAGAACGGGGGCGTCGGCAAGGCAATAGGAACCGGTTACATCTGGTGCAGGAATAACGATATCGATATCGCCGTAGTAATGGCTGGCGATGGCCAGATGGACCCGGATGACATGCCGGAACTTCTTGATCCAGTGGTAGAAGACCGTGCTGATTATACAAAAGGCAATCGCCTTATTACAGGAGAGGCCTGGAAGAAAATTCCCCATGTTCGTTACTTCGGTAACTCCGCGCTTACCTTGCTTACGAAAATAGCCTCCGGCTACTGGCATGTCACCGATTCTCAGACCGGATACACAGCGCTGAATCGCAAAGCGCTTCACCTGCTTCCCCTCGAAGATATCTACCCGCGGTACGGCATGCCAAACGATTTCCTCGTAACCTGTAATATCTACAACATGCGTGTAATGGACGTGCCCATCAACCCGGTTTACGATATAGGTGAAAAGAGCGGTATAAGAATATCGAAAGTACTGTTTTCTTTACCTATGCTGTTAATTCGGCTTTTTTTTCGACGGATGGTGCAGAAGTACATCATCCGTGATTTTCACCCTCTGATTTTTTTCTATGCCTTCGGAGGATTCCTCTTCCTTATCGATATACCACTAACCATACGCCTGTTCTATTATTGGGAAATGACGGCGAATATTCCGAAAATAAATGCCCTTGCGATACTGTTCTGCACCTTCATCGGCATGCAGTCGATTCTTTTTGCCATGCTTTTCGATATGGAAGCGAACAGGGATTTGAGGGGAAAGTAACCTCTTGACTTCACCAGAGATTTGGCTGCGAGTGATATCATTTAACCAGGATGAAAGGAATGATTATTCCGGGTCTGAGATTATGCTCAATGGACTATATTGAGAGCGGTTCAGCAGTGGTTGTACTGAAACAGGTAAAATATTTATTCGCATTAATAATTAAGGACATGTGAGATGATAACAAACAAAAAATTATTCATAACCGGTGGAGCCGGATTTATTGCAAATACCATTATTTCAAGATTGATAAATGATAACTCCATAACAGTATATGATAATTTTCATCGGGATACACTAACAGGTAGCGGATATGATACTCATAGGAACATTGAAATCATCAATGGTGATGTTCTTGACTATGAAAAAGTTCTGGAAAGCATGCAAGGTGCTGATATTGTCATTCATGCCGCTGCTATTGCCGGAATTGATACTGTTATCAAAGAACCGACAAAAACAATGATCGTAAACATGATCGGTACTGCAAATGTCCTGAAAGCTGCGAAAGTTCATTGTATTAAAGATCGTTTTGTAGACTTCTCTACTTCCGAAGTCTTCGGCAGCATGGCATTCAAATCCACGGAGGATGCCGATACTGTTGCCGGCAGCGCGGGAGAAGCCAGATGGACATATGCTGTCAGTAAGCTTGCAGGTGAACACCTTTCAATCGCATATTATAGAGAGTTTGGGCTACCTGTTGTTTCCGTTCGTCCTTTTAATGTATATGGACCTGGTCAAACAGGTGAAGGTGCAATACAGGTTTTTATTAAGAGAGCATTAAAGAATGAAGATTTGCATATTTACGGCGATGGTAATCAGATTCGCGCATGGTGTTATGTGGATGATTTCGTTAACTGTCTGATGAAGTGTATCGAATACCCTGCAGCAATCGGAGAATCTTTCAATATCGGCAATTCACGAGCCGTTGTTACTACATATGGACTGGCACAAACGGTTTGCAGGGTTTTGAATTCCAGTTCGGAAATTATTTTCAAACCGGCCCTTTCCGCAGAAATTGAGTTGAGAATACCATCGGTGGAAAAAGCATATAAAATGCTTGATTTTAAAGCGGTAATTGATTTGGATGAGGGTATAAAAAGGACAGCGAAATGGTTCAAACAAAATGATTAGACTGGCAAAACCGAGTATACCGGAAGTTGCTATTAATAATGTAAGAGAAATATTCAAATCCGGCGATCTGGTGCAGGGCAAGTATGTAAAGGAATTCGAAACAGCACTGCAGAAATATCTGAATACAAGCAATTCTATTATTGTCTCGTCTGGAACAGCAGCACTTCATCTCTGTCTGATGGCACTTGGGATAAAAGAAGGTGATGAAGTAATTGTTCCGGCTTTTACTTTTCCCGCGACTGCCAATGTGATCGAAATTGTGGGTGCAGTACCTGTTCTGGTTGACATCAGCTTCAATGACTATTGCCTGAATGTTTCCAGGATTATCTCAAAAATAACGGATAAAACAAAGGCGATAATTCCCGTACATGAATTCGGGCAGTCTGCTGATATTGAGCCCATAATGCAAATAGCCCGGAAATACAATCTCATGATAATCGAAGATGCAGCCTGTGCTCTCGGTACCGAATACAATGGTAAAAAAGCAGGAACATTCGGAAATGTCGGTTGTTACAGTTTTCATCCTCGCAAAGCTATTACAACCGGTGAAGGTGGTCTGATCGTTACAGATGACAGGATAATTGCGGATAAGGTTCGAGCCTTGAGAAACCATGGTATTTCAGATACAAATGACTTTACTTATGCCGGATTGAATTATAGAATGACGGATTTTCAGGCTGCTATCGGGTTAGCCCAGATGGATAATATAGAAAAAGCAATTGAGAACAGAATTGAAATGGCGCACAGTTATGACAAACTCCTTGAAAATTGCGATTATATCAGAACCCCCGATATTCTCCCTATTAGAAGAAATATTTATCAAACTTATCATATTCTTCTGGATGAGATAATTGACCGTGATAAATTGATTGTGAATTTACGGGATAATGGGGTGCAGACAAATTTCGGAGCTCATGCACTGCATTGCCTGACATACTTCAGAGAGAAATATGGCTATGAAGATATTGATTTCCCTATCTCTAAACAGGCTTATAAGAACGGACTGGCACTGCCTCTTGGAGACCACTTGAAAAACGAAGACATCAAGTTCATAGTAGAAAAACTAAAAATGATATAAGAAAACCATGCAGGGATTGTGATATGGAAACCATCAGAAATAAGGATTATCAGAGCCACACCAACGGTAGGTTTAATGAAGATGATTTTAGATCTCTGGGGGAAAATGTAGTATTCGAACACGGTGTGTTGGTTTTTCATCCGGATAGTATCACTATCGGGAACAATGTCTACATCGGTCATAATACTATTCTCAAGGGTTATTATAAGAATGAAATGATCATCGGAGACGATACCTGGATAGGACAAGGCTGCTTTTTCCATAGCGCTGGCGGGTTGAAGGTTGGGAAAGCCGTGGGAATAGGACCAATGGTTAAAATACTGACATCGGCACACAGCGATGGTGACACATCAAAACCTGTAATGTTCAACGAGCTGGAATTCAAGGAAGTCATAATAGAAGATGGATGCGATATCGGGGTCGGCTCGATTATTTTACCTGGTATAAGAGTGGGCGAAGGTTCAATTATTGGCGCAGGTTCCGTTGTAACAAGAGATGTCCCATCATATTGCGTTGTAGCCGGGGTACCTGCAAGACTCCTGAGAAACAGGAGGTGAACCGGATCAGCCGAAGAAATATACACTTGGTGATAGAAGAAGCTCCTCCGGGTGTTCTACACCGCTAAACAGAAATTGAATTGATTGATATGAACAGATCTGATAAGAAAAGCCACAGGATACACAGAATATTCCTCGGAATTGGTGAAGTTGCTGGATATTATACAAATCTTAAAAAAGGTTTCGATGAACTTGGGATAAAATCGTACTTTTTCAGCATTGATGGTCACCCGTTCAGTTATGGTAATGACAATAAAAAGAAAAATCCATATATGAGGTTGATGACATTGTTCTTATCCAGGAAAATATCAGCAAAGAAAAGGAAATCACTGTGTGAACTCTGGTGGACCTTATTACTGGTGATGATACTGTTTCCCCTGCGATTGGCCTTGCTTATCTGGTCATTATTCTGGTGTGATGTTTTCGTTTTTCATGGTACATCTTCTTTCTTTCACGGCACATCTTCCTTTTTTGAGATGTATGACTTACCAATACTGAAGCTGTTCGGCAAGCGGATTATCTGGGTATTTCATGGCAGTGACACAAGACCGGCCTACATAAGTGGTTCAAGTGTTTCAAAAGATTATGGCTGCTTGATTGAAAAATGTGCCAGGATTGCAAAAATGCAGAAGAAATGGGTCAGGCGAATAGAACACTACGCCGATGTCATCATAAGCCATCCTCCAAGTTCACATTTTAGTGAGAAGAAATTTGTGCGATACCTCACGATCGGGAATCCATTTTCCTGCAGTTATAATAAGAATACTGATGATAATATCGTAGAAGCAAATAAGATAATGCGAATTGTCCACGCTCCCTCCTTCTCCGAATTCAAGGGATCAGGTGTATTCCGCGATATTATCGGAAGGATGAAAAATAAGGGATACTCCCTTGAGTTTATCGAAATAGTCGGTAAACCAAATTCAGAAGTATTAAAGGAACTGGCTGACTGTGATTTTGTGATCGATCAGCTATACTCTGATACAGTAATGGCCGGTCTGGCTACTGAAGCCGCTTTTTTGGGGAAACCTGCAGTGGTCGGAGGTTACGCATCAATCGAGGATATGGGAATCCTGCATGGCGCGCCTGTCCCTCCAACCGAATATCACAATCCGGATGAAATTGAAACCGCAATCGAAAAACTTATTACGAATCATGAACATCGAGTTAAGCTGGGAGAAAATGCAAAGGACTTTGTACTGAAACAATGGGCTCCCGCAAAAGTGGCTGAACGATTCCTGCGCGTCATCAATGATGACTATCCTGAAGAATGGCTTTATGACCCGAAAGATATTCGGTATCTTCACGGATGCGGGATTTCAGAGCATAATGTAAAGGCATTATTAACACAATTCGTGAGGCATGCGGGAAAAGAAGGTTTGTGCCTGTCTGATAAACCGGAATTGGAAGATAAGATCATTGAGTTCTCTTATTCCGATGCATCTGAATGAATTTAGATAATTGTGAATTAATGATGCTTATTAAATATTCACATAGTTATACAAGTATTATATTATGAGTATAGTTAAGTTAAAGTCTAACTGGTACAGTAGAATTCTTCTCATTATAGTGCTGCTTGCGGTTACCTGGATGGTATGGAAGAATATTTCTGAAATATCCAGTTATGATTTTGAATTGAAGTATGAATATTTCATTGCAGGTTCTATTTTAATTATCATAAATTATCTATACTGTTTTTTGATCTGGCATCGGCTAACAATTTCTATGGGGCTGCATGTTCCAATGATCAGGGCTGCAAGAGGATGGTTTCTTTCATATCTTGGCAAATATGTTCCGGGAAAGATTACACTCTTACTGGTCAGAATGGATGCATACCGCGGTTTTTCAAAGAAGAAAGTGGCAGTTGCTACAATGGTGGAATACATTATCGCACTTACCGCTTCATGTCTGGTGTTGCTTATTTCAGTATCCTTTTCTCCGGGCATTGTTCCAGGATATGTACGCTGGATAGCGGCTGCAGGTGCTACTGTGATGCTGACTGTCCTATATCCTCCATTTCTTAGAACACTCGTAAACATGGGATTCAGATTAATAAAGCAAACTCCTTTGCTTGAGGTTCCGAAATTCAGAAATATTCTGTCCTTCATTGGAGCCTATATTATTGCCTTTCTTTTATCAGGTCTTGCACTTTTTCTTATATTTAACTCCCTTTCGCCCGTAAGCTTCAGATATTATCTTATCATCACAGGCATTTACAGTATCGCAGGATTAATTGGTCTTGCAGCATTCTTTGCTCCCAGCGGCATCGGTGTCCGGGAGGGTGTGCTGTTTCTTATCCTGCCCGCATTTATTGCAAAACCAACTGTAATTGTTGGTGTGATCGCCATACGTCTTGTAACTACCGCAGTAGAGCTTTTTCTGGTGGCTGTTTTTGTTATCGCCCAAAAAATCTTCTCAAATAAGAGATTGAAATGATTGTATTCATCAGTACTTTAATCTTCTTTTCAGTAGTGGCTGTATCCATCAGCGGATGGGGAGTTCTAGCGCTTCCTAACTCAGAATCGTGGTCAAGGAAATTCGGCGCTGGAAGCCTGCTGATGTTTTTCCTTATATCGGCTGCCGGATGGTCAGGGCTTCTTGTACCTGCCCTGCTATGGGCAATCCTTGCCATCGGAACTCTTCTATGGGTTCGACCAGGACGGTTCTCTATGCCCAGGGGCAGCGTAATGCTAGCACTCTGCGGATTGATACTTTTCCCTCTTATACTCCTCCCGCCGATTTCCAGAGACGCAATGATTCATCATCTTTATCAGGCCAGGATCTGGCTTGAAGCAGGAAGGATTGTCAGACCGGATTGGTCTGGAATTTTCAGTTATCCATACCTGGTCGAATCTTTCTATACGATTACAGGCGGAACTTTCGGATTCAGAGTCTCAAGAGCGGTAAGTCTTCTTGGTTTCCTTGCCGGCTGCTCCGTGGTTACAGGTTACTTCCTCAGGAAAGGAAGAAAGAAGATTGCGATTCTTTCTCTGATTGTGCTGATGAGTATTCCTGAACTTGTCAGAAATGCAACCTGGAGTTATTCAGATTCTTTTCTTATCTTCTTTTCTCTTCTCGCCTATCTGGAGCTTATCAGAAAAGAAGCTAATCCCGTTCTTGCGGTACTGTGGGCTGGAGGCGCGAGCTGCTGTAAGTACAACGGTTTCATTGTGCTTCTATCCGTCTGTATTCTTCTGCCGTATTTCTTTAGAAACATGACCAGGAGAGCTGTTCTATATTCTATTTTCGCTGCTCTCTTTACCACGGCATGGTGGGTTATTCCAAATATCCTGCAATGGGGTAATCCGGTATATCCGCTGTTTCAGGGGATCTTCGGCCCTGATACTCAGCTTAACAGCAGAGCAGCTGGATACTATGCCATGAACACTGTCAGTACCTCTCTCAATGGAATCCTGGATTACCTCCTTCTTCCTGTCCGAATATCGCTTCATGGAGAGTGGAACAATCCTGCTCTGTTCGACGGGTCATCCGGACCCTTGCTTCTGGCAGGCACGATCCTTGCTTTTCCATTAGTGAAATACAAAAGACGGAAATTCCTGCTGCCGTTTATTTATATGGTTATAACACTGATCGCAAATGGAGCAGCTGTCAGGGTTCGATACCTTCTTCCAGGTCTTGTAATGCTATCCATTCCGGTATCAGAAGCATTCGGAAACCTTCTCATGAACAGAAGTAAAATCATGAGATCTGCTGCACTTCTTCTGATTTCTGTATGCGTGATCTGGTCAGCAGACAAAATCATGAACCTTTACGTACACGAAAGACCATGGGAATTTCTGGATGATGAAACATATCTTGATGAAAACGCTTTCTATTATGACTTTTTTCAGAAATGTGATCGCTACATATCCCAAAGTGATACAACGCTGTTAGTTAATATGAACCGTCCATTCTATTTTCCAGGATATGCTGTTTTCGATCATAAAGTAGTGCCGTTTGAATTGATGGAGATGCTCTGGGCAGGAATGGATTCCGGGGAGATGATGAATGCACTCCGGAACAGGGGAATAACTCATTTAGCCCTGGATATGTTTCTTACCTCAATAAATATTACTCCGGAATTATCAGCCGGTGAACTGGAACAATGGAGGAAATTCCTCTCCTTCAATCTTCATCCATTATTAACTGTTGACCGCTTCATTCTGTTCAGGCTCAAATCCGGTCCCGGCTCTTAACCGCGGAAGGAGTTCAGAATTTTCATTTACGCTTGTTTAAGCCTGGCGCTTCTTTCCGGTCATGTTCCATATCAATCAGGCCGGCATGAATTTACAGTGATAAATGAAGTAAGGGATCTTGAAATAGTCAGTCTTTATGTCTGGGGCGCAGGACATAAAAGCAAAGGGGATAACAGACTGCATTCCAGTTTACAGCCGGATTCAAGTGTTACTTTATCTTTGCCATCGGGAAATTGCAACATCCTCGCGTTTGATGAGTTGGGCAACTCATATGGTATCGCTGGAAACTATCAGAAAAACGCTCCCGATACTATTACTGTCGACCTGGAATACCTTACTTCCGGAAGACCAAACGCTGATTATGGACATTATATGCTGAACCTGACTAATTCACTTCACGGATTTGCACTGGATACGCTTATGCTCTCTTCAAAACAGCTTATCGAAGACATCATAATAGATGATTTCAGAATATTCCCCGGAGCCAGTACCATTATCTGGCTGGATAAAGGTATCTATTCGATCAATGTTGTAGATCAGATCGGCAGAATATACAGTGCAGATTATATCACCGTACCGTCTGACAGCTGCGTTGTTAGTATAATCAGCACTATGATCATCAATCCGCAACCACCTGTTGGAATAACAGGAAACGGCTCTGGATCACTCTTTATAGAGAACTGTCTTCCGATGTCAGTGATTACGGAAATGCAAATAATCGCACAGAATGTTTCGGATGGGATTTTCCTGGATAGTATAGCCCTTCAGCCCGGAGCAAGCATAATTGCGAAGCTGAATCCGGGAAATTATTCGGTAACGGCAACAGACGAATTTGGCGCTGAATACAACATTTCCATTGAGCAGCAGGATACGGGAACACTAAGATTGCCGATAGTAAATGAATATCTGCATTATGATTTCAGCTTTCCCAAAAACGGTCTGGAATAACAAATGGGTGGTAATACGGCTCTGACCAACTGGCTCAGTATCAATTCGCTCGCCTGGTCGCTTCTTCGTATCGCAATTGTCTGGCTTGCTTTTTATGGCGCAGGTTCACTGACAATGCGATTCAGTTTAATGAAAAAGCACTTCAGGTTGATGCCTTCGGTTATCCCCGGAATGCTTATTTACATGGGAGTAATAGTACTTCTTTCACTACTTCATCTGCTCACCAGAGGATTTTTACCCATCTTCATAATAATGGGTGCTTTAACCGGGCTGGTACTACTTTACGTGCGATTGAAAAAGTACTTCTCCATTTTCCGCTTCAAATTGGAGCATTCTGTAATTATCCTGCCTTTCCTCCTGGCAGGATACATTCTGATTACAAATATGATGCTGACGGGTCGTCCGGAAATGAATTTCAATGATACCCAGGTGACTTACCTTGTTCAACCAGACAGATGGCTGAATGATGGTCAGATTAGCTTTCTTGATGAAACAATATTTTCTGCCTTTCCAATGACTTCGGAAATGCTGTTACTGCTGCCTTCTTCACTTGCAGCTGATAGAGTGGATCAACTTATTCTAGGCCAGCTGTTTGAACTGAGCATGACTATTGGATTGATCCTGCTTGGCATGGCAATACTCGGGTTCGGGTGGAAATGGTATCCGGCTGCATTGATCAGTATTACCGGATGCTCCACAATTCTTCTATGGTGCCATTTCGCCAAACCCGATGCTACTGCTCTCTTCTTTGTCACAATTGCCCTGACTATTCTATTTAAACAGATAATAGATAAGGATTACCATTCCGATTTGTCAGCATTTATAGTAATGGGTCTGGCGTTGACATCAAAAATTACAATTTACATTGTGCTTATTCCGTTTATCATAATGTATGTGTATAATATTTTATATAATAAACCTGACAGATATTATAGATTTTCAAGCATTATTCTGTTGATTATACTACCTCTTATTTTTATGTTGCGGACGTTTATCCATACAGGAACTTTCTTCTACCCGCATGCTTCATTTACATCTCTACTGAAGCCTGAATGGCTGATGCCTGAAATACATCTTACTTACTTTACATTCAACGATAGAAGTTCTGATTTCTACCCGACTGTAGGAATTCTTCAGAATATCTGGCATTACTTCGGAACCTGGAACTCTTCTATTTTTCTTCTGCTTGGAGGATACATTCTCACAATAAAGAGAAAGTATCTGAAAAGAAGAACTTTGATCATCACTGGTGTTGGGATTTACGCGATTATTTCCCTTATTATGTTCTATCCTGCTTGGTGGGGGGCAAAATACGGAATAATGCTGATTCCCTTTGCCACACTGTTCGGTCTTTCTATGTTCAGGCACCTGAAATATGGCCTGGTTTCCGCGACTGTTCTGACAGTAATAATATATTTCATATATGACACTTCTTTATCACCAACTGAACACTACGGATTGGAATTCAGAACCGGACTGATCGAATCCTATGTATGCAACGATTGGAAGGCATCAGGTTTGCAGTTTATCGAGAAACAACCTGAACTGAAAGCGACACTATGGATGAATTCCCATCTTCCGGGTAATTCAACAATCCTTTCATTTTTTGATAGAAAACGCTATTTCTATAATCACAGGTGGATTACTGCATTTGAGCATCCTGTTGCCGCGCAGATATATTTAAGCAACAGTATTGAGTATGAAATCATGATTCTTAAAGAGTTGGATATAGATTATATCATCCTTGTAGAAAGTAACCCCGCGCCATTCGATGATGAGAACTCAGTTGAACTCTTTTCAAGAATCGGCCGGGGAGATGTGCTTGAACCGTTTGCGAATATCGATGGACACACAATATACAGGTTTTACCCTTCAAACCTGTGACTATTTTAGCAATTACACTGAAGCGGCGGGTTTTAAAACCCGCCGCTTTCGCAATCTGATAAATCAGACTTTTACTGCCAGGATGTTATACCAGTTACAATACTACCATGAGAAAGAGGAGCACCAGCAGTAGCGCATGGAATGTTGTAACCTGTGGCAGTGACATTACCTGCTACATATGCAATTCCAGGATTGGCGGTAGGACAGTGGAGCAGGTTAGCGTTGTCCATCACTCCAGAATTAGTAAGATCGTTAACAGATGTGAAGTAGCTATGACCGCCGTGGTATATGGATTCACCGGTACCCAGACACCTGAGATTGCTCCTGCAGGATACCTGCTCCGCCTGATCCTTGACGCTGGAGAACTTCGGTATCGCTATGGCAGCAAGGATACCGATGATGACCACAACGATCATCAGCTCGATGAGGGTGAAACCTTTTTTCATTTTGATTCCTTTCGACTTTGGGGTTAACATTAATACCTTTCAGAATCTTCATTCTTACTATACACTGAAGCAATATGTTTGCCAAGCCATAATATCCGGTGTTTATTCCGTCATGAGCACATATTATTACTTCCCGAATATCTAAGATGGTGTGATAAACGAAAGACACCTATTGCAAATTGCAAGACCGGGGTTCTATTACGCATTCAGCAATTCAGAAATCAGTGAAGAATGGGCGGTTCGGATTATCCTTAATCGTGGCATCTATCAGGCGGTCGGCCAATTCCTCGCGGGACATGCTGAAATCACCGACATCCAATACACCTTTAGACAGATCAACGTCCGGATTGAACCATGTTGCCATACGCTCGAACCATCCGGAGAAATTCCCGGTTGACAGAAGAACGATATCCGGCCTTCTGTCCTCCACATATTTCAGTACCCATCCGCCGTAAAGAAGGTCATTGCTTCTGAGAAAGAAAACCGATTCGTACGGTGCGGGAGCGAAGTACTCCTTTATTTCATTTTGCTGATCGGGCAGGGGGTTCCATTGCAGAACTCCCGCCGTGAGAACGGCTCCTGCGGCCAATATGCCAGCGAAGCGCCTCCAGCTGTATATGACGTTCATACCTGCGGCGGCAAGCGCCAGGATTACAAAAAGGGAAAGAATCGCGGTCTGGGTTGTTCCCGCTGCCATGGGATTGATATAGGCAACAAATAGCAGATCGAGAACAACCAGTATTTCCAGTCTAATCAGTAGTTTCCTATCGGTTCCGAAAAGCCGTATTGCTCCGATGATCGCAGGTAACAGAAGGACAGGCCATAGAATTCTCCAGAGGGCTCCGAGATGCCGGAGCAGAACATCTGCTGAAATACCCCACATACTTCCGCCGTACACTTCCCTGTACCCTCCCGCCGTTACCTGCCTGATGAATTTACCCACTGCTCCGGTGCTGCCCCAGTCTACTATTGCACCCGAAGCTGAATACAGAGGAAGCGCAAGGTATAGACTCAATCCAAGCAGGAGGCCGCAGAAGAACTGCAGTACTGAGGAGCGTTTGAACTCAAACAGGACAACAAGGAAGATCCCCTGCGGGTGAATTGCCAGGGCGAGCCCCAGAAGGAACCCCGCTTCAAGGTTGAAGGGCGGTTTTCTGAAGTACGCAACCGCGTATATCAGAAAAAGGAAACCGTAAGCATCCCAGATAAGAAGTCTTCCGGCAATCGAAGGCAGCAGGAGAATCCCGGTGAGAAAAAATAGTGAGGAAACTGTGTGCTTCTTTGTTATCAGGACCAGCGCTGATGCCGCGACAAACGCGAATAGTACTCTTAAACCCTCTTCCCCGAAGAGTATCCATGACAATCTTGATGAAAGGCTTACAAGGGGAAGACCGGGCGGATGGTTGATGCCTCCAAGCCGCGCAACTGTAAGAAACTCACCCCCGTCTTCAACAGGGATGCCCCTCTGGCCGGTTAGAAAAGCAATGAAGAACAGTATCAGAAAACAAAATGCTGTTACCGGTAAACGCATACTGCCACTATTGCGCGTCATGAATCATCCTTTTCCCCTGCGTATTTTTCCAGCTTTCTGTAAAGGGTGCTTTCATTGATGCCCAGGATTTTAGCGGCAAGGCGTTTCTGCCCCCTCGCCTGGTGCTCCAGCACGTACAGGGTATATGCTTTCTCTATCTCATCCAGGGTAGGATTCTTCTTGCGGGGACGTTCATCCATAATCCCTGATTCCGAATGCAGCTGTTCCGCTTCACCGGGATGCCTGATGAAGTCCGGGATGTCGTTCACGCCTATTTCCTCACCCTGTGTCATTACACAAAGACGTTCAACCACGTTCTCAAGTTCACGTACATTTCCGGGCCAGTCATAATCGGACAGTATCTTTCTTGCTTCAGCGGTAATCGTTTTAAGCTGTTCACCTGTTTCAGCTGAATAATCTTCAAGGAATTTATCCAGAAGAAAGGGAATGTCAGATCTTCTTTCCCTGAGGGGGGGAACATGGAGAGGAATAACGTTCAGCCTGTAATAAAGATCCGCTCTGAAAGCATCGGTCTTCACCATTTCACCAAGATCGACATTGGTTGCCGCTATTATCCTGGCCTCGAAGGGGACATGTCTGGTTCCGCCAACAGGGAGCACCTGACGTTCCTGAAGCGCCCTTAGCAGTTTAACCTGAAGTTCCCTGTCAAGCTCACCTATTTCATCCAGAAAGAACGTCCCTCCCCTTGCGGCTACAAGGAGCCCCTCCTTGTCCTTGTAAGCGCCTGTGAAGGATCCCTTCATATGACCGAAAAGCTCACTTTCAAGAAGACTGCGGGAAAAACTTCCGCAGCTTACGCCCATGAAGGGTTTGTCAGATCTGGAACTTATGCTGTGAATGGCCCTTGCGATGAGTTCCTTGCCTGTACCGCTTTCGCCTGTGATTATTACTGTGCTGTTCTTGTCCGCAACCATCCTTACTTTTGCAAGCAGTTCAACAATGGGCCTGGATTTTCCAATTATCTCCTCAACAGAGTATTTAGACCGGATTTTTTTTCTGAGTTCCCGGTTCTCCCTCTTAAGATCCCTTGTGCTGAGGGCTTTCTCTATTGAAATCAGAAGCTGGTCGACTTCAAAGGGTTTTACAAGATAATCCGTGGCTCCGTTCCGCATTGCCTTGACTGCCGAATCCACGCTTGAGAAGGCTGTCATTATTATGCCGATGAGACCGGGGGATCTTTCCCGGAGCTGCGAAAGAACATCGAAACCGCTTATTCCGGGCATCTTCACATCAACTACAAGTATATCCGGCATTGATTTTATACCGGCTTCAACAGCCTGTTCTCCTGTGGAATAGCATGACACATCGTATCCATGCTCTTCCAGAAGTATTGAAAGCCATTCAAGCATGGGCTTCTCATCATCAACAATCATTACGGAAAGAGGTCCGGTCATGCTAATCTCCTTCAGCTTCAACCGCGACTGCATCAGGCGGCGCTATCGGTATACTTACTCTGACAATTGTGCCTTCTCCAGGTTCCGATTCGATATCCATTCGCCCTCTGTGATCACGCGCCACTTTCCTGGCTACGAACAGCCCGAGACCTGTTCCCTCCTTCTTGGTGGTGAAGAACGGATCAAATATATGCGCCATGACTTCATCAGGTATTCCGGGACCGTTATCATGTACGCTGAGTTCAACCATACCCTCCATGGAAGATTTTGCAAGGGAAACGGTGATTTCCCCGTCAGATGAGTTTTCAAGGACCTCAACGCTGTTACGCATGATATTCGTAAGCAACTGCACGAGCCTTGCCTGGTTGCCGAATACTATGAAATCGCCCTCAATGAGAGATTCTATATTAATAAGCCCACCGAAACCCTGCCTGGCTACATCAATTGCTTCATTTACAACAGCTTCAAGCGATACCGAGTTTGTATAGGAGACGGTATTCTCGCGGGATAACTCAAGATAACCCTCTATTATCTCCGATATCCTCTTCGCCTGATGGCCTATAAGTTCGGTCATTCTGTCCGTCTTCCTCCAGTCCAGCGTGCCCATCTGAAGAATATGAGCGGCGCCGCTCATGGATGCCAGAGGATTTCTGATTTCATGCGCCATGGTACTTGAGAGTCGGCCGATCGCAGCAAGCTTTTCCTGCTCCTGAAGCTGCTTTTTAAGCTCGAATGTCTCGGTGATATCCGTCATGGTCACAAGGGCTCCCGCCGAATTGCCTTCATGATCAAGAAATGTACCCATTCTGCATTCCAGAATCGCTTCATCCATACTTAACTCTATAACCGGAGGCATGCCGCCTGATAATTGAAATTCCTTCAGCATTGTATATATGTTCGTGTTGTATACCCGTTCACGCCATTTATCACCCAGTGAAAGAATTTCACGGCCGGCCTGGTTGATACTTACCGGGTTTCCAGAATTGTCTATGACCAGTATACCGTCTGAAAGGCTTTCAAGTATTTCGCGGGACATGGTTCTGGCTTCTCTCAGCTGTCTGAGAATTCCATCAGCCCTTCCCTTCTCAAACAGCAGATGCTGTGAAAGGTATCCTGAAACAAGCCCGGTGATTGTGAGAAATCCAGCGTATATCATCACGAAAAGGAGAGCGTACTGGAATGAAATATCCGATGGGACAGTATTCATCAATTGTTCAAAAGCGCTCCCCGTGGGTGTAACATCGACCATACCGGAAATAGTGATGAAAGCCAGGGAAGCGATCATCAGCGAATCCAGCACGGCTATCGTTACACCACCGCGTATGCCGAGGTATACACCTGCTGTAAATGTATGAATAAAGAAGAACGCGGTGAATGGGCCGTCGAAGCCGCCTGCCATTCGAATAAGCAGTGAGGCCAGGATCGAATCCAGAATGAATATGCCCCACAGCTGCCATTCCTTCGCCCTCTGATTTCTTCTTAAGAGGAAATCAAGAAATACCGTAAGAACAACCACGGAGCCTACGATGGAATAGACTCTTCCGACACTTGACCAGCCAAGGAACAGGATACCGAAGAGGACGAAAAGACCGAATACGATGAGGCGCCCCACCTGGAACCAGGTGCGGCGCGTCATCGTAAGTATATTCTTATGCATACTTCGGTATCTCTTAGGAACAGCAGGGATTTACCGCCGCTGATCAGGCTCCCACAGTACCGATAAGGTCGAAGATCGGAAGGTACATGGCAATAACTATACCTCCGACTATCGCCCCCAGAACAACGATCATGATCGGTTCGAGTGTTGCCGTAAGGCCAGCGACAGCCGTATCCACCTCTTCCTCGTAGAAATCGGCGATTTTCATGAGCATGGTATCGATTCCGCCGGTCTCTTCTCCCACTGCGATCATCTGGGTCACCATGCCCGGGAAAACACCGGAAGCCTGCAGTGGATTGGAGATGTTCTCACCTCCTGAAATGCTGGTTCGTGCTTCCATGATCGCATCAGCTATGATCCTGTTTCCTGATGTCTTGGAGGTTATGCTCAGGCCATCAAGTATGGATACACCGCTTGATATAAGGGTACCCAGAGTCCTTGAGAAACGGGCTATTGACATCTTTCTTAACATCATGCCGAAGATGGGCATTTTGAGTTTTATGTTATCAATGACCTTCTCGCCGTTCTTGGTTCTGTAGTACATCTTGTAGCCGGAGATCAGCGCGGCAAAGCCTATCAGGATGAGAAGTATGTTAGCCTGAACGAACTCTGAAAGGTTTACGACGATCTGAGTAGGCACCGGCAGCGAACCGCCCATGTCTGCAAACATCTGCTCGAAAATAGGTATGACAAAAAGCAGGAGAGCCATTACGACCACGATAACTACTACCAGAACAACCATAGGATACATCATTGCTGATTTTATCTTGCTCTTCAGAGCGGTTGATTTTTCAAGGTGAGTGGAAAGCCTGTTGAGGATGGTATCCAGAATACCGCCCTGTTCACCTGCCGCAACCATGTTCACGTACAGATCTGAGAAAACCTTGTTGTGCTTGCCCATGGAATCGGCCAGGGTTCCTCCCTTTTCTACATCCGCTGTGACATCTTCGATAATCTCCTGGAAAACCTTGTTTTCCTGCTGTTGGGCGAGTATCTGAAGACACTTGACAAGGGGAAGTCCCGCGTCGATCATCACAGCGAACTGCCGGGTGAATGTCGAAAGTTCCTTGTCCTTGACACCTGACCCTATTACACCAAAGGTGGATATATCAAACCCTTTGCCCTTGATCCTGGTTATACTCACCCCCCTCTGGGTGAGGAGCGCTTCCGCTTCCGCCTTTTTAGCGGCAGAAATCTTTCCCGACATCTTTCTGCCGGCCCTGTTTGTTCCTTCCCATCTGAACTCAGGCATTTCCGCCTCCTATTGCTAAATGATGTCTCTTCCAGTTGCTATCATCTGTTCCAGTTCCCCGATATCGTGGGATCGTTCCAGGGCAACCTCTCTGGTTATTTCCTTCTTTCTGTAAAGGTCAAAGAGAGACTGGTTCATCGTTTTCATACCATACTTGTGACCGGCCTGCATAAGCCCGTAAATCTGGTGAAGTTTGTCCTGGCGAATCGTTGCCTTGACTGCCGGGTTGCATACAAGAATCTCCGCAGCCAGAGCCCTGCCCGATCCTCTGGCCTTCGGTACCAGCTGCTGTGTAAGTATGCCTATGGTTACGAATGACAACTGGCTTCTGATCTGGTCCTGGCTTCCCGTTGGAAACGAGTCGATAATCCTGTTGATGGATTCATAAGTGGAGTTGGTGTGCAGTGTAGCCAGTGTAAGGTGGCCTGTCTCGGCGATATTAAGGGCCACCTGCATGGTTATCATATCCCTCATCTCACCGATCAGAACTACATCCGGATCCTGCCTCAGCACGTATCTCAGTGAATTGTCAAAGGATTTGGTGTCCTGTCCGATCTCCCTCTGATTGATGATACCCTTATCATGATGATGTACGTATTCTATGGGATCCTCAATGGTTATGATATGACAATGCCTTGTAGCGTTTATCTTCCGGAGCATTGACGCGAGTGTAGTTGATTTTCCGCATCCTGTCGGGCCGGTAACAAGAATAAGGCCCTGCCGTTTTTCTGAGAAGGTCTCCACGACTTTCGGGAGTCCGAGTTCTTCGAATGAAAGTATCTCATGGGGAATGGATCTGATGGCACAGGCAACACAGCCCCTCTGAAAAAATACATTGGCTCTGAACCTTGAAAGGCCTTTGATCCCGAATGCGAAGTCAAGCTCCTTTTCAAGCTCGAACCTCTTCTTCTGCTCATCCTTGATAAGGCTGTAAACGAGGTTCTGGGTATCCTGGGCTGTCAGAGGATCGTACTCCATCCTTTCCAGCTCGCCATCTATTCTGATAACCGGAGGGGTTCCAACGGTAAGATGAAGGTCGGTAGCCCGTCTTTCCATCATATCCTTCAAAAGAGTTTTAATAATCATATCAGGCCGAATGTCCTTCCTCTGTCTGCTGAGCGGCTCCGCTCTTCAATTCCTCTATGACCTTCAGTATTTCCCGATCATCTTCAGCGGTACCCCTTGTAACTTCCTCAAGTGTCGTAATACCAGCCTTCAACTTCGCAACAGCATCCATTCTAAGTGTTTTCATCCCGTTTCGGACAGCGAGAACCCGCAGCTGTCCTGCGGTAACCTTTTCAATAATAGACTGCTTTATATTCTTATCAATTGCAAGCACTTCGTAAAGACCCGTTCTTCCTCTGTAACCGGAACCGCTGCATTTACTGCATCCTTTACCCTTATATGTTGTATGACCGACCATCTCAGCGGGGTCTACTCCCGCTGCCCTGTATTCATCATCCGAGTACTCATGGGGGTTCTTGCAGTGTTTGCAGATCTTTCTGACAAGTCTCTGGGCCATGATCGTTCGAACTGCTGACGCTACCAGGAATGGCTTGATACCTATGTCAATCAACCTGTTCACTGTACTTGGAGCATCATTCGTATGTATCGTGGAGAAAACCAGATGCCCGGTGAGCGCGGCTTTTATAGCTATGGTGGCAGTTTCAAGGTCTCTTATTTCACCCACCATGATTATGTTTGGATCCTGCCTGAGAATAGCTCTGAGAGCCGAGGCGAAATCGTATCCCTTGCTGAAATCGATCTGAGACTGGG
This sequence comes from Candidatus Aegiribacteria sp., assembly GCA_013138965.1. GTDB lineage: Bacteria > Fermentibacterota > Fermentibacteria > Fermentibacterales > JCC-6 > Aegiribacteria. Next base: position 58,083 of record WTBT01000017.1, read on the forward strand.
ATAAACCTTCTATATTGTACTCCACCGGTTCTTCAGCTGTATGGATGTTCACTTTTTCCGTATTCAGTGAGCTGAGAGCAGAATAAAGAGTTGTTGTCTTACCGCTTCCCGTAGGGCCTGTTACAAGAACGATACCGTACGGAGAACTGACCCCCTGCAGGAATATCTTAAGCGCATCTTCGGGAAAGCCCAGTTCCCGGAGGTCGAGTTCCAGGCTGCCCCTGTCAAGGATACGCAGTACGATCTTCTCCCCGTTGATAGTAGGCACCGCGCTTACCCGGAAGTCTATCGATCTTCCACTAATTATGGCCTTGATTCGTCCATCCTGAGTTTTTCTTTTCTCTGCTATATTCATACCGGACATTATCTTAAGCCTGCTTATAATCTGAGGCTGCACTTTCTTGGGAAGTTTTCTGACCACGAAACATTTGCCGTCGCGCCTGTATCTTACTCTGAGGTACTTCTCGTACGGCTCTATATGAATATCACTGATTTCAGTAAGAACGGCCTTGGAAATGATCGCGTTTACAAATGCTACTATTGGACCTTCAGAGAGATTAGCGTACTCATCCTCCAGATCGTTTTGCTCATAGTCCTCTTCCTCTTCATCCTCGTATCCAAGAGTTTGCACTATTTCCAGATCATCGAGCTCTTCCTCATAATCTTCCAGCTGATCTTTTACCGTCACAAGGGCGTCCTGCTTGCCGTACATGTCGTTCTGGGCTCTTCTTACGGCAGAGGGGGCTGAAGCATAGACAATGACTTCTTTTCCCACTGCGAATTTTACATCATCTATTGCGTAAAGATCCCCCGGGGAACCCATACCGATATGCAGGTAGTCCTTTTCCTCTTTAAAGGGAATCAGGAGGTATCTCCTGGCAGTCTCACCCGGAAGTGAATCCGCAAGGGCGGGATCAAACTCCATTTCATTCAGAAATACGGGTTTAACAGAATAGATCTCGGATAGATATTCGGTGATAAGGTCTTCAGGTATAATACCCGTTGACACCAGCTGATCAGCAAGTTCGATCTCGCCGGGTCCGTACTCGCTCACTATCTTGTCAATTTCATCCCTGGTGACCATCCCGGATTCCAGAAGCATCATACCAAGCCTGCTGAGCAAAAATATCCCCCTTTATTCGTTCGAGATTGTTTCCCGCAGAACTTCATCGAATGTTGTATGTCCGGTTTCAAGCTTTCTGAGAGCTGCTTCTCTCAGATTCACCATACCCTTCTTCAGCGCTTCTTTTTCGATCTCTATACTGCTGGCATCACTCTCTATCAGCTGCCTTATATCTTCGTCAATACGCATGACTTCAAAGATTCCCATTCTACCCTTATAACCTGTTTTGTTGCAGTACGAACAGCCGATCCCTTCGCAAAGTTCGACGCCCCTGAATCGCTCAGGGTCAATTCCCGCATCGATGAAGGCATCTTCCGGAACATGGATCGGGGTCTTGCATTTGGAGCAAACCTTTCTGATAAGTCTCTGAGAGGCGATACATACTATCGACGTACTCAGCATGAATGGTTCAGTTCCCATGTCTATAAGCCTGTTTATAGTGCTGGGAGCATCGTTCGTATGTGTAGTTGAAAGCACCAGGTGCCCGGTAAGAGCGGCCCTTATCGCTATTTCACAGGTTTCCTTGTCACGAATTTCTCCGACCATGATTATGTCCGGATCCTGGCGAAGGTAAGCTCTGAGGGCGTTGGCGAAAGTCAACCCGACATCGGAATTCATCTGAACCTGGTTGACACCCTTCAGATTGAATTCTACCGGGTTTTCAGCTGTCATTATGTTTACGCCGACATTGTTAAGCTCTGTAAGGGCCGAGTACAGTGTGGTCGTTTTACCGCATCCGGTGGGGCCGGTGACCAGGACAATTCCAAAGGGTCTATGGATGCCTCTTCTGAATTCTTTGAGAGGTTCTTCTTCAAATCCAAGCTTTTCAAGGTCAAGAATAACGGCGCTGCGGTCCAGCAGCCTGATTTCAACCTTTTCACCGAAAAGGGTGGGCAGGGTCGCGAGCCTCAGGTCTACAAACTTGTCACCGACCAGTATCTTCTGCCTTCCATCCTGCGGAAGATGATGTTCAGCGATATTCATTCCACCTATGATTTTAAGTCGACTGACCATAGATGTCCTGTACTTCCGGCTTGGACGCATTACCTCGTGAAGAATGCCGTCTATCCTGAATCTGACTCTGATGTATCTCTCGAAGGGTTCGAAATGAATATCACTTGCTCCCCTCCTTACCGCATCCGCAATGAGACTGTTCACGAGCTTGACCACAGGAGAATCCGAAATACTGTAATCAAGATCTTCCTCTTCGATCTCCTCTTCTTCATCATCCTGAATTATCATGGATTCAAAGACATCGTCGCCCATAAGCATCTCACTGCCTTCGACAATGCCTTCCTCATCGATATCGGCAAGGGCTTCATTTATAGTGTTGCCCCTCTGCTTTTTCTCTGTTTCATCTATGGGTACGATAGCCTCGGAATCCGGGTAAAACCTTGACAGGCCTTTTTTTATCATACTGGAAGCGCATATGTGGGGTTCAATATCCATTCCCAGTGAGAATCGCAGATCATCAATTGCGAAGAGGTTGTTGGGGTCGGTCATGGCAACGATAAGCTTTCTGCCTTCTCTGCTGATAGGAATAACTTCATATCTTCTTGCTATATCAGCTGATATAAGATGTATGGTATCCTCATCAATGTCTAATACATTGAGATTTGAACTCTCTATGCTCTGCTGTCTTGCCAGGAATTTGTTCAGGTCCTCTTCCGAAATGGCCTGGATATTCACCAGATGGTACCCGAGCCTGCTGCCTTCTTCACTCTGTTTGCTTAGTGCCTTATCAAGCTGCTTGCTCGTTATTATTCCTGAATTCAGAAGGAGCTGACCTATCTTTATGCTCATCAAACCTCCAAAACCAACTTATGCCCCAGACTAAGTGCAACACTCGTACAATTATACCCGCTCAGGTTCTGTTGTACATTCACAGTACATGAGTAATGTTTCATCAGGGCAATAATGAGCATATATATAAATGAAGTAAATAGCCAGATTGTTACGGTGGGAATTCGGTGATTTGTTATATTTGTTATTTAGAAATTGATGGTTACCCAGATGTTCATTCCTACATCCCGCTGATTATACTGTGAATTGACCCTGTCGGTTTTCCAACCGAAGATACCTGTAAGCCCGGCAGTAACCGTACCGAAATCGTAATTCAGAGCAGGTTCTATTCGCCACTCCTCCCTGTCGGTCTGAAGGTGTGCGCCAACGGAACTGCCGAAAAGCTCGCTCCTGGATCTGGACCTGGTCACACTGAGGCTTGTTGTCAGATCGCTCCGAAAACTTATCCGAAGCTTGTTGAGCAGCGGCAGAGGTATGGCAAACCCCCCGGGAGCACTGAATGAGTATTGAATTCTAAGTTGAAGGTTACTGTTGCTGCTTTCAGTCTTCGCATGAGTTCCGGTAAAGCTCTGCATTACTGTTCTGGCAACATTGTCGCTGAGTGTAATCTGCACATCGTTCATGAGAGTAATGCTGATGTTGAACAGGGGCGTCCAGTTTGTCTTTTTCGTCTCCGTAGTCGGTGTATAGACATCACTTTCAAATCTTCCGCTCTCGCCTGTTTCAATACTGTATCCGGAGCTGACTGAACCTGTTCTTATGATATTACTCAATCCGGCCAGCCTGTTCAATCCGGACCAGGAAAAGGAAATGGAGGGCCAGGTCTTCGATCTCTGATTGTTCCAGAATCCGGAATAGAGATTTCTGTTTTCCGATGATCTGTACTCCAGCCTGACAGACATCGAGGACACAGGCCTGAATCCTCCGGAAATCTGTAAGTTCCATCCTTTTGTCCTGTTCCAGGGAACCACATCGTCAAGTACCGGATCGAGACCTGTCTGATAACGCCAGTCGGGAATGAATTCCATATCCCTGTACTCACTGCCTTCAGTTTCCGAATATGTGATGTTCGGATCATTGATCATGTTTGCCCAGCGCTCAAGCTTCATCAGGAACCACCTGGGGCTTCCCGGTTCAGCCTCCTCGTCCAGCCTTTCATCCCGCAGTTTCGCAAGGCTTCTTATGGTATGCACAAGCCCGATTCTGACATTAACCCGTTTGGTGGCGGAAATCGAATATCCGGGCAACCCCAGCGAATCGACGCCTGAGATAGTATGCGGAGCAAGCCTGGATTGACCGTAGTGGGAATCAAAGGAGAATCTGGGATTCAGATAGTCAAACAGATTTATATCCTGGGAAATACTGATATTCTGATTCCTTGATATCTCCCTCCCGACGTTCACGCCCAGGTTCCCCTCCCAGGGGAACAGCAGATCCCGCGAAAGTCCCAGGGAACCACTGGCGGATAGTCCCTTCCAGAGGTTGAATGTAATCGACCCGCTGGATGACAGTGTTCTTAAAATCGTTGCTCTGGTCTGTACAGTATCGTCACTGACAAAGCTCCATCTCGTATTCCAGTTGTTTCTTCTTGATAAGGACCAGCTCAGCCGAGTCGGCCTTATTCTGAAGAATTCAATGACAGGCAGGGTGAACAGATGCATCCTTCCGGTACTGATGTCATACGAAAGTGAAGCCTCGGCTGCACTGGAAGTATCCCTGGTTGAAGGTGTCATGCCGTAACCACGCGTATATGTATGCAGAAACCTGAAAGGATCTATAAAGTACCTTCCCGGCAATGATTCGGCATTGCTGTTCTTTCGGAGCTGGAAACCGGTGCTCCAGCTTCTGTTCTGCCTTCGCTCATTCCATGATTCGGAATCGTTGAGGCGGTAATCGGAGCCGGATTGAAATACAGGTTTGGAAATGTTCAGCGACCATGCGAAATTCGCCGGAGCGTAGAGTGACCAGAGAGGGGGGGTAAATCGATTCAGGTACATGGTCGCTCCGGCGCTATAGGTGATCTGCGTATATCCCTGCCCGGACCTGCTCCCCAGCCCGTGAAAATCGGAATCTATCTCCCTGTAATCACCCCTCAGGGATAGAAGATCGGCTATATCGATACCAGCGGTTATTCTATGCGCCGTCCCCGAATTACTCCATGGCTGGTCAAGCGTAATATCATCAACCCATACCGTGGTGTTCAATGGAGTAAACGAGTTGTTACGCAGGCCAAGGCTCATCTCCATGATTCTGGCAAAATTCGGGGAACCCCGTACAGCCAGCTCCCCCTCCGTGATATACTCGAGCTCTGATTCATCCTTCCTTGCCTTCAAATCCACAAGATCATCAAGGGTTACCTCTACTATCTGCCAGCCGGGCTCGATGCCGACTCCTATCTCGTAGTAATTGAGGCTGTCGGTCCCCAGCCTGTAAACCAGCTCCGAATCGAACTGTTCTTCTCCGTGTACCAGGAATCGTATCTGCTTGTATCCGGTATAATCCTCCCCGCTGTAAAAACTCTGTGTTGCCAGGCCGTAATGTCCGCCGGCTATGTTCTCAGCTGCAAGAGAGAGTGACCGCTCAAGCCGCGGGTCGCCGTACTCATCCTCTCCCGGATCAACACCGGGAGGTGGATTGTTGGCGTACTCGGGATTATCTTTATTGTTGACTGTGGAAATGTACATTTTTTCCGAAGGAGATACAGGTGTACCTGTTGTATCATCATGGAAAACACCTAACTCTTCCCACCTGTTGCCCACAATCTCAAGATCATATATCTGTACAGTATCAGCACTTGTAAAATTATCTATCCAGAGCCTTGCAAAGCTGATCTTTTCCCATGTTGGCGTTCCTGTCAGGAATCCGGGAACAGAAACCACTGTTGTGTCAGCCAGCGGAATCTCAATGAGCATCCATCCATTTTCATTAGGACCGGATATTATGTAATCCGAATTATCTACAGGTATGTTGATCCGGAAGAAGGAATTGGAGCGGTCCAGCACACCGTTTCTGTTAAGATCCTCCGTATCGAGCAGTCCGTTGCCCTGTGTACCGTTTATTCTGTCGTATCTTACGGATGGAGGATCGTTCCCGTTGTAATAGTAATTGTCCAGGTTCGGATCGCCTCCCTCGGGGGGGTTCTCCGCATCATCCCAGAGAATATCCAGGCCTGTATCTTCATTGTAATCCTGAGAGATATCCACTTCCCCGTTCTGGTTCAGATCCTCCGTATCAAGTTCCCCATTGGCCCTTCTGACAAGCTCTCCGGCTGTCCTTTCAAGCCAGTAGGAATCCTCGTCGATTCGCTCTCCGAGATCGAGACAGATATTGGCATTCGCGGCGGTTCCCGTAACTCTGATATACATCCTCAGATAAGTCTTTGTGGAAAAATCCAGCCCGTACTTGTCAATGCACCTCATGACCCCGCCCCATGAAGCACTGCTGTTCTCTTCCGGCTGGAAATAAAGTTCCAGCACATTGTTTACATAATTATCCTCCTGTCTGCCTGTAACGTTTGGAACGATGTCTTCAAGTTTCCATCTTCTATAGGTATTGTACCACCGGATCTCTCCCACAGGATTGTAGTGAGAAGCAAAAGGCTCGGGAGTACTTGACAGGTGCCATGCGGCTCTGCTCTGCCCTACGGGAAAGGCCGTTTCAGTGCCCTCCATATCATCGACATAGGCTTTACCATCCACATTCGGGTTGGGAAAACTCATGGCTATTTCACCGGAAACGGTCGCGCTGCTTCGGGCTTCAGTGTTTATCCCGGGAATAATGTTCGCGAAATCAGTAAGAAATACCGGTTTTGCTTCGAAGTGCGCGTCAATATCGGCAACCAGGGTCCTGGTGGATTCCTCTCCAACCTTCGGCCTGTCTCCGGGTGTGCTTGCGCTCTCGAACATTACAGTGGCCCCCAGCCATGAATCTGCTCCGATCTCGTATACAGCCCTTGTTCCAATAAGTGTCTTCTTCTGCGCGGCGAAAAGAGGAAGGTACTCGAATGTAACGCGCACGGTGTTACTGGGATTCTGGGCATCCTCGGCGGCTTCTCCCATCAGTGTGAGCAGTCCGATTTCATATATAATCGTGTAGTCAACGTTCTTGACAAGGGTTCTTGTTTCTCCGGCCACTGTAAGGGTTACATTTTCACTGCCGGGTATTATCCCCATACGTCCCAGCGAATACGTGGTTGAAGCCGCCCTGTAACTTACCTCAATGAAGTACTTGCTCTGTACGGGAAGGGGATTGTTCTCTTCGTATACAGCCGGGTTCGTAACATCCAGGATGGAATCGGTAAAAGGTCTGACCTGTGGAAACACGAGGAAACCGTTATCCCAGTCAACGGCGTTTTCTTCATCGGCAAGAGAACCATCACCGTTGGTGTCAAGCCCGAGGAGTTCTATGAAAGGGACTCCACCCTGCGTCTGGATAGGATCCTCACCTGACCTGTTCAGATAGATGTTGCAGTTGAAGCTCTCCTGAACGATGTTGTTAGCTCCGAGGAAATACCTGTTCCGAAGTTCGTAATCCCAGGTTGAATAATTCGGCAGGGGGTTGCTCTGTTTTATCAGTTTCAGATTCCAGTCCGAACCAGGAGTAGCATTACCGATGGTGTCCCCCGCAGCGGTGACCATCCAGATGGCGATCATGTAATTTCTGTTGACAGGCCTGTTAAAACGGATGGTTGTGGCTGAATCAATCAGAACGTAGTCCAGATCAAGGCCAGGCAGAAGTTCATCCCAGTAACCGGTGCCCGTCTCACCCGTGCCTTCAATGAACCATGCCCCCTCAACCGCCCCGGTTTCCTGATTGTTGGTTCCATCAAGGTCATCCTGAAAAATCTTGATTGATGCAATCTGTGGCTGCTCCAGAGAATCGGGCGAGGTGTAGAAGAAGTAATTATCGGCCGGTCGTATATCGAGAATACTGTCTTCAACCATAGTAGCCTGACCGACAAATTCCGAGGATTCGGTAGACCCGGATTCACGGCTTGCTATGGTGGTGAATTCAACGGGACCAACTTGAGCCACTATCTTGGCTCCGAAAAGCCCCTGATGAGGTATGTTGTATGAGACGAATTCAGGCCCGGTAATAGAAAGGCTGATATCACCCATCTCGATGCTCTGTATTATCTCATCCTCGTATCCTTCGTAACGCAGGCTGATGCTGCTCTGAGGGCCGAAGCTTCTCTGGCTGTCATGGTTTACATTTACATGTACCTTTTCACCGATCGTTCCATCCAGCTGGACCCTCAATTCCTGTTCCATCTTGAGATCCGGGAAGAGAGACTGGCTCTGCCCCTCAGTTTCTACGGCATTCGGTCTGTAATGACTTATTCCAGACAGGGTGATCTTCTGGTAACCGCTGATATCTATCTGCCCGCCTTCACCTATCGCGCCCGCCAGTATCGGCGGCATGTCCAGGGGCAGGTAGATTGTGGGTATGAGAGAGCCCTCGTCCCTTGATCTACGCAGGCAATTGTTGCTGTTCATGGTGATCCAGCTGTCCCGCAGAGTCCACTCCATTGACCGTCGGTTCAGCACATATATGGGAAAACAACCCGATGTGGAAACAGGAATGGATCTATAGAACAATCGCCAGCAGATGAAGCTCCTCCGCAGGGAATGCACCAGTTTCCAGGATACACCCGGATCAACGAGCAGATCGCTTGCGTATTCAGTTTCCCAGGGATAGGCGGGAATGAGCCTGGGAGTACGTACTCCGACGGCTCCGACAGCTGCATTCACAATTAACAGCGTGATCAATGGCAGAATTCCGATTTTTATTCTCATATGCAGATTCTAGTCTCCCGCTTACTCATGGTTCCCGATACAAGTGGAAAGAAAACACGATACAGGGTATAATTGTCATATTGTATGATATTACTGAAAGCCAATAATGAGAATTAAATGAAAAAACTGCAACTTTACACTTTAAGAGAATTCATCGCGCCCTTTCTTCTTTCCTGCGGTATCTTCACTTTTGTGATGCTGCTGGATAAATTGCTGGATCTGCTGGATATGATCGTAAGCAAGGGGGTGCCCGTAAGAACTGTCGTGGAGGTATTCCTGCTGCTGCTTCCCTCAATGGTGGCTGTGGTGATTCCAATGGGAGTCCTGGCCGGAGTGCTCATGGCGGTGGGCAGGATGGAATCCGACCTTGAAGTAACCGCGATGAAATCTTCAGGCATAAGTATCTTCATGCTTATAAAACCGCTCATGCTGGCAGCTGTCATCCTGACGGCAACCATGGTTCTCTTCAATAATTACGTTCTGCCTGATGCGAATCACATGGCCAAGAACCTCCTCCTGGACATCGGTACAATGCGTCCCGCCGCAAAGATCATACCGGGAATGTTCGTAGAGGATATTGAAAACTACAGGATAATCGTGGATGAGAAGGACGATTTGACCGGAGAGCTTGAAAACGTCGTCATACATGAACGGGTTCCCGGTATGCCAGGGAGAACTATTACCGCTTTCAAGGGAAGAATGGAACCTGTTTCGGCCAATCGTTTCCGCCTTGTTCTTACCGACGGCCAGATGCATGAACTGACGGAAACCGGTGAGTACAGGAAACTGGATTTCATGGTGTATACGGTTGAGATAGTCCGATCCGAGGAACTGGTCAGGCAGGACAGGGATAACCGGGGAGACAGGGAACTTTCCGCAGGCCAGATGAGAGCACTCGTTGATTCTCTTGAAAAACAGGTTGAAATGTTTGAGGATTCACTGGTCAGCAGCGGAAGCAGCCCCCTTCTTGCCCTGATCAATGATTCAACGATCTCCGCGGGAAGAACTGCTTTCCCGCCTCCCGATAGCGTTGATGCACGAACATGGTTCAATCTCTCAAGGAATTTCCTGGCGCAGCATTCCGGCGACCTTCGAATTCTGGCAGATCGCAAGGCTTCATTGCAGCGAAGCATAAGCCGTTACAGGGTCGAAATACAGAAGAAGTACTCCATTCCATTCGCATGTATAGTATTCGTACTTCTCGGTATCCCGCTTGGGCTGTCGACCAGGAAAGGCAGTGCCGGTATTGCCCTCGGTGTAAGCCTGCTGGTGATTCTTGCATATTACCTCTTCCTTATTGCCGGGGAACAGCTTGCGGACAGAAGAATGATGCCCGCATTCCTCTCGATGTGGCTTCCGAATATCATACTTGGCGCCTTTGGAGCAGTACTCACCATAAGGAGTCTGCATGAAGGCAATCCTCTGCCTCTGGGCAGATTGTTCGCAGCTTCCAGGTCTTTCTTCAGAAGATTCCGCGAAAGACATGATCCGGGTACTGCCGGCATTTCACGAAAAAGCGGCTCTGTATGATTGTCAGAAAACTGGATACTTATCTTGCCTTGAGGTTCGTGAAGATGATACTCGTAGCCGTTACATCATTCGTAGTGATCTTCGTAAGCGTCGATGCATTCGATCATTTCACCAGATGGGTTGACAAGGATGTATCAGTTGGCGCCTTTCTGACATACTACTTCTACGGGCTGCCCTACATCATCGTGCTGGTACTGCCTATAGCCGTTCTCCTGAGCTCGCTGTTCCTGATTTCATCCCTTTCCAGAAGGAACGAGCTGGTTGCAATGAGGGCTGCGGGAATAAGCATACCCAGAATCTTCCTGCCGCTGCTTATCGTCGGGGGACTCACATCAGTCTTTGAGCTTGGTGTGGGTGACTTCATAGTAGCCAACGCCACATACCAGCAGACACAGGTGAAAAGGGTAGAAATAGACAGACAGGAACCTATCAACTATTCTAGAAGAAGTAATTTTGCCCACAGGTCACCGGACGGATCAATACTGGATATCGGTTTTTTCAACGGCCAGACCGAAATAATGGACAATGTAACTATAGAGTGGTTCGATGACAGCAGCAGGGTTACCCGTAGGCTTGATATGGACAGAATGGTATGGCTCGATTCATCATGGACAGGTATAGGTATCACTGACAGAATATTCGGACCATCCGGAGCACTCATTTTCTCAACTGCTGATACACTGCCCATCCCTGAGGTAACCGAAACACCTGAAAGTTTCGGATCAAGGCAGAAAGCGCCAGGGGAAATGAACTTCATCGAACTCAGGAACTATATTGCAAGCGTTGATAACGCTGGGGGTGACTCAAGGGGAGACATGGTCGAATTCTATCTGAAGTTCTTCTTCCCCCTCTCAAATCTGATCATGGTCTTTGTCGGAGCTCCGCTGGCCCTCAGAAATCCGAGAAGCGGTAAATCGTCAAGTATCGGGCTGGCGATACTCCTTGCTTTCATCTTTTTCTCCCTTCTGCGGCTCGGTCAGACCCTTGGGCATAAGGGAGCCCTCCCCCCTCTTCTTGCGGCAAGCATAGCCGATATCGTCTATATCTCCCTGGGCGTATTCCTTCTATCAAGAGCATCAAAAGCTTGAGAGTGTTTCAGTGGGTGACTGCACTAAAAGCTGCCGGAAACCACCCTGAATCTTCCGTCGGAGCCCTCGAAGCCCGGTCTTACTGAATGCAGCACAACAAGGAGGGAATTATGCTCCGTCGGATTACTGTACACGGCGGCAATACCGTAGCCGAAGTTCATTCTGTGCAGTTCCGGAAGGGTGTCTTCAGTGAAGAGAAGATGTTTCTCTCCTTTCTCGATAATGCCGAGTACGGGAGTTACGGGAGAGGGAAACCAGTCCGGATAGTCCTGCTCACAGTTCACCGGAAGAGTTGTGAGCACCAGAATAAGCTCACCGCTGTTGTAGTTGGGTGTGAAGTATTCAAGGCAGAAAGTAACGGTGTCTCCTCTGACGCCAAGATCGGTCACTGGATGATAGATCAGCGGATCACCGGTATTCCCCGGAATAATTCTGAACTCCCTGCAGAGATCGTCTATTCTGACGTTAATGGAATCCATATCCGCTCTCTCGGGTAATTCATCTACATATTCATCCCATACATGACAGAAACCATCCTCCGGCAGAGAGGAGTTCGTCTTCAGTATCTCAAACTGAATCCATTGGAAACCGCTGCCGTCCTGGATGCCGCCCATTTCCCAGGCGGCATACGCTCCATCCTCGGAGAACCCGTGCAGACGGAACCATGCCTGGTCTTCTGAAAGAACAGGCGCAGAGATCAGCAACAGACAACACACAGGTAATCCTGCCATCATCTCCTTCAAGTTCATAATGAACACCTCTCTATTTCTTCTTCGTGGTTTTCTTCTTCGGACAATGCTGTCCGAAACGACCCGGATTCAGGCATCGTCTGCTGACATGCCTATCCCATAACATATCTATTAAGTCTCCGAGAACGTCGATTCAGCTTAACCTTCTTTCCGAATCAGACACTTGCAAATCACCTTTCACAGGATGCATATTCATGTCTGTTCCAGAAGAGCATAATTTTTCATTTATCACAGCAATACTTTAACCAGGGAGATAGAAATGCCCGAACGTGTATACAACTTTTTCGCTGGACCGGCCACTCTTCCGTACGATGTAGTGAAGGAAGCAGCAAAAGGTGTCGTGAACTTCGACAACATGGGAATGTCCGTAATGGAGATATCTCACCGCTCCGCACAGTTCGACCGGATGTTCTGTGAAACACAGAAGAACATGCTTGAGATCATGGGGCTTTCGGAGGACGATTATGCAGTGCTTTTCCTTGGCGGCGGGGCCAGCACTCAGTTCTGCGCACTTCCCTTCAACTTCCTCAAGGACTCCATGACTGCCGATTACGTTGTTACAGGAGGATGGTCAAAGAAAGCGGTCAAAGAAGCAAAATTCTTCGGTGACGTGAATATTGCCGCCAGTAGCGAGGACTCCAATTTCAATTTCATTCCAAAGGAGTATAACCTTACTCCTGGAGCGGCATACGTACACACCACAAGCAACAACACACTGGTGGGGACTCAGATAAAAGACTTCCCTGAAACAGGTGATGTCCCGCTGGTCAGCGACATGTCATCTGATTTCCTGTCCAGGAAGCTTGATTTCGCTAAATTCTCCCTCATTTACGGCGGAGCCCAGAAGAATATCGGGCCCTCGGGTGTTGCTGCAGTAATCATCAGACGCTCCTGGGTTGAGCAGGCACGCAAGGAAGTTCCCACAATGCTTTCATACGCAACCCATCTGGGTAAGAATTCTCTTTTTAATACTCCTCCCTCCTTCCCTGTCTACGTTGTGGGTCTTGTGATGAAATGGATCCTTGAACAGGGTGGAATCAGTGCTGTTGAGGCGGCAAACGTGAAAAAAGCCGGCCTCCTCTACTCCTACATGGATGATAGCAATGACTTCTACAGGGGTACCGCGGAAAAGGACAGCAGGTCTTTAATGAACGTAACGTTCCGCCTTCCATCCGAGGAGCTGGAGAAGAAGTTCATAGTTGAAGGTGCCGAGAACGATCTCTTTGGATTGAAAGGGCACAGATCCGTTGGCGGATGCAGAGCCTCGATCTACAATGCCATGCCCTATGAGGGTGTTGAAGCTCTCGTTGAATTCATGAAGAAATTCAAGGCTGCTAACTAAGAATTAAATAGGGACGGAGGGATTTTATTTGCTATTGTGAAATAATATGACCGTTCCGCAGATCTCAAATACATATTATTTGTGTTTTGCAAATAAATAACCTCCGTCCCTAATTAATTTCAGGAACTCATCCTCGCTTATTACTTCCAGCCCCAGTTCTCCGGCTTTCCGCAGCTTCTCTCCGGCTCCAGGGCCGGCGACCACAATATCAGTCCTTGATGAGATGCTTCCGGTAACTTTCGCACCGGCTTTCTCTGCCATGATCCTTGCCTCGGAGCGAGGTATTGAAATTCCCCCTGTAAAGACCACTGTCAATCCAAGAAGAGGTTGGGAGCCATCACCCGCACCACTGCCCCGGGGCTTGAATCCAACACTCAAAAGCCTGTTCACCACATCCCTCGTTATCTTCTCATTGAAGAATCGATGCAGGTTATCCGCCAGAACAGGACCGATTCCCTCGATGGCAAGTAATTCATCGACACCGGCATCCATCAGTTTTTGAAGATCGGAAAATCTACCGGACAGAAGGCCTGAAACGGTTCTGCCGATCCCCGGTATCCCGATCCCGGTAATGAATCTCTGAAGAGTCGCGGAGAGACTTTCTTCCAGTTCCTTAATAAGATTATCCGCGGATTTCCCGCCCATCCTGTCCAGTGATGCAAGTTGCGGTCGAGTAAGGCTGTACAGGTCTGAAACATCCTTAACCATACCTTTGTCAACGAGCTGTTCTGCCAGTTTACTGCCAAGGCCCTCAATATCAAGGGCATCTCTGGAACCCCAGTGGAAAAGGCTCTCCCTTAGCTTTGCCGGGCAGGATGGATTCATGCACCTGTGGGCGGAGGCATCCTCTTCTCTGGCAACAGGCCCGTTGCAGACGGGACAGCTCCGGGGAAACTCGAACTTTTCCCCTCTTTCCCCGTCCGGTCTTCCCAGAGATCTTACCACTTCAGGTATCACGTCCCCCGCTCTTCTTACAATTACCTTATCTCCCGGCCTGGCATCTTTCCTGCAAAGCTCGTCTTCGTTATGAAGCGTTGCGCTGGAAACAGTAACACCGCCGACAAAGACCGGCTCCAGCCTTGCGACCGGTGTCAGCTTTCCGGTTCTTCCGACCTGTATTTCTATATCGATAAGCCGTGTTACAGCTTCCTCGGCTCTGAATTTCCATGCGGCTGCCCATCTTGGGAATCTGGAAAGAGTTCCCATCCTTTCCTGAAAAGAGGCTTCGTTGAGCTTGATGACAGCACCGTCTATCTCCCAGGGCAGTTCGTCCCGGTTCTCTTCCAATCTGCGACAGGCGATCTCAACTTCATCAACGCCTCTACAGAGGGAATTACAGGGATTCAGGGGAATACCCAGCCTGGCGAGCAAATCTAAAAGAGAATGCTGTGATGCTATCCCCCCGGGCCAGCGCGCAGTTCCGTAGGCAATGAAACTCAGAGGCCTGGATGCGGTTATCCTGCTGTCGAGTTGTCTCAGTGACCCGGATGCTGCGTTCCGTGGATTGACAAACGGCTCCAACCCCAGGGATTTTCTCTCTTTGTTCATCTTCTGAAAATCATTCTTTCTGAATATCACTTCACCCCGCACTACAAGATTGCCGGAGAGATCGGAGCTGAGTTTCAGGGGTATTGACCGCAATGTCCTGGCATTGGGAGTTACATCCTCTCCTTCGCTTCCGTCCCCTCTGGTTCCGGCTCTTTGAAGAACTCCGTTCTCATAGATGAGGGCAATGGCCAGTCCGTCCAGTTTCGGTTCAACGGAATAGACAGGATCATCTTCCAGCTTCAGTTCATGCCTGATACGTCTGTCGAACTCTATGAATTCTTCAACTGAAAAAACGTTATCCAGACTCAACATGGGTGGATCCCAGAGAATTGAGGGAAAACGAGAGAGCGGCTTCGCACCTACTCTGAGAGTTGGTGAGTCTTCGGTCGCGAGTTCGGGCCATCTGGATTCCAGCTCCATGAGCCTCAGCATGAGGGTATCATATTCACCATCGGATATCTCAGAGCGGTCTTCAGCGTAGTAAAGCCTGTTGTGGTAACGTATCAGTTCCCGAAGATTTTCCGCCTCTGAGATAATATTGTCAGGAATCATTCAGCGCCTCCATGCGCATACCGATTTCAAGGTTGAAGAAACCGGTATCATCGGCATTGCCTGAAATGTAGAAGGCCGCTCCCTGATGAACTCTCTCGTAACCGCTTTCAGACCTGTTCACCGAATCCAGCGGCGTGACCCATACGTCTGCTTCGCAGCTCATTTCAATAATCGTCTTAACTTTTCTCCAGCAGTCAAATACTTCTATCCTCTTCCCATGGAATTCACCCTCTTCGGACATGAGATGCTTTTCTCCCGAATCAACCCTGTAGTATCGGTCGGGGGATTGTCCTGTCATCAGATTAAGGCAGATTTCCATCCCTGCTCTATCGAAGGGCTCAACGGAATACTCTGTACGGGTTCTGATCACCGCCCTTTTCATCTCAGCTGTCATTTTCTTCTTAATCCTGATCTTCCCCTCTGCGAATTCCCCTGAAAAAGAGACAGCAGAATCAGTGATTGCGATGGAAGTGGAAAGAGCGGGTTTCTGGAAATGAGTTATCGCGCGGTCATTCTGTTTCCATCTGTTCAAATGCAGGGATGAGGACATTACAAGATCTGAGAAGCACATTCTTCTCCACCTGTCGATAGTTACTTTGCCGGCAAGTCCCTCCTCCTTCGACGCAGTATCGTCGTGGATCGTCCGAACTTCACCGGAAGATCCCGCTCCTGGTATCGACTTATGATAATTCTCCAGCTGCCTGCTGAGAACATGCCCCAGCGGTACAGGTTCTCCATCCGGATGCAGGAACGTAAGCTCACTTATTGTCAAACCCCGATCAGGATGGATCAGCAGCGACTGGGTCTGCGATACGATGATATTTTCGTTAAAACCATCCGCATTAACATCAGCTGTCAGTACCAGCGGATAGCCGTCAACAGCTTTAAGCGCTTTCCATTCAGCCTTATGAAGTTCCTTCCAGACAGCCTCCCTGAGGTGGGGAAGGTATATACCGCCGAACACACCATGCCAGAACGCGCAGTTGCACTGGCTTCTCCAGAAATGGTGAAGGGCTTCCTTATTCTCCGATCTTCGCACGAGGGGTTCCGCGCACAGTATTCTGCCATGGAGTTCCTTTGATTCCGGATATACTGATAGAAAATTACGCCAGAATCCTCCGGTGAGGAAAACTTCAGCGCTGCCGGATCTGCCCTGAGTATCGAGCTGCTCGTGCAGCTCATCATATTCATCCCTCTGACGGCCGTGCAGTGTCCATTCGCCCATTTCAGTGTAACTTGAAGCGGGAATATAGAAAGGCCCCGCAGCTTCGGTTCCGGCAGCCTCTGAAGGAAGCACGGAATCAAGCCAGTCAGCTGATTCTACTTCACCCAGAAAGCGGTCAAGCCAATTGTCTTCGTAACAGAGCTTATTGGTTCCGGGCCAGACACCGAATTTTTCCCCGTCGTCTCCGTAAAATACCAGGCTTGCTCCGGCATCATGCATCTCCCTGAGCTTCTCCATGACACTTTCAACCGGAGAGAAGGGGATTCGGTATCTTAGCTCCCGATTGCTTCCGAGCAGTTTCAGGATTCTGCCTGAATCCTCTGTGATACAGGGGCGGAACAGGTCCATCCCCAAGACACCGGCTCTCTTGAGATGAATATCGTCAACAACAGCCCATGATACACCAGCCTCGCTTAGAATCGATGGGAGCTGCGGCTCCCAGACCCTCTCGGTCAGCCAGAGCCCGCCGGGTCTTCTGCCCGAAAGCTGTGCAAGACAGTCCGAATAGTCCTTTATCTGCTGAACAACATCCAACCTTCTGAATATGGTAAGTATGGGTTCGTATCGACCGCTGGTAAGCAATTCCATTCGGCCCCTCCGGCAGAGTTCCCCTGTTCTCTCGATATAATCGGGATGATTGACGGCAAGCCATTCCAGAAGTGTTCCTGAGATATGAATACCGCTGCTTATACCTTGATGATTTTCAAGAGCTTCCAGCATCGGAAGGTAGCAATCCTCATACGCTGAATCCATGACATGATCGAAATTTCCCACCGGCTGATGATTATGCAGGCAGAAGCATATCTTCATAATAACCCTTCTCCGGAATCAGCGGGTTAAATGTTATTCGGTTCGTTATTGATATGTCTGTAAATGATATCGGCCGGAAGAATACCATCGGGATCGATATCGACCGCCAGGATAGTCTCGGTGGCAGCGGATATGTCACCCAGATACAAACCCTCCATAGAACCGGGGGAGAGGTCAAGATCAATAAAACCTGTTGCCGTATGAATACGGACTTCATCGAGTATTGAGCCAAGGGGGAAATCCTGCCCGGGCTGGAGCTGTTCTACCCGGATGCAGAGAGTGTCGGCTGAATCCGCCGTCCAGGAAATCTCCAGCTGCGGCACACCCGGGCTGTACAGCCATTGAAAAAACATCTCCCCGTATCCGCTGCTTTCCGGTATCCCCATAGCTGAAAACAGCCTGCCAAAGGAATCACCGGAATGGCGCAGACTGCGAAGCGCTCTGGGGACAGCTCTTTCAAAGGCCGGGATCTCATGGATGAGAAACTCTATGACAACCGGAGCCTTTCCGAATATCACAGGGTCATGAAGGGGTGATTCATTCAATCGTGGATCTGCGATGGCATATTCGGTTCCTCCGTTCATCTCCGTAGAGTAGAGGTAATACTTTCTGAAAGCCTCACACAGCTGATTTGAAACCGACTCATCACCTGAAAGCGCAAATCTGTAGACAGACCATGCGGCAAGCACATTCCTGAGATTCTCCGAAAGGTATGTACTCCCGGCAAGGAAAGCCTTTGCTGCTTCAAATACTATGGATGTGGCAGGAACAGCTTTTCCCCGGGCAAGAGAATCAGACCATGTTTCATATCCCCTGACGGAGGCGAGCATATCCGTTGAAAGGAAAACACACCCTGGACCTGTAATGAAAACAGGCACATCCAGGCTTCTTACAACAACGAAATCAAGCCTTGCTCCATCGTAAGCCATGTTCCGCCAGAGTACTTCGGCAATATCATCCGCAAGATCAATCATCCCCAATGCCGTCGAATCTGATTCAAGGCAGATATATCTGCTCCTGCCATCGGCAATCGCATTTTCCGTAAAACCACCGGTCGCCCAGGATAGTGGACCCTTGATCCCCTCTATCGGGGAAATATAGGATACGGTAAGTAAGGAATCGTCAACGTTTCTTGAGACTTCCTGAAGAGGGGCAAAGACTTCGTAACCCATGTCAGGTATCGAAATATCGAAAGTATAAGCCGATGGGACACCGCAACCGGGATAGAACCACATACCGCTCTGGAAGGATGTTGATGGGTTGATATGGAGCCCGTCTTCCGTAATCCTGTCGGTGGAGGATGATATGAACCCGTTCCATCTTCCGGAATATAGACCTGAGAAGATTCTGCTGGAATCAGCAGTACACAATACTGAATCCTCCAGGTGCTCAGCGGATCCGGAAAGGACTTCAAAACTTGTGCCATTATCACAATATGGGAGGTAAATCATCAGCTGGCTGTCGGATTGAGTTGGTCGGAAATCAATTATCAACGAATCCAGCACATGCATTCCCCTCCCCATAGGATCAACAGACAGTTTTATTCTGTGTATGACTGCGGGAGGTACGGTTACATCCGCGTTTACTTCTTCCACAATCTCGCTTCTGCCCCGGTCAGAAAGGTAGACCGAGCGGGAAAGGCTTATGGACGGATCGACTATCTCAGAAGTTCTCAGTATTCCAGCGACAGATGTCAGAAGAATATTAAGTGAGGTATATTCGGATTTGACCTGGAGAACCGCCAGCTCACCGCTCCCTCTGTTCCATACCCTTTCCACTACACTTGAATCACCTTTGAGATAAACGACAGCAGTAAAACCGGGTATATCCCCATGCGGTTTCACGAAGTTCGTATCAAGATTCTGAAGATCGCCTCCGGACAGATATTCCGTTCTGTCTGCGGGAGTTGAACCACAGCCCGGTACCAGCATTGCGGTTATGCATGATACGCAATTCACAGAGGATACAATCAGTTCCACCGGCATCTCATTCCGGTATAGAAGAGTATCCTCAAATTCCTCTGCTGCCAGTGTCAATTCAATGTACACGCCCTTATCGGCATAAAGGGAAACAGTCTCGTCATACTGCTCATACGCGACTTCCCTGCCGTCTCCGCATGAGATAAATAAAGCAGCAACGGAAAGGGATACTAGAAACCGTACTGAATTCATCCACGCCTCCCGTTATCAGATAGATTTAATAATAACATTGGAACTTCTTAAAGCATACCTGAATATATGACCATGCGAAACATTTTGCGCAAACATCCGTGTTGACGATGATGATCATTTTATGCAAATTTGCCCGCATGGAGAAAAATATATGGGAATTATGAATCTTCTGACCTCCGATATCTTTCTCACGGCTGAACTCTCTTTAAGAGATTACGCCGTAACGGGGTTCTTCGGCATAGCTTCCTTTCTTCTTTTCATTTTCCTTCAGCTGCTGGGAACCAGGCTTTTTGTAAAGATCAAAGAATCGGGCCAGATAGGCCCTAGGGTTTTCGTGCTTGTGCTTATTGTCCTGGGCCTTGCGGGAGCGGTTTTCAGCTGTTTCATTAAAAACGGTGAAGCCTCTCTTGTCCTGGGTTTTACCGCCGGCCTGCTGATATGGACTGCTTCGTGCGATATACCTGAACAGATGAACTGGATATCCACCTTGAACAGAAGAGCGGTCCTGATTTTTCTACCCCTGGCCCTCCTATGGGCTGCCGCTATCCTTTTCCTGAGGGAAATTCCTGCTGCCGTTTTCGGTGCGACCGGTTATCCATTAGGAGTCTGGGGAATTCAGCTGGCAAGGGTACGGGTAATATCCAGATGGGGTCCATCATCCCTCGCGGCAACGATCCTGATACTGCTTACAGCCGCAATTGCAGGCGGTGCCCTGGCTCTTGGGACAGTCCACGGGACAATATTCTCCGGAATTATCGGAGGGGTCGTATTCGCAATAGCAACATGGTCGGCTCTGGAGATAATCTGGGAACGCGGAATGGCTCAGAGACCATGGAAGAACAATCAATCTAAAAGATAAAGTACATCAGTCCCGCATGGATACCAGCCGGACCCTGTTTCAATTCAGTGTAGTACAGTTCATCCGGTTCAGCATCCCTGATATTCCCGGAATACTCCCGCACGGTCCAGCTGTCAGCGGCAGTACCCAGAACGCCTGAGACTCCTATCTGAAATCCCAGGTGTCCCGAAAACAGGTATTCCATCGTCACGTCGGCCACTGCAGCCACCGAAACAGCCGTCGCGCTGGATGACAGCAGATTTGATCTTACATCCTGCATCAGAAAGGCCAGTTCACTACCTGCTGAGAGTCTCAGTCCAAAAGACGGGCTGCTTAATGGAATCCTCGTCCCCAACTGAAGATCAATACCTATCAAGGATGAGTGTTCAAGCCCTCCGGCGGTTACTCCGCCTCCGAAAGATAATCCCCATTTCGAAGTCTCTATACCGAGTCTGACATTATTGCTCCACTCCGCAATGTCATCCTCAAGACCCGTTCCAGGTTCAACAGACATCATTAATCCAGAATACTCAAGAAAGAGGATAGCGGGGGCTGACTGCTCTATCGCGGTTACGGTTCCTCCATCAACAAGCCGACCGGAAATGAGCCTTGCAGTTGACTGACCGGCTTCGGTACACATTATCTGAAGAAGCCCTCTGCTTCTAAGGTACTCGTATTCATAAATATTATCCGGTATTCGCGTAGACGAAGCAACTACCGCCATGACTGTACCTTTGGAAATTCCCTGATCCCTTCCAAGGGGAATAGTAAATACTTCACTGTCCGAAGCGGTAAAGGTTACCTCTATCGGAAAAAGTTCCAGAACTGCCCTTGAAGCAAGCTCCCGGGCTGACAGAATCGCGAGTCTGTACGTATCGGGCGAGTAAGGGAGGATTTCCTCTCTTGTAACTGTATTTCTTATTGTTCCGATGAGAGTCGCTGTTGATGAATAGAATCTTCCGAGAACATCAACGGAAACGGTTCTGTAGGTTAGCAGAGAATCGTTCCGGAATACCGTTCTATCGTTCTCTTCCGGATAAAGTATTTCCATAGCGAGGATAACATCAATTCCCCTCGCCGCGGAAAGGGTTCGAAGTGAACTCAGCAGAGAATCGGGAGATGTGTCCACGAATGAATCGTCTCCCAGTTCGACCACCTGGAACCTCCCGCTTTCCGCCAATTTATCAATGACTTCGCCGACAATAACACTGTCAGGGGCAAATTCATCAAAATCAATGGAAACAACAGCGATTCTGGGAAGCGCAGCCGAAATGGTTCCTGTAATAAAAAGCGTTATTATGGCAGATCTGATAAATCGCATCCTGATTCTCCCTACTCTATGGTTTCCGCGGGAACAGCAGTACTTTCCATGAACAGCTCCTGAACATCCGCAAGGGGAACTACCAGTACGGTATCCCGGTATACAAAGGGAATATAATCACTCCAGCCGGCAAAGAGTGAATCAAGAAGCAATGCGGTACTGCTGTCTGGTTGCCCTGCGGCATCGAAGACCAGTTCAATATAGATATCTGCACCGGAAGCATTCATGCCACAGCCTGACGTTTCATGTAAGCGGGAGTAATACTCACCGGATTGGTTCAATGCCCTGTTGTCTTCCGTTTCCTCAGAGGTCGATGTAAATGAAGGCATAGTTCCGGCAGTCCCAAGCCCTGTAGTATCGGCATCCAGGGAAAGGGTGATGATGTCGCTGATATCATCCATCTGTTCTTCAAGGCTGCTGCCTTCAACTGCTCCCATGGATATGATTTCCTCAGGAATTTCAATCTCCTCGTGTTCCTCCGCACTATTTTCCCCTGCAGAGGATTGCGGCTGTGCAGGTTCCACATCAGCGAGAGAGTAACCTTCCGTTTTACCTGTGATTTCCGCTGTAACATCCCCGGTTGAGACATCATTCTCAGAATCAATCCCGTCAATGTCAGAAGTGAGCGATTCTTCCGGCACATCTCCGAACTGCACGTTATCAACCGGGTATTCAGCCCGGCCGCCTCTCGACAGTTCGGTGACCCTGCCCGGAAATGGCTTATCCAGTATGAGTTTGACCCCAAGAAGCACAGCGATGATCGCCGCAGCAGCGGGAACGAAGATTTTCCAACGCGAACGGCGGTTAATTCTATTAAAAATGCTACACTCCATACTGCGGAATTTATCGTCTTCGGGAGTTACAAAACTATCTCTCCAGGATGTTTCCAGGTTTCTCTGGGAATCGATCAGGTATCTGCACCTGCTGCAGAGCATCAAGTGTTCCGAGACCTCCTTCAGCTTCTCTTCCTCCAACTCGCCGTCGAGCAGCATCATAAGAGTGTCAAAATCAGGACAGTTCATTCCCATTCTCCAAGCATAGATCCCAGTTCTTCCCTTATTTTTGTCCTTGCGCGGTTGAGCCTGGACATGACAGTCCCCATGGCGATATCAAGGCTCTCCGCAATCTCAGAGTAACTGAGCTGCTGATCAATCCTTAACACAAAAACAGCTTTCAATGCAGGAGTAAGTTTATCGACAGCTTTGCTTATTGCGCCAAGCAGCTGTTCGCCTGCAGCTCTGTCAGCCACGTTATCTTCGATCGCCTGCTGTCCCTCAGCGCTGTAAGCTTCACAAAAATGCACTTCGCGCCTTCTCATCTTCTTCTTTGCGTAATTAATCGCGAGGTTTGTTGTAATCCTGTATATCCAGGTAAAGAAACGGTACTGTGTGTCGTATCTATGCATGGCCTGCATAGCTCTGATAAATGCGTCCTGAGTAATATCCCATGCTTCATCATCGCTTCCACACATCCGCCTTGCCACTCTGAATACCCGTTTCTCGTATTTTCTGAACAGTTCCCCGAAAGCATCCCTGTCTCCGTTCTTTGCTTTTCTGAGCAGTTGGATGTCAGGATTTTCATTTTCTCCCGCCATCGAAAGTAATACACCCAGAAGCATCTTTTATTCCTTTCAGAAATTAATGAAGACAGCGGCGGCTATACCTGTTTCCCTTTCGAATACTTCATTCTCGGTACTGAAAGAAAAGAGGTAGGCATCGACGTATGCATCGAGCATGCCGAACAGCCAGGCCGCGGAGGTATACCAGATAAGATCAAGCCTTCTCTGACGGTGTACCCGGTAAGCCGGCTCATCGTTGTTGTTCCTGGCTTCCTCAGAGGCAATATGTTCGGCTATGAGCAATGAAAGCAGCCCAAGCTCCAGTGTACCGAATAATATCCCCTTCAGAGGCTCATCGTTGTAGAATTGACCCCAGCCGGGCAGTACCGCGGAACGCAGCAGAGCGGCCCCGGGATTTTTCCTGACAATGACAGGTATGTTACTTACTTCTGAACTGTCATTATCGAGACTGTCCTGAAATGCGTAATCCATACCGTTGAAAGCGCTGGCAGTGAAGACGCACAGCATCGGTAAGAGCAGAACACATCTCATCGTCAGCTGATAACTCCTCTGGAGCTTGATATTATGAATTCAGCCAGTTGTTTCACGTCATCGGAGGTATTCCTGTCTTCCATCAGGCCTTGTGCCTTTGAAGTGAGCGTGCCGTCTTCCCTGAAAAGATATCTGAATGCCCGGTCAAGGCTGTCCAGCCTTTCCTTTGAAAAACCTTTCCTTCGGAGACCGATACGATTCAATGCCAGAAGCCCCAGAGGAGCTCCTCCTGCCAGAACGAAAGGCGGAACGTCCTTGCTGACCCTGTATCCTCCTCCTATCATCGCATGATCACCAATTCTGACAAACTGGTGGATCGGGACAACACCTCCAACGGTTACATCGCAGCCTATCTCCACATGACCCGCCATGTTCACCGCATTCGCGAGAATGACCCTGTCACCTATGTAGCAGTCATGAGCAATGTGTACGTAAGCCATGATAAGACAGTCTGATCCTATCACTGTTCTGCCGGATTCGGCCGTTCCCCTGTTTATATTAGCGAACTCGCGAATGACAGTGCCCGAACCTATGATCAGCTCTGTCCGTTCGCTATCGTATTTCAGGTCCTGAGGATCAGTGCCGATAACTGCTGATGGGCCGATGGAAACGTAATCACCGATAAACGCAGGTCCGGTTACAAAGGCATGGGGACCGATTCGTACACCCTTTCCGAATCGAACTTCCGGACCTATAACAGCGTACGCTTCTATTTGCGCGTCATCAGGCAGAACGGAATCCGCTACAGCAGTCGGATGAATCATTCTTTCTCTACCAGCATAGCCATGATTATTGCTTCAACAGCTATCTTGCCATCGACTTTGGCTATACCTTTCATCCTGCACATGGGGCCTCTTTTATGTATCATCTCCAGTTCAAATATCAGCTGATCGCCAGGCCGAACCGGAGTTCTGAATCTTACCTTGTCCAGCCCGGTAAACATCACGATCCAGTTGGAGGGTGTTTCAAGTGAATTGAACAGCATAAGTCCACCGACCTGACCCATCGCCTCTATTATCAATACTCCCGGCATAATGGGGCTTCCGGGAAAATGACCCTGAAAAAAAGGCTCATTGATGGAAACATTCTTCAGACCGACTATTCTCTTGCCCGGCTCAACTTCCAGCATCCTGTCCACAAGAAGAAAAGGATACCTGTGGGGAAGCAGGTCCATAATATCGTTAATATCCCATTTTTTGTCTGCCAGGGGGATCGAATCCTTGACCTTACTATGCAGATCAGCGATCTTTTTTACGAATTTTACATTGGACGCATGGCCGGATTTTGCTGATATGATATGACCCTGAAGCCTTGCCCCCAGCAGGGAAAGATCTCCGATGAGGTCAAGTATCTTGTGACGGACGAATTCATCTGGAAACCGCAGCGGCTCATCGTTCAGGATTCCATCATCTCCAACCACAACAGCATTTTTCAGGGTACCTCCCTTTATCAGGTTCTTCTCCTGAAGGTGCTTCACATCTTTGTACAGGCAGAATGTTCTTGAGGGAGCGATTTCATTCTTGAATAATTCCGGCGTCAGTTCAAGGGATAGATGCTGAGTTCCAAGGACTGGATTATCGTAGTCGATCGTAAAGCTTATTTTCAGGCCATCGTATGGCACAGCTGTCAGGGTGGCTCCAAAGGCTTCCATACTTATGGGTTTTTCAATTTTTATTATCCTGCGTAATTCGCCTTCGATTTCCTTTATTCCGGCATTCTCAAGCACTTCAATATAGCTTCTGATTGAACCGTCTTCCGGTTCGGGAGGTTCATCTGAATTAAGTTCAATGATACAGTTATCAATCCCCAGACCATACAGCGCGGAAAGAACGTGCTCGACAGTATGAACTTCGTAGTAATCGTAGCCGAGGGTCGTTCTTCTTGACTGCTCCTCAACCTGCCTGACATTCTCAAGACAGGCTTTTATCCTGGGCCTGCTTTTCACATCTGTTCTTACGAAAACAATTCCAGTATCAGCTGGAGCAGGTTGGAAAGTAATGGAAGTTTCCTTGCCGAGATGAAGACCTATTCCACTGTACACCACCGGTTGTTGCAGTGTAGTCTGGTAATGGTTCATTTATTATTCCTCTTCTTTATTACTGAATTCCCTCATGAATTCTAAAACTTTTTTCCTGAAATCCGGCAGGTCAGACACTGCAGCGTTCATCCTGAGGGCCTGCTTATGAGAACGGGCCGGGTAACCGGATACCGTATCTCCGGCGGGCACATCTTTCGTTACGCCGGACTGAGCGGCGAGAACAGCGCCATCTCCAATAGTGATATGCCCGACTGTACCCACCTGACCGCCGAAGATTACACCCGCCCCGATCACTGAACTTCCTGCTATTCCGGTTTGAGCAGCGATTAAGCAGCTGGAGCCAACACTTACATTATGAGCGATTTGAATAAGATTGTCTAGCTTGGAGAACCTGCCTATTACCGTACTGCCAACTACGGCTCTGTCTATCGTGCATCCGGCACCGATCTCAACGTCATCCTCTATAACGACATTCCCGTTCTGGGGTATCTTCAGGTGACCTTCCGGGTCGGGTATGAAACCGAAACCGTCGGATCCGATCACTGAACCTGAATGTATTATCACCCTGCTGCCTACGACGCAGTCATGATAAACCGAGACCAGAGGATTAATAACACATCCGCAGCCGATAGTAACTCCCGGGCCGATTACCGAACCCGCACCTATAAATGTACCTTCATCTATCCTTGCGCATGAATCAATAACAGCATTTGGACCTACCGTTACATCGGCGCTCAATACAGCATCGGGATGAATTACGGAAGTCGGATGAATTCCTGTGAAGCCCGATTGCGTATCATGTCTGAATAAAATAAGTGCTTCTCTGAAGGCGCGATAAGGCTTCTGCACCAGAATAAGGTTCGCGGCTGAGGATTCAAGATTTTCACTCGTTATGACAGCAAGGGCACTGGTGGACTTAAGGCATTTCCTATATGATCTGTTTCCGAAATAGCAGATCTGGTCGGGCTGTGCATCCTGAAGTGTAGACACACCAGCTACTTCAGTATCTCCATCCGGTCCGACAAGTTCTCCATTCAGCTTTGTGGCCAGGATGGATAACTTCATATCAGTCACTGCCTCCGGTAGATAGTTTTTCCAGAACCATGTCTGTTATATCCAAAGAATTGGATACATATACAACAAGTCCACCCGACGTGTCCAATACTATATCATAACCTTCCTCGATGCTCAGCTCCTGAACTGCTTCGTTGATACTTGCCACTATTGGTGAGACAAGCTGACTGTTTCTCGATTCAACGAGACCTCCGGGGCCGAATGTCCGCGAAAGAAAAGCCTGAAGCTCCGCGGACTTCTCTTCAATAAGCTCTTCTCTCTCCCTTCTTCGCTCAGGGCTCATTATCATTGTATACTCAAGATCAGCCTGAATGGCATCGATATCTTCCTGAAGCGAATCAGAATGAGCTTCCCACTCCCGGATCTCTTTTTCCAGCAGTTCGGTGGCATCGGTCACCTCACCCAGGTTATCGAATATCCTGTCCGAATCTATTACCACAATTGTCTGCGCCACAAGAAGAGAAGCAACAGCGAAAGCTGCAAACAGGGCTGTTTTCATAACTGCAATCCTCCAAATATAAAACGGTCAGTCTGAATAAACCGGTAATCCAGGGGTTTCAGGGTTTGGTTCGTATATTTTTAGAACATTGTGCCAAACTGGAAATGCGGTTCCCAGCCGCGTTCAGGACCATCAAAACCGTAAGCGTAATCAAACCCGATAACACCCAGCATAGGTACTTCGATCCGGATACCGATTCCGGCACCCCGGTTAAGATCGGAAAAATTGCTGGAAGACCATGAATCCCAGGTGTTCCCCGCATCGGCAAATACGGCCAGCTGGATCTGATCAATGATCCGGCATCTGTATTCGGCGCTAAGAATAAGCATCGATTTTCCACCTACTGTTTCGTAACCGTCCCGGGCAGTAATGCTGTTGGTGGAGTATCCTCTGACACCATAGAAACCAGTCCCTCCGAGTTCAAAGTATTCGTATGCCGGAGGTTCTCTGCCATCCAGAGATGCCACCATCCCGAGCCTTGCCCTGAGGAAGAAGATAAACCTCCAGAATGACGGCACATACCAGCTTGAATCAATGAGATATTTCTGGAACCCAATGTTCCCGCCAAGAGCGCCGCCGGCAAACTCTCCTGTAAGGCTGTTAAGGGAACCTCTGGACGCGAACATCTGTCTGTCCCTGCTGTCTCTTGTGAAATTCAGCCTGACCGAACTTGTCCACCTTGGCCAATCCGTATTTCGAAGGGAGTAGTAATAACTTGTTGTATCACTCGTAATATTAAATACATTGACCTTTTCAAGGCTGTACTTTATGGAAGCTGAAGCGTAATCCACCCAGGGAAGAGGACGCCCCACAGTAATAGCTCCCCCTGTCCTGCGGCGGTCATATTCCGATTTATTGTAGGTGGTATGAAATATCTCGCCACCGAGAGATAAAGGTGTATCCCTGAACCATGGCTCCCTGAAACTTATCTGAACATCATTCTGGGTTTTTGAAAACTGGTAATTGAAGGTCAGGCTCTGTCCGCGGCCGAAGAGGTTGGTTTCGCCCAGCTCAAGGAATCCACTGAATCCGGTTCCTCCACCGTATGCTGCTCCAACTCCAGCCTTGCCGGTCGTTTTCTCTTCCACATCGAATACAATGTCAACATCGGGTGAATCCTGCAGATAGCGGAAATCCACACCAACGTTACTGAAATAATTCAGGTAATAGATATTCCTGTAACTCCTCATAAGAGCTGAGCGCTGGAACATGTCACCGGGATATACGGTTAACTGCCTTCTGATAATATTTTCAAGTGTTCTGTTATTCCCGGTGATCTCTATCCTGCGGACATGGGCTCTTTCACCCTCAGTCACGATGTAGGCAACATCAAGAGTATTATCCGTTTCGCCGGATGTTACAACCGGATCGATACCCGCATAGAAATATCCCAGTTCCTGAAAGAGTTCATACATTGTCATCAGGGATGAGCGCATTTTTTTTCTGCTGTATTCATCTCCCGGCTCCATATCCATGACCGATACAAGTATTGAATCCGGAAAGGCTTCGTTGCCGGAGAATGAAATGTCGCCGAAAGTGTAGTATTCTCCCTCATCCAGAGTGATTTCAAACCTCAGATGCCGGCCGTCTTCCAGCATTGACTGTTCAACATCAAGAATCCCGGCTTCGGGGTATCCATGATCCTGGTAAAACGCGATTACTGAATCAAGGCTGGCATCGAATTCACTTTTTCTGTACCTTCCGGATCGCCAGAATGAATCCTGCCTTGTATCCATCTCGCCGCGGAGTTTTCCATCATCAAATGCCGTATTACCGAAAAAGTCTATCTCCCCGACCCTGATGTCCGGACCCTCTTCACATTCGAACAGCAGTACACTCCTGTTGTCACTGTCCGGATCAAGCCACATGGATGTAACCACTGCCTCGTGTCTGTGATCTTCAGCGTAAAAATGCAGCACCACCGCGCGGGCTTCCTCAACCTCTCCCGGTGAGAGGGTCTGGCCCGGGAAAAGTGACAGGGAATCCAGAACATCGTCCTCATCAAGACATCCCGGATTACTGAATTCAATTCTGCTGAGCAGTCTGTTCTCGTTTATGACTATGAGAAGGTCAGCAACTCCTCCGGTTGTGTCCGCCTGTATCTCGATGTTACTGAAATAACCGAGTCCGAAAAGGTCCCTTGTTCCCCTGCTGACTGCAGCAGGATTATAAATATCCCCTGTCTCCAGCCCGAAAACTCTTGTGATAAGGTCACTGCTTACAAAAGAATTGCCGACAACTTCCACAGAACCGATCTCCAGCGCCAGTGATGCTGATATCACAACTGTCAGTAATGCTGTACTAAATCTCAATTCTCAACTCTTCCCTGTATTGTGTTCGATCTGATTTCTTCTTCACTATTTTCTCCGGGGACTTTAAAAACGATACGGTTGCCATCCCTGACAGCAAGGACAGTGTCGCCGGATGAGAATTCACTTCTCAGTATAGCATCGGTAAGCGGATCCTCAAGCAATCTTCTTATCGTTTTTCTTATATGCCGTGCGCCGGCTTCAGGATCGAAACCGGTTTCTGTTATGAGTGTTACGGCTTCGGGTGATAGGATGAGTGAGATACCGAGTTCAGACACCCGCTCCTCAACATCCTCCATCTGAAGGGAGACTATCCTCTCCATGTCGCGGAACTCAAGGGGGTTGAATACTACGATCTCATCCAGTCTGTTTAGAAACTCGGGATTGAAATGGTTTTTCACTGCATCCATTACCAGTCCGTCAATGCGTTCTATTTCAGCTTTTTTCGTGCCGGATGAAAACCCAAGTTTTCCGCCGTTCAGAAGGCTTCTGGAGGCGATGTTGCTGGTCATTATCAGAATAGTGTTCGTAAAATCTATTTCCCTGCCGTAGTTATCGGTCATTCTGCCGTAATCCAATACCTGCAGCAGCATGTTGTAGAGATCAGTGTGAGCCTTTTCGATTTCATCAAGAAGCACAATGGAATATGGTCTTCTCCGGACTTTTTCCGTCAACTGTCCGCCCTCATCGTATCCTATGTATCCGGGAGGCGCACCTATCAGTCTTGATCCGGAGAAACTCTGCTGGAATTCGGACATATCGATCCTTATCAGAGCCGACGGATCTCCGAATACCAGTTCAGCAAGTATCCTTGCGGTCTCCGTCTTTCCTACTCCCGAAGGGCCAAGGAAAAGGAATGTTCCAGCCGGCTTGTTCACATCCCTCAGCCCCACACGACTGCGCCTGATGGCGCTGGTTATGCTGGCTATTGCTTCCTTCTGCCCGACAATCCTGGCCTCAAGCCTGTCTTCAAGATCCAGAAGCCCGGCAGTTTCACTCTTCCCGACCCTGCTTACCGGAATGCCTGTCATATCCGCGACAACTTCGGCTACCTGCTGTTCTGTAACGGGAGAAACATGAAGACCGGCCAGCCAGCTGGAACGTGCTTCAGCGAGTTCCTTCCCGCGATTCTCGATTTCTTCCTTCAATCTGAGGATACTTTCGAAATCCTCTTTCTGTGATGCTTCCTTCGCTCTGACCCTGAGTTCCGCCAGATCATTCATCATTTCCTTTATATGATCGGGCAGAATGGAATGCGATACTCTGTTCTTCGCCCCCGCTTCATCCAGGACATCGATGGCCTTATCCGGGAGGAACCTTCCGCTGATATATCTTGCGGCCAGTTTCGCCGCAGCCCGAACAGCTTCATCGGTATATACAGTTCCATGGTGTTCTTCGTACCTGTGCCTGAGGCCTTCCAGAATCTCTATCGTCTCGCTTACTGAAGGAGGATCAACAGGAACAGGCTGGAATCTTCTCTCCAGCGCTCCATCCTTTTCAATACGCTTCCTGTATTCATCAAGTGTTGTGGCTCCGATACATCTCAATTCACCCCTCGCAAGGGCCGGTTTAAGAAGATTGGCGGCATCCATGGCTCCCTCGGCCGCGCCGGCTCCAACGAGTACATGGGCTTCATCGATAAAAAGAATGATATCACCGGAGGCGGAAATCTCGGCCAGAAGCTTCTTCAATCTCTGTTCGAACTGTCCTCTGTATTTTGTTCCCGCGACAACGGCGGCCATGTCAAGGGCGAGTATCCGTTTTCCAGCAAGGAGATTGGGTGTTTTACCATGCGCTATCAGACCCGCCAGACCTTCCACTATCGCCGTTTTTCCGACACCCGGTTCACCGATGAGAATAGGGTTGGATTTCTTCCTTCTGCAGAGCACCTGAATCACCCTGTTGATCTGCTTATCCCTGCCGATAACAGGATCAAGTTTTCCCTCTCTGGCCATTCTGGTCAGATCTCTGCAGAAATAGTCTATTCCCGGTAATTCCTGAATACTTTTCTGTTTCTCACCACCGCTTGATTCAATATGAGGCGGAAGCTCTGCGGCCGCTTCTTCAGCAGTCTTCAGAAATACGCCCTTTTCTCTTAGAATACTGGACGCCTGACAGTTTCCAACGCACAGAAGAGCAAGAAGAAGATGATGCGTACCGGTTTCAACCGCCCCGCTGCTAATGGCTCTCCTGCCGGCTTCACGCCTTACCAGACGGGCTTTGGTGGTCCAGCCGATCTCCCTGAGGTTTATCTCGTTTGCCACCGGCCTTCGCATCAGATTCTCAAGCCTTGTTCTAAGCACACCGATCCTCACTCCAAGCTCGTGAAGAATAATCAGAGCCGCAGAACCCTTTACGGAGATCAAGCCGAACAGAATGTGTTCGGAGGCTACTTTACTCTGTCCCGACCTTTCAGCTTCATTAACAGCAATTTCAAGGGCAGCCCGTGCTTTCTCTGTCAGTTTTTCCGGCACTTATTCTCCTTTTACAAAACATACCCGGCTTCGGGATGGCTCTATCCAAAATAGTGATCCTTTGTTCCTGAAAGATAATCCTCAAGAAAAGACTCTGCAATCTCAGGATCGCAGGATGCCATCATCCAGTGTGAGGCATCTGTGAGCCCTCCCGGCAAGTTCAGTACTATGGGTCGCAATAATGAAAGCCTGGTTTCTTCTTTCCGCAAGTTCGAACATAAGATCTTCCACGATACTGCTGTTGGCGGAATCAAGGTTTCCAGTCGGTTCGTCAGCCAGCACGACAGAAGGTGAAAGTATCAATGCTCTGGCCACTGCAGCCCTCTGTCGCTCCCCTCCGGAAGATTCCGAAGGGAAGTGCTTGCCCCTGTCGGACAGGCCGACTTCCTTCAGGAGTTCCGCTGCCGAATGAAGGGCATCCTTCCTTGAGTTTCCAGCCAGCATTGACGGCATCGCCACATTCTCCATCAGTGTGAACTCATCCAGCAGATGATGAAACTGAAATATGAACCCCAGTTCACTGTTCCTGATTCTTGCCCTTCTGGATTCAGTCACTGACCATACATCCATGGAGCCGACGGATACGGTACCTCTATCAGGCGGGTCAAGAACTCCGCAAACGTGCAGAATAGTGCTTTTGCCTGAACCGCTCGGCCCAACGATCGATACGACTTCTCCGGCCGATATTTCGATGCAGGCTCCTCTGATTATCGAAAGATAAGTAGCGCCGTTTCCGTATGACTTCCATATATCAACTGCGGACAGAACGGGGTTGCTGTTTTTACTCATATCTTACCGCCTCTGACGGTGATACTTTAATTGCATGCAGAGCGGGGAATAAAGAGGCAATAAAGCATGCAGCGACGGTTGCGAACCCTATACTCAATATAAGCAGCGGCTGTAATTGCCCCGGAAGCACATCAATCCAGTAAACACTGCTTTCAAGCCTTATCGGGAAGAAGTTGTTTATCAGGGTAATAGCAACCACAGCAAAGATACTTCCCGCCAGTGCGCCGCTCAGGCCGATAATACCACCCTGCATCAATCCTGTGGATATTATCATTTCAGGAGACGCTCCCATTGACCTTAACACCCCGGTGTCCCTTCTGTGCTCAATAGCGATCATGTTAAGAGCGCTGAGAAGATTCAGCATAGCCACAACACTTATCAGCGCCAGTACGATGGTCATTCCCAACTTTTCAAGTCCCAGGGCCGCAAAAAGATTTCGATGAGTCGAGATGAAAGCGCTGCAGACCATGTATTCGCTTTCTCCCGCAATATAGGATTCTCTCAGTGTGGCGGACATGCTCTCGGCTTCACTTACCGGATCCGCTTCCTGCGATAGGCCTACACTAAGCGAGGTTGCCGAAACCGGATCTCTGAAGAGAAGAGAAGCGGTTGTCAGATCTGTAATTATTACTGCTGAATTGTACTCGTCAATTCCGAAATCCGTTACGGCGCTTACAGAAACAGAAACAATCGTATCAACAAGCAGCCTGCCCATAGCTGAAAACTGCGTGGCATCGGTAGAAGCAAGCCTGATGGTATCTCCCCGCGAGACACCGAGCCTTTCGGAAAGCGCTGTACCCAGAACAGCAACAGCGCCCTGTCCGGATATGTTAAGGTTACTCAGTCTCTCTCCGGATACCAGGGAGGGTTCAACATCCCAGTCCACTCCCCTTACGCGAACTCCGGCAACGTCTCCGCTGTTTCCGGCGGCAACTGCAGTTTTCTCAAGCACAGGTGAAATGAATGTGATATTCTCCGACATCGCGGCCAGGTTTGCAGCAAAGCGAATATCGTCCGGCTCAAGCGGGAATCCGCCGGGAATCCTTACCTCCATCGGGGGATGAATGGAGGACAGCTGTTTCAGTATGGATGTCGAAAATCCGTCCATGAAAGAATTCAGTATTACGAGCGCCGCGACCCCAATGGCGATTCCAGCAATGGATAGAGAAGACACAGTTCTTACAAAACCCGAATTAGACCTGCTGAATATCTGTCGCATCGCAATACGGATAACCAGCGAAAACTTCACTAATCGTTCCGTCTTAAATGCGGGAAAAGGATGGTATCCCTTATTTTTCCCGTATCCGTCAATATCATCACAAGCCGGTCAATGCCTATCCCCATACCACCCGTAGGCGGTATGCCGGTTTCAAGAGCGTACAGGAAATCCTCATCAAGCTCGCCTTTCCTGTGTAAGCCGGCTTCGGCCTGTTCCTTCAGAATTCTCCTCTGAAGCATGGGGTCGTTCTGCTCGCTGAAAGCGTTGGCAAGTTCAAGCCCTGCAAAAAATACTTCGAACCTCTCGGTCACACCCGGACTGTCCGCCTTACGCTTCGCAAGCGGAGAAAGCTCTTCAGGATAATCGATCACGAAGGTCGGCTGCTGGATCCTGTGGGCAACGTAATGATCAAAGAGTTTGTCAAGCATTGTAATACGATCATTCGCCTTGGTGATTATACCCTTGTCTTCCATAAGTTTCCCTAGATCCTCCGGATCCCAGGAGAAAAGATCCTCACCGCTTGCGTCCCGAAGAGAATCCATGAAACCAATCCTCCTGAACGGAGGAGTCAGATCGAACTCGGTTCCCCGGTACACAATACTGTCACTGTGACCGGCAGCATCGGCTGCAGCGCGGATCATATCCTCGAATCTTTCCATCATTACATTGTAATCCGCATAGGCTTCGTACAATTCAAGCTGAGTGAACTCGGGGCTGTGTGTCCTGTCCACTCCCTCATTCCTGAAATCCTTTCCCAGTTCGTACACCCTGTCTATCCCGCCGGCTATAAGCCGTTTGAGGTACAGCTCAGTGGCTATCCTGAGATAGAACTGCTGCTTCATGCTTCCGTACATGGTTTCAAAGGGTTCTGCCGCCGCGCCTCCGTACAATGGCTGAAGTACAGGTGTTTCAACTTCCAGAAATCCGTTGGAATCAAGGTATGACCTCAGAGCGGATATGATTCTGCTCCGGGTTACGAATCTGTCAAGTGAATCAGGGTTCACCTGAAGGTCCACGCACCTGTGACGATAGAGAAAGTCCCTGTCGGTAACTTCATCATGTGCCACGCCACTGGCATCCACTTTGACAACCGGGAGCTGCCTCAGACTTTTACAGAGCAGATCCAGTTCCTCACATCTGAGAGTAAGCTCTCCCATCCTGGTGGTAAAGACGGATCCCTTCACCTGAACGATATCACCAAGATCGAGAAGCCCCAGCATAGACCAGTCGCTGTCGCTCAGTATCTTTTTGCCGAAGTACAGCTGGATCGATCCTGTTCCATCCCGCATGTCCGCAAATACCGTCTTTCCATGCTCCCGTTTGCCGGTAAGCCTTCCCGAGGCAATTACGCTGTCTTCGGTTTCGCCCGCATCCCTTATCCTGGTAATCTGCTCCGATTCAAGGCATCCTGCGGGGTAAGGATCAATACCAAGCTCTTCCTTAAAATGAAGGAGTTTTTCCTCTCTTACCGAGTTCCTGTCATCACTCATTCTTACTGCTCTTTCTCAGATATTCCTCAATGAATTCCTGGATTTCGCCGGAAAGGAAATCATCAATACTGGACGTTTCAATTCCGGTTCGGTGATCCTTTACCATTCTGTAAGGATGCATGACGTAGGATCTTATCTGATTACCCCACGATACATCCTTCTTCGTTTTCTCCAGCTTGGCTTTCTCCTCCCGCCTCTTCTCCTCTTCGAGCTCATACAGCCTTGCCCTCAGGATTTTCCTGGCTACCTCCCTGTTCCTGAACTGTGACCGCTGATTCTGGCATGTAACCGCGATTCCGGTTGGAATATGAGTCATTCTCACAGCTGAATCTGTTTTATTAACATGCTGACCGCCTGCCCCGCTGGCTCTGAAAGTATCTACCCTGATATCATCATCGTTTAATTCAATTTCTATTTCATCCTCTATGTCAGGCAGCGGAGAGATCGAAGCAAAACTTGTATGACGCCTGTGGTTCTGGTCGAAGGGTGATTTCCTGACAAGGCGATGAATACCGGCCTCGGCCCTTAAGTACCCGTAAGCCCATGGACCTTTAACTGTCAGGGTGGCTTCTCTGATGCCGCCCTCCGTACCACCTTCACTTAAGCTGAGTATTTCAACATCAAAATTCTGTTTTTCAGCCCAGTAAATGTACATCCTCATCAGCATTTCAGCCCAGTCCTGGCTGTCCTGTCCCCCGGCACCGGAACGGATTGTGAGTATTGCATCGTTCCTGTCATGCGGACCTGAAAGCATCTGTATGAATTCCAGCCTGTCAAGCTTCCCGTCAATTGCGGAGAGATTGTCCGCGCTCTCATTCAGAAGCTCTTCATCGGAATCGCTTTCAAGCAGCTCTATAGCGATGTTCACGTTATCGAGCTTACTTTCCAATACGCGAATGGGATCAAGCCATCCCTGAACCTGTTTGTTCTCCTCAATGGTCTTCATAGCGCTATCCCTGCTGTCCCAGAAACCCGGTTCAGCCATCACCTTGTTGAGTTTCCTCTCATTCTCTACAAGTTTGGCGAAGTCAAAGACCCTCCTTTAGTCTTGCAAGCCTGTCGGATGTCCCTGAATAGCCTTTTCGTATCTCTTCAAGATTCACAGCTTCTCACCTTTCATTTCAGTATCATCATTTATCCGCAGCCACGGGAATATAAGACTTTCCCGCATGATTCCTAAGGTTGACCCGAAGGCATCACCGAATTATTCTGGTGCCTTGGAGTTTGTCCGAAAAGTAGAGCATTGACATAATACACACATATTCGGCTATAATGTCAACATATTTGCGTTAAATATAGTCAATATTATCCTTGAATCTGTGAATATTCTATCTCGATTGTGAGCATTTTCCACTCTATGTCTATTCCCGGACAGACTCCAGTTTTGGAGGTTTGATGTTTTCAGATATATCAGGTTATCTGCTGGAACTGCGGGAAGTTTTCAGCCATCATATCGTATTCGGAGTAGGTATTCTTCTCATGGGGAGTTATTTCATGGGAAGACTTGCCGAGAAAGCGCGGCTTCCGGCCATCACCGGTTTTATACTCGCCGGCCTTCTTCTGGGCCCTTCATGCATTGGCCTTGTTCATGAAGACCTTGATGAGACCCTTGCCACGATAACCGAGGTCGCCCTGGCCCTTATCGCCCTGGTGATCGGAAGTGAATTCAGCCTGAAAAAACTCCGATCCATCGGCAGGCCGGTGGTCATAATTACTCTTTTCCAGCTTTTCGGCGCTTTTACACTTGTCACAGCGGGTCTGGTCATTGCGGGAATGAGGCTGGAATTCGCGGCAATTCTTGGAGCTATCGCATCGGCAACAGCGCCTGCGGCGACAGTTGCGATTATCAGGGAACTCAAGGCCAGGGGACCATTTGTTGATTACCTCTATGGAGTAGTGGCTCTCGATGACGCGGGATGTATACTTCTTTTCGCGACGATAACGGCTATTGCGGGTAATTCCCTCGGTTCAGCCGCCGGTCTTGCGCATTCGGTTTTCCATGCTTTCATTGAAATCATCTCATCTCTTGTACTCGGAGCCATAGCAGGATTGCTCCTGCATCTGTTGACCCGAAAAAGAAAAAGAGTCAACGAAATCCTCATAATATCACTGGGAGTGATTCTCATTCTTTCCGCGATCTCGAACAGTTTCCATCTCAGCGCGCTTCTTGCCAGTATGGCCGCAGGTGCTGTCCTGGCGAATCTGTCAAGGAAAACCCTCCGGATCGTGAATACCCTTGATTTGATCTCTCCTCCCCTGTATGCAGCTTTTTTTGCGATTGCCGGTACAGAACTGAATATGGCCGTCCTGACCTCGCCTCATATCCTGCTGATGGGTGGAATCTATGTTCTTGCCAGGGCTGCCGGGAAGCTTATAGGGGTGCATATCGGAGCAGCCGCAGCTCACTCTGACCCTCTGATAAGAAAGTATCTTGGTTATGGAATGCTCCCACAGGCCGGTGTAGCCATAGGCCTTGTTCTGTTTCTTGATACGATGCCCTATTTTGCAGTAAATCATGAGATCACAACCACCCTGATAAACATTGTGCTGTTCTCAGTACTTTTTAATGAACTTACCGGGCCGCCGCTTTCGAGGTACGCTGTATTGCACGGCGCCAAACTGGAGTAAACAATGGATATTTCAAAATACCTGCCGCTGGAATCCTGCACGATCGATCTTGCGGGAAAAACAAAAGAAGAAGTTATCAATAGCCTTACAGGGCTTCTCGCAGCATCCCCGAACGCTGTGGGAACCGATCCGGAGGAGATCGAGCGGGGCCTTCTGGAAAGAGAAAAAATGGGGTCTACAGGTTTCGGCAAAGGAATCGCTATTCCACACTGCAAAGTTGATGGCATGAAGGATTTCGCGCTTGCCCTGGGTATTTCAACCAGAGGTGTGGCATTCGACGCCATGGACAACAGAAGTGTGCATGTATTCTGCGCTATTGTAGGCCCGCCTGAAGAGCCGGAGATGCATCTGAGGCTGCTTGCGGCGGCCAGCAGAGTACTTGGCGCCGGTAAATCCAGATATGAGATGTTAAGCAGCTCGACCTCGTACGCCCTCAGTGAAGCCTTCCTGTATCACGCTGCTCCGGCAACTGCCCTTGATTCCAGCAAGGACAGAACCTTTAACAGGCTCCTGATGGTTGTCGTTCAGGAGGAGGAAGTCTATAACGATATAATTGAGCTCTTTCTGGAAATGGGCCTTCCCGGAGCCATCACTCATGAAGGAGACATGATGGGGCAGATCCTTTCGGGAGCGCCTGTTTTCGCGGGATTCCTTGATGTACTCGGCAGTTCCCAGCTTGAGCCCAGAACTATTCTCGCGCTCGTTCCGGGTGATACCCTTGACGAAATAATAACTTCGATCGAGGAGATCACCGGAGATTTGGATAATCATCGGGGAGCCTGCATTATTGTGCTTTCGCCTGACGTTGTAAGAGGATCGCTTGAAACTGTGTAAAGCCTGTTTGAAACCAATAAGGAGCTGAATCATGGCTGACTTGTCGAAAAAGATGGACAACCTCTTCGGAAGAATCAGGGAGAATAATCTATGGAGACAGAGGAAATGCATTAATCTCATTCCATCTGAGAATACTCCCAGCCCTCTTGTTAAAATTTGCGAACTGTGCGATCCGGCCGGCAGATACGCCGAGCATAAAAGGATGAAGGGCAGGGACGTATATTTCTATCACGGAACCGATTTTATCAGAAAAATAGAGGAAGAGGCCGTAGAAGCGGTAAAGGAGTATTTCCAGTGTTCGGAAGCTGAATTACGAACCATAAGCGGACAGATGGCAAACGCGGTCATATTCGAAGGAGTGACCAAATTCGTCAACAGATCCACTCCCGACGGCACCTTCAGAAAACTGCGTGCCGTCATGAACAACGATCTGAAGCTTGGGGGGCATCTCTCCAGCCAGCCATTCGGAGCGCTTTTCAATTTCGTTGATATCGATCCTGAAACCGGCAGGGAGAACTGCGTCAACTTTCCTGTGATGGAAAGTAATCCGTACAGGATGGACGTGCCGAAGATGCTGGAAACGGTACGCCGGGTACGCCCTGAGCTTGTTATTTTCGGAAAAAGCATGTTCCTCTATCCTGAGCCGGTCAAAGAACTTGCGGATGAAGTAGCCGACTGGGAAGACAGGCCGGTTATAATGTACGACATGGCTCATGTGCTCGGAATCTACGGAGCATTCCAGGCTCCGCTGGCCGACGGTGCGGATGTGATCACAGGCTCGACTCACAAAACTTTCTTCGGGCCTCAGCGAGGAGTGATTGTCAGCAACATGGCTAAGAAGACTCCCCTGCGGAAACTCTGGCTCGATATCACGAGCAGAGCCTTCCCCGGCAGCACCAGCAATCATCATCTTGCCACCCTTCTGGGTCTTCTTGTCGCTACCACCGAGATGAACGAGTTCAAGGATGAATATCAGAACAGGGTTCTGTCAAACGCGAAAGCTTTCGCGAAACACCTCGCGGATAACGGCCTTGCGGTGGAAGGTGATCCCGCGGACGGTTATACCCATACACATCAGGTGGTGATCCGTGTGGCAGAACATGGAGAAGGCTCCCTGATCGCTGACCGTCTTCAGGAGAATAATATCATAGTTAACTACCAGGCACTGCCGGATGACGAAACTTTCCTCTCCTCAAGCGGTATCAGAACGGGTGTTTCCGAAATGACAAGATTCGGGATGGATGAGGACGATTTCGGCCAGCTGGCGGAACTCATGGCCCGAATAATCATTTCGAGCGAAGATGTTGCCGATGAGGTGGCGGATTTCCGGAAGAAATTCACAGTAATGCGCTACACACTGCCGCTGGAAGAGAGTATTGCGCTTGCTGCAGGGGCAATGGAATCAGCATTCCCGACCGGAGACTACGCCAGGCTTTTCAGTGACAACCTGAGAAAGTTAACATAAAGGGCCGGGCCTCAATAGTTAGCATTATTAGCATTTGGGGTCAGGCCTCTCTCGGATAAATGCAGGTGACCACTTGCATCATCGGTCATTTTCGAGTACCCTATAGTTATGGCAAGACAAGTAAGAACTGAATTCCCTGGTGCTCTCTATCATGTCTACTCCAGAGGTAATAACAAAAAGCTGATCTTCCTGGATGACATGGATAGACAAAAGTTTCTGAAAACTCTGAGCAATGTAATCACACAACACAATTATATCTGTTACGGATACTGTATTATGGGTACACACTACCATCTTATTTTTGAAACACCTGATGGTAATATTTCTCATGGGATGCATCTGCTGCATTCAACATATGCACAGTATTTCAATATGAGACATGACTGTGTCGGACATGTATTCCAGGGAAGGTTTCACTCTATTTTGGTTCAACGTGAATCTTACCTTCTTGAACTATGCAGATATATCGTACTTAACCCGATTAGAGCAGGATTGGTGAAACATCCAGGTAACTACAAATGGAGTAGCTTCAAAGAGATGACCGGAACATTCAAGC
Organism: Candidatus Aegiribacteria sp.; assembly: GCA_013138965.1. Lineage (GTDB taxonomy): Bacteria > Fermentibacterota > Fermentibacteria > Fermentibacterales > JCC-6 > Aegiribacteria. The sequence continues at coordinate 99,463 of WTBT01000017.1, forward strand.
AAAAGGATCGAATTGTAAGAAGCGAGCTTATTCTTTCTCACTTCGGAACAGAACCTGATGAAGCAAGAAAGAACTACATAGATTTCGTTCTTGACGGTGTAGACAAGCCATCGCCATTTTCTCATGTGGTCAGTAGTACATTCCTTGGAAACAAGAAATTCCTATCATCACTAGAAAGCATTCTAAAATCTCTCAAAAATAGAAAGGGTATCCCACGCGAACAGCGTTATGTATATAGGCCAACACTCTTCGAATTATTTGAGCATTCTGAATTCTTTACTAAAGAATTCAGAAATAAAGTCATCTTCTGCGCATATTCTGTCTATGGTTACCGTCAAACGGATATATCAGCACATATCAACCTTCATAGAATAACGATAAACAATATTATCAAGACAGAACGTTCCAAAGGTGTTAATGAGCATTCCAGCCTGACCCCAAATGCTAATAATGCTAACTATTGAGACCCGGCCCCTAGTAGCGGTCGTCGTCAATACTGCCTCCACCGTAGCCGGGGTCTTCTATCCATGAGGTCATTATCCAGTTCTCAAGGATGGGAAAGTACGGGGGCATGACATTTTTCAATCCCTGATCGTATTCAATCGCAAGATAGTAGCCGCTGATACCGCTTCCTAGACGTCCCATCTTCTTCTCCATAAGGCCGCCGTGTATGCAGAAATAGAGTTCTATCGGCGGATACACAATATTCTCCGAACGGAGCTCTCCCGAAGGGGCGGCCAGAAATGCGCTTACGCTGAGGTTCGCCTCCGTATTGATATCCCAGGGCGGGTACCAGTCGGTGGCGCCTGTGAAAGCCGGATCGGAAGGTATTATGAAATCTCCAAGGGATACGATGGCCAGCGGGCCGTTACTTCCGGCGGCAGGCCCCCGGATATTCCCGTAGATGTATACCGAACCTGTGGCCACGATTGTCAGGGGGATGTCCATGGATTGTCCGGACTTGATATACACAGGCATGCTGCCGTTAAGGATAAATACAAGGTTTTTGCCATCTTCAAGATCAAGGCGGGTAACAGGGCCGTCGTCCGCTGACTTCATGTAAACGGTGTTTCCATCTATGATTATTCGCTTTACACCGCTGACAACGGTTCCCATCTTCGAAGCTTCACTTAAAAGCCCGTTGAAATAAGCGCTTACCCGCGCAAAATCCACCGACCTCGCGGATGAAGTCCAGACAGGGGAGCCCGTAAGATGCCTGAGGTAAGGCCTTACCCATACCGCGCTTCCGGCGGGATGGGGAACCTTTGAAAACCCCGCGTCCGCGAATCGGAATCCGCCTTCTTCGGAAGTCGTTGATATCTCCTCCGCGAAAGGGTCACCGGTTGAATCAGCGGATACACTGCTGAAATTGATAACGCCGTTGCAGTGAACCGGGCCTTCCACTTTTCTGCCGTCAGTGAAAAATCCGGCAGGTATGGCCTCATCCACCAGCAGAGCGTATCTTGATGGCGCGTCAGGCGCGTAGCGCATTGATACATCCATTGTCATGCTACCCATGCTTCCCCTGGTACGGATTTCCACTCCCCTGATGGCCCGGGGATTGGAAACAACGTTACGGGGATCTATTACAACAAGCGCCCTCTCCTCTATCCCCGGCATTGTTATCCATCCGCTGCTGTCATCGGGCATATGGAAAGGATCTGTGCACACAGGCAGTTCGGTTTCAAGTGAGAGTTCATGCACAGCCACTCTCGCGCCGGCTTCCGCGGCAAACCGGGCTCCTATTCTGTCCTTCACATATTCGTAGGAAGCTACATTGCCTGAAAACAGGATGTATACGGCGGCAACAAGCAGGCTCATTACAAGTGTAACAACGAACACGAGAACGAGAGCCACCCCCCGGCGGCTCCCGTTCCTGTTCTTGAAACCAACAGCGGTCACTGATTGATTCCGTCCAGGCTAAACCCCATTCTGTCCGATCCAATTTGGATCATTAGGATCTGCCACATCATGCATATCCGGCCTCTCATCCCAGTACCCGGTATCCCACACACCTGTCTGGGGGAAGTATGGAGGATGCATGGTCATGAGCCTTGGATCATAAGTAACAAAGGTCCAGTAACCCCATGTCTGGCCGGAATAAGACCATGTCGTTATGCCCTCATTCTCCACTATGTAACCTCCGACTATCTCCAGGTCTATTGCCGGACTCGGCCAGTGTGTATTGGTGCCATCTTCCAGCTCAAAATTTCCCTCCAGAACCATAAACACCGCGTCGATCTCAATGCCGTCGTAGTCGTGGTGGCTGGTCTTGATCTCCCAGGTCTCGTCGCCCCATTCAGTCATACCGGTAATGTCCGGATCAAGCGCGACCGTGAAATCACCTTCTTTTACTATCAGCCCCAGCAGGGTTGTGTTATCCTCGTCCATGAGATCTATGTTACCGTACAGAATCGGCCCTGAAACCGAAAGGTTGCCGTTAACCCCTATGGTCAGCCCATCGGGAAGACCGCTTAACCCGTGGTTCCGGAAATTAAGCTCCTCATCGGTTTTCAGATATACCGTTTCGGTGTCCCCATTGTTCACCCATACAACCGGATTAGCGTACGATGAAAGGTCAAACGTATCAACGTCGGCTATATTGGACTGCTTGACCAGAAGCAGGCTGTCAAGGAGTATCATCCGGGTGAAGTTGTCGAGACCGTTCAGCACCAGCCCTCCGCTGTTCGCGGCATTGAAGGCCCCCTCCCAGTTCACCTCATCGGAACCGAAGGGTATCGGGTCGACATCAAGGGCGAAATAGGGTTCTCCCATGAGCATCTTCTCATAGGGTTGAATGTAAAGGTTCTTATGATGCGGAGTGGTGGCATTTTCGAGTCCGCCGGTACTCGGGTTATAGTAGAGGTAGTGATCAGCCGCGACTGACATGGAATAGACCCATAGATCGTTAACCCCGTCTGGTGTAGCGCTTGAAAGCCAGGGAACTTCGTTGCTGTGGAAGGGGCCGTCGAACCTGTAGTTATCTCCGTAATATCCTCCGCCTGCCTGGTTAAGGAAAGTGGCGAATACGGCGAAATTCCGTGGCAGTATCAAAGATGCTATTCCATACATGTGCGTCTGATCTTCGGAAAGCACTTTTGAAAGACATCTTACTTCGTACGCGTTGGCGCTAGCGATTTCAGCGTTTTTATCGTGCGGATCAACGTATACCAGAACCCAGCCCATTTCACTGCCCAGATCGTGCCAGTTCCCGGTTTCAGGAAGGAATTTGATAGGATCGGTACCCTGCGGTACATCCGCTCCTTCCATTATCATGTATATTGACAGATTCGTTCCGGCTTCCGCGGTGAACCTTGCCTGTATTCTTTCCTTTGCCCAGGCCTGCGAACGTGTATTGGACTGGAAAAGCGTATATAAGGCTCCCACCAGTATTGACAATACAATAGCGGCAATCAGAACAATGATCAGGGCAGTGCCTTTGTTTGCTTTATTCTTCATGATTCTTCCCCCTAAATATTATCGCCCCATATCTTGATATTATCAACATTCCAGCCTCCCCTTACAAGGCTCGGGCCGGAAATGATAGTGAAGGCTATCCAGTAATGCTGATAGGCGCTGTCCGCGAGAGCATCAGTGAAAGTCTGGGATAGATTGGCTACCTGGTATTCCCAGTTGGTATGATTGCTTCCCGGGTAATCGGCCACTTCATACCATGAACCCAGGTTCATGGGATCCGGAGGCAGCGTATCGGTGGAAAAGCCGAGGTGCACCCATCCGTCATCGTTGCTGGCAAGCCGCACGCACCTGTAGAATTCAAGGTTAATGATACTGTAGGATGAGGTGTTCGAGATATCAAACCTCTTGGAAAGAAGGTATGATGTTTCGTAATCGTTGTAAAACCCGTCATCGTAGGTAAGATCGTTACCGCAGTAATGGGAACCGTTCTGCGGAGTCGCGCTTGGATCGGGGTCAGGCACGAAGAATGGCGACACTGACACTCCTATCTCCCAGGAATCATTGGTTCCGCCGTGTTCCCAGGGACCTATGTACCCTATCTCTCCCCAGGTTGTCCACGCGTACCCCTGTTCATGAGCGTAGATGGAATCCACTGCGTGCAGATTATGGTAATACCAGTCATCGTTGAATGTGGGAAAGTTATGATGCTTCCAGTATCTGGGCTGGTATATCATGGTTCCCGAGGCCCAGGGATCTATCCTGATGGAGTCCGGGGTTGCAGTAGGGTCCGTGTTCACAAGAAGCGCCACCGGATCATCGAAAACCCAGCCGTCCTGGTTGTTCGATATCTTGGCTTCCACACCGAACACCCACCTTACCCATACATCGGCATCCCTGTAATCCTCGAGACATACCTCATTAAAGGTAAGTTCAGGTTTAGTCGTCTCGTATCCGCCGAATTTACTGATATAGGCATCAATGCCGGCGCCGCCGGGGAAACCGGACATTGTCTGCTGAGTGTTATATTTTTCAAGAAGAAGACTGTCTGGGATCTGCGTCCAATTGACGCTGTCGGTGGATATATCAAGATACCCGCCGCATTGCCTGTTTCTCGTCCAGCCACAATGGGAGAACCTCAGAATTGCGTCGTAGTTCGGCACAGTGTCCTTTGGTATTGAAATTCTGGGTGTAACAACATAGCAGTATGAATCTTCTCCATAACCCGGATCCACTGAACTGTAATCGTCCGGGGATTCGAAGTCTTCCTCCTCTACCACTGTTCCAAGGGACGGTTTGCTGCCGACGGCCCACTTGATGACATTGTAGAATATCCTCCAGCCGCCGTCGGCAGTGAATTCACTGGCATCGTAGGCGCTGAAGTGGACTCTTCTTCTCGGGGAATTCTCGTCCCTCACGCATACTCCCGAACCTGAGTAGAGGGTGTCCGGATAAGTGAGCAAAGTGTCGCCCGGCGATGGGTAGATGATACTGTCAAGAACGGACTGCATGCCTGTTGAGGTGGGGTTGTAAACGTTAAATGTAGTGTATCCATTCGGAAGGCTGTAATTGACGGGATGCCAGTCATTGGCCGGAGTCATCTGAAGCAGCACCGTGTCAAGGGCAACTTTGCCCATGGAGAATATATCAACCGCGTCTTTGGAGTTCAGTGTTACAACAGGTATATGAAGCGTATCTCCGATACCGGTATAGTTGTAGAAGAGGGCGGGATAGGGAAAGGATTCGGTCGGCCCCCTGTGGCGCAGGACTATCAGCACTATTTTTTTACCAATGAAATCGTAAGTGGCCATCTGCAGGTCGGTAAGCGGAACCATGGTCAGCCCCCAGTCTACCATCCTGCTTATCATGAGAATTTCATCGGGGTTTGGGGCGGGGATCGTATCGGCTCCGCATACATTGAAAACCGTGGTGCCTTCAAGGGGATCGGGGGGGGCGAAGGCGGGGTTTATGTTGTGGTTAACACCAAGGTTTCTGGGTGATATTGTTGTTGAGACATTGGTGTAGTACGATTTGTTGCGGTATTCGCCGACCAGAATCAGGTTTATCTGAATATGCCTTACAAGATCCCTGTCGGTCGCGGAAAGAGGTTCAGGAAGCGGATTGGACAGTTCATCCAGGTAACTGAAGTCAAGGGAAGAGATATTGCTGCCTATCCGGTGTACATAGCTGCCATGATCCGTTACTACGAACCTTTGATTTATAACCTCTATATTACGGTAATCAGTATCATCCAGAACACCGTCATCTCCGTAATCGGCATAGAACTCAAACTCGATGCTGTCCGCCAATACCACCGGATGCCAGTTATCGTTGCTCCAGTCAGGAGAAGGCATATAACCGGCGTACAGGATTATGTCGGTTACCTCCTCCAGAGCCAGCCTTCCTGTGGTTATCAGCTCATTCTGCCTTCTTGCGAAGTCAAACTCCTCGCTGCCTCTTGTAAAGAAAAGGAATACCGCTCCTAGGATTACCAGAAGAACTGTAAGAACGATTGTGATTTCGACAAGGGTCATGCCCCTGTGAATTCTGTTCACTGCATTTTTCATGTTATTCTTCACCACCTTAAAATATAGTACTGAAACTTAAGGAATCAGCGCCCGATGCGCCTGTCCAGTAAACAAGGCACCGAACGTTCCTTGCGTTGGGATAAAGCGAGTCAACTCCCGAGATATTAAAACGTCTGTGGAATTTGTCTATGTCTTCAGGTGTGGTCCATCCCAGAGGCATGGAGTTGATATCCAGGGTTCGGATCTCCTCAAGGCCCTGCCTCGCGAGTTCCATGCCCTTGGTCCTGTCATCCATGATATCTGACTGCTTTATGATGTTCGTGAAGAAAAACCCGATTCCTGTCAGAATAATAGCAAGGAGCAGCGCCGCGATGAGCACTTCAATCAGGGTAAATCCCCGATTGCCAGAGTCGATTTGTAATTCTGTCATATCATCCTCCATTCAGAATTATTCCATTCCGTAAAATCTTCGTACAAGTTCAACACCCACATTATTTTCACAATTTACTGAAACCCTCAACTCCCGGACACTCGGAGAGATTGCCGTAACGGTCTTTCGTATTCTGAATTCAATTCCGCCGGTATTCTCTGTATCAAGAAACACCCCTGCTTCCGGAAGGTTTCCGGAGTTGTACGATGAAATAGCTGAATTTGCGATCAGAAGAGCGCTCCTCCTCTGTTCTATTTTAACGGTTCCCCGGACGAAAAAGTTCAGAGCAAATGCCACTGTTCCCAGAACCAGCAGAGTAGCAAACGAGGCCGCCAGTACTTCGACAAGCGTCATACCCTGCCTGTCAGCTTTCACCGGCTCCCTCCCTTCCGGCGTAAACCCGTGAAGCATCTCCGTATCCATATATTGATATCCACCACATGTTATCAAGAATCATACCTTTGTTTCCATCTGTCCTCACTCTAAGTGAAAGATGCAGTCCATCCCCGCTAAGGGGATTCATGAATATCCTTAATCCATCTTCTTCAAGAGACAGAATATCTGTTCCGGAACCATCGAGATCGCTCATCAGTACTCCTCCTGATGGGCAATACTCTCGAGAATGACTCGGAATGGTTGAGGCTGTTCGTAACACTCCGTCCGAGGAACCCAGTATAACTCCGCGCGAAGATTCGATCCTGCCTTCCCAGTCAAGGCTGAGTACCCCGATTCCGGGGTACTCCTGAAAACCGTTCCAGGATAGTTTTCTCCAGACAATGGATCCATCATTCAGCATCCATCTTCCCGCGAGATTGAATGTTCCCTCAATCGCGCCCCAGGCGACGAGAGTTCCCTCTGAAAGTGTATCACGATAAAGACGACCTCTGAAACCGGATAGAAACGAAAAACTGTTCGGACCGGCCCAGAACAGATCCTCCGTACCGTCCATGTCAAAATCACCGGAGAAAATATCAACTATCCGGAATCCTGAATCAGGGGAGTCCTGAAGGTTTCCAATGTCCCCGTAGAAGCTGCCGTTGCTGAAGAAAGCAGGAGATGTTCCGGGTTCACTGAAGGCGAAAAGAATCCTTTCAGAAGCGGACATTACAAGCTGAGCCCTGTTCCTGCCGTTTGAAATGAGCAGAGCCGGTTCATCATCGTAGAAGCCGGTGGAAACCAGTGAATAGTTGTTCCATAAAGGCAGATTCACGGGAAAAGATTCCGTGGAAGCATCTTTGAAGACAGTATAAACGATGTCTTCCTTTCCCTCTCTGAATGCCGCGATAAGCAGAGGCTTTCCATCATCGATAATACCGCCGGCAGTCCAGACATCCGGTTTTTCGGGTAAATGTATCGGAAAGCCTTCAAGACTGATTAAAGTAGCGCTGTCGATGAGATCTATTTCAAGGTGGTTCTCTGATTCACAGATCAGAAATATGTACTTCCCGGCCGGAAATACTGCTCTTGTACCAGATGATTCACGCGCGAGCCGGACTTCTCTTGTGGTAACAACATCCGTCTCCATGAGAGTGAATGTGGTGCGCATCGCCCCGATACTGTATTCCGGAAGGTCATTGAAGTCGGATACCTGAGTGTTTCTGAAGTCCATGCATAGCGCGGCAACAGCGCTTTCCTCGGTTAGTCCTGCCTGAGTTCTCTGTTCCAGAAATACCTGCTGATCAACAACTCTGGTAATGTATCCAAAGAGAAGCGCAACTGACAGCATTACAGCGAGTGAAGCGGCAAGGGCAATAACAAGCGCTGCGCCGGAGGTTTTTCCTCCGGGTGCGTTTCGAGCTGAACGATTCATATTGCTGTTCATAACACTATCAAGTGAAGCATAATGCTTGCCAGAAATGTACCGATCTTATTGTATATTTACTACCTGAAATATCTAATATCTATCTGGCACCGGCAATGGAAAGTGCAGAGGTCTGCACACTGTGTGAAAGGCTGTTACATTATTCAACCATTATGCCTGAACAGTTCCGCCTCGGTTGTCTCTATCAGGCAGGCTCTTCTGATTGTTTTCCGGGCATGCGAAAGACCAACATAGAATCGCTCGGAGTAAAGCTCGTAATCATCCCTCAACCTTGGTGGAGTCATGTTGACGGTGATAACATTGGCTCCCGCGTTAAAACACTGAAGCTGACCATCCTTTCTGAGACGCTCGAAAGTACTCGTTGCCGGTATAAGTGTGTTCTTTAGAAACAATCTCATGGCCGCTATGAAGCGGAGACCCAGATCGACATCACCAACAGGACAGTTCTCGAGAGGCGTCCCCTTTGAAGGTAGGAAGACAGACACACTCGACATGTCGACATTCAGATCCTTCATAAGGATCAGATCATCAACAAGAGAATTCACCGTCTGACCGGGAAGCCCGAGAAGAGGTCCGGAACCGATATGATACCCGTGTTTACGGATAACGCGAAGCCAGTGTATTCTGTCCTCCAGCAGAAAGCCGGGCTTCATCTCTTCAAACAGCTCTTTAGTGGAGGTTTCATGTTTGAGAATGAATTTTCTGGCCCCGGCTTCAAACCAGTAGTCAAGGTCATCTTCCCTGTGAATCCCGACACACAGAAGCACCATCATACCCATATCGGATATTCTCCGAATAACATCCCCAAGCCACTCGGCGTTGTACTCCTCACTTTCCGCCGCCTGCAGAAAAAAGGTTCTTATGCCGTTCTCCAGGGCGATTCCGGCCACGGATACTATCTCATCGGGATCAAGTGTGAATCTGCGGATTTCCGTATTCTCTGTTCTCATTCCGCAGTAAACACAACTGCATCTGCATGTGTTGGCGAATTCTATGACGGCCCTTATGAAGGCTCTGTTCCCGAACAGCTCTTTTCTTACTTCCCGGGCAGCCCTGTACAGAAGATCAGCCTCCCCGTCGGATGACAGGAGAACCGCTTTCAGATCATCCCTTGAGAATCCATCATTCAAACGTTTTTCAATCCAGCCCGCATCAATACTCAACGGCAATCACAACCCTTCTTCATTTCAGCTTTTTCCTCACCGTCTCAAGAACCGCGGCGGTTCCCGGCATGATGCCCGTCCATATTTCGAAAGACCTCGCTGCCTGATGCACAAGCATGGTTTCCCCGGTAAATATTTCAACTCCAAAACGGCGCAGATCGTTTCTCCAATGCCAGGTTCTGTTGTAATTCAGGTCGGCAAAGATCATATTTTCAAGAAGTGACTTCTCCAGAGGGAAGACATCATCATCTCTCCAGCCAAGAGTCGTCGCGTTTACAACCGTTCCGGCGTCAGCTGTTCTTAGTGAATCGTTAAGCTCATTCAGATTTCCCGCGGAAGCGAAGCCACTCCATTCAGAGGGATTCCTGCAGTAGAGTTTGTATTGCAGGCGTCTTTCATGAAGAGCGTAATCAGCTGCCAGGGCAGCGCTTCCGCTGCCCGTTACGAAAAATGGCTCCGGGAGGCCGCACTCATCGATGAAGCGGCTGAAACCGTAAATGTCGGTATTGTAACCAGTAATATGTCCATCGGTTGTTTTCATTGTGTTGATCACCCGAAGATCTCGGGCATGGCCCTCCAATTCGCTGCACATGCCGGCAGCCGCAGTCTTATGAGGATAGGTAACATTCAGGCCGGTAATACCGCTGCCCAATAGCTCTGAAACCGTTTCTCTGAATCTGTCAGGAGAAACGGGGTAAGCGGCATATTCACCCTCAAGGCCGGTTGATCTGAAAAATTCTTTATGAATGAGAGGGGAGAGTGAAAAATCCAGCGGCCAGCCTATCAGACCGAATCTGAAACTCTGCTCAGGTTTAGCCATGTTTTAATCTCCGCACCCGCTGGAACAGCCTGTAAAGCCAGTCACCCGGGCCGCGCGATCTGTAGAAAACAGGTTCGAAAAAAGTACAGTCTTCGGGAGCAATGCCTTTTCTTCTCATATATCCCGCAAGTGGAGAATGGGCGTACACCCTTATCGTGCCGATATTCACAAATGTCGATTTCCAACCGAGTGTAGATCTGACCCTGAGCATGAACCATAATTTTCTGAGAAATGCCAGGAAACCTTCGCCGGGATTGCCGTTAAAAAAGTTGATCCCCACCTGAAGCCCGGCCCTCCGCGCGAATGTAACAGCAGGCAGAAGATCCGCGGCCTTTCCCCTCTTGGCAAGTTCTTTCAGGCCCCTGTCGGTAATCGCATCGGGAGAAAAATCCACCTTGACGGCGCCCGCGGCCTTCATCCTCACAAGCTGAGATCGAGTCACATTCTGATCAAGCCAGGCGCTCCAGGATATTCCGAAGTCAGATTCCTCGAGGGCTGAAAGGAGTTCTTCGAAGTAATCCTCAGGAGCGTTGAAAACAGAATCAATGAACGCAAACCGGGAAACTCCCAGATATTCAAGCTCCTTTATATCCCTTACAACCTTGTCTACAGACCTGCATCTGAAAGTGGATCCGCTTAAATAGCCGTACGTACAGTAGCTGCAGCTGAATGCGCAGCCCCTTCTGCTCTGTACGCCTATCGAATCAGGAACGTTATAGCGGGAAATATCAATGAACCTGTAATCCGGAGGTGACAGGCTGCTGAGATCCGTCTGTTTCCAGGGCAGCATCCTCCCCCCGCTCCAGCCTTCTATTGCGATGCCTTTTTCAAGGTGATCGATCAGTTCAGGAAACATCTTCTCTCCCTCACCGGGAATTCCGTAATCGATCCTGGGAAACCGCTCCAGGATAATTTCCGGATAGATGGAGAATCCTGTACCTCCCGCTATTACGATTCCTTTCCATGATTCCAGAACATCCATTATCTCTGAAAAAGATTTTACATAGGAGTAGGTGACTGGATACGAGCTGTCATCAATATTTCTGAGAGAGAGAGCAATGATCTCAGGACTGAATGATTCGATTGACTCTCTAAGCATCGACCGGTACTCATTATTAAGGCTCAGATCCAGCCCATTCAGCTCATGGTGTGAAAGCTGTCCGGCAATGAAAGCCAGGCCGATAGGATAGATCGGAGCCTCGGGACGTCCTGTGGGTGACTGGACCAGGAGAATCTTCAAGGTAGATCCCTCTTTTCTTTTTAACTCCAGAGAGTATTTTCCAAGTATAATGAAATCCATGAGAATCAGTTTCTTCGCGGCAGCTCTGATATCCATATCCATCTTTTCGCGGACAGCGGAAGCTGATATGCCGTCTCAGCGTATTCCGCAGCTGGACAGCCTGGCCTCTGATATATCATTAATGGGATACATTCCTTCAGGTGGGGAAATGCTCGTGCTGGCAGCTTCTAATAACTGGTTCGGCCTTCTTTCCAGCGTGAAGCTTCTGCCGGGAGACAGCGATGAACTGAATTCAATTCTTGCGGGTACAACGGGAAAACGCGGATATTTCGGTTCTGCCTCCTGGACTCCGGGGGGGGATGTTGTCCTGGTTACCGCTCCTCAGCCGGAATGTCTCCCTTACAATCTGGAGCCCTCGGTCGCAGCCGGTTCTGAAGCTGTCTTCTACCTTGATGGGTTCGAACTGCTGAGTGACCCTCAGACAGCCGTGGGTACTCCGGAACTGGAAGTTCTTGAGATCTACCCTGATTCAACTGGAAGGTTTGCCTTCAGTACTCTTTCGAAAGGCGTCTACTGGGTAGAGGTCATGCAGCAGACCGCCTCGGGGCCGTCTATCGCACTGCTCTTTCCTGTTATTGCGGGTGGAACCGCCGCGGATGTCTTCAGAGGAACAATCGAAATTCCTGTTTCCGAAGCCGACAGCCCCCATAAAATCCTTCATGAATTGAACGATATCAGGCGAAGCAGGGAAATACCGATTCTTGAGCCAAGTAAAACTCTTGACAGCCTGGCTTCGACACGAGCAGGAAATCTCGCTTTTTCCGGTTCATTTTCGCATTTCGGCCTGAATACCATCAGTCTGCCCGAAATCCTGCCGGAAGGTATATCAGTGTACGGCGAGAACATCGGAAGAGGAAGAGGATACCAGGAAGCGTGGTCCATGATCCTCATCAGTCCGTTCCATCTTCAGACCTGTATGTCTGAAACCTATACCCATGCAGGAATATCCGGAGCCGTGGATTCCTCCGAGTATAAATGGCAGCTGGTTCTGGTCCAGATTTTCGCATCAGGAGTGGATGAATAATGATGGTTCAAATAGCCGAAACTATCGGTAACATCAATCTTATAACAGTAGCAGGAACACTGCAGGACTGTCTGATACCCCTTGCAATACTGGCAATGGGAAGCGCCCTGACAGGTGGACTGCCGCTGCTGACCTCACCGTTTTTCGAGTTCTCTCTGAATAAAGTTTTTATTCTTTCTCTTTTCTTTCTCCGGCCACAGGATCCAACCGTTTATTTCGCTCTTGCATCAGTTCTGGCTGGCGCCGCTCTTCGAAAAGCGTCTTCAGGCAGGGAATTCTGGCGGTACGTCACAACCGCCATCACTATGGTTGCCCTGCTTAAATACGGTCCGGCTCTTTATCAGAAGCTTCAGCCGGAAGTACCGGGTCAGCTGGCGCTTGTCTCAGTTCTGCCGATTCTCGTTTTCATCGATATAATCATCAACACCGCATTCATGGAAAAGGGTTCAGATTTCATCAAACTATCGGTTGTGGTGCTGATTTCGTATATAGCCGCGCTCCCCCTCTCGATCATGACTGTTATCATGGTAAACAATGAAGGCATACTCGGAGCAGCGCTGACATTTGCGGGATTTACCGGATTCTCGTTCATCGGAAGGTCAATTAACAGGAAGCATCTGTGGAATACAGAGAGGATAAGGGAAATAAGCAGTCAGGACAGAATGGCCGCGCGCCTGATGGAATCCTCTTCATACGGGGAATTTCTCGGTATACTTCAGGACAGCCTCTTCGAAAATTCCGACAGCGGCGTTCGGGCTCTCACAAGGTCTTCCGGGGCTTTCGACTGGTTTCTGTGGAGCCCGGATGAGCAATTCGGCCTGCAAGAATCCAGTATCAACGGCACATTACCTGCAAAAGGAAAATTTACAGGGGACTTCACAGTAAGCAATATCTCCGGAACAGCCCTGGGATTATCGGACACCAGAGACCTGATGATTGTGCTTTCCGGCCCTGAACAGAACATTCTCCAGAGGATGCCACTCAGCCTTCTTGATAATCTTGTTCTTCTTCTGCGTCATACATGGGAGGCAGTAGGTCATTCTCTGCGAAGCGAGAGGTCATTTCTGGCTGCTGCGGTAACGCTTGCAAGGCTGGCTGACTCCAAAGATGATTATACACACGGACATTCGCTGAGAGTTGCAGGCCTTTCCTGCTCTCTCGGAAGAAATCTGCGCCTTTCACCGGAGAATATCCAGATTCTGCGGGTCGCCGCAATACTCCACGACATTGGAAAACTGGCGATACCAGTTGCAATTCTCACAAAAAGAGGCCTGCTTACAAGGAAAGAGCGGGAGATTGTGGAAGCTCATCCTGTAGAAGGGGCAAGGATTGTCTCAGGATTATCAGGTTACGAAGAGGTAACCAGAATAATCAGAAGCCATCACGAACGGCTTGATGGAAAGGGATACCCCGATGGCCTATGCAACGGAGATATTCCATTTATGGCAAGAATCGTTGCGGTAGCAGATACTTTTGACGCAATAACAAGTGATAGATCGTACCATTCAATATCCGGATGGGAATCCGCCCTTGAAGTCATAATAGAAGAAAAGGGCAGTAAATTCGATTCCAGAATCGTTTCCGCGCTTGAAGCGATTCTGTCGGACGAAAAAGCGAACATGGCATGATAAAGAACGAACCCGGCAGCGGATTGACCCTGTTCTCTGGAGCCGCTGTGATTCTGCTTATCCTGTGGATACCTGTTCTTCACCTGTCGCTTCGGGGAGTCAATGAATACTTCATGCTTTTCTGCATATGGGTCGGGCTCGTGTTCACAATATCGATGCAGAGTCGCAGAACAGTAGGATATCAGGTAACCCTGTTCCCTGTTTTTCAGGGATACATGGCTCTCACCGGATACACTGTCCTTCAGGAAGTCGGCTTCACTCTGGCTCTTTTTATTGGAATGTTTATCCATACGGTCAGAATAGGAGAAACATACAGAGACTGCTTTATCCGCTCAATGAAATTCATGCTTATCTGCCTTCTTTCCCTGAGGATCACTACTCTCATCCTTCAGCAGTTCCGCACGAGTGTTTTTGAAAGTAATTATCTGACTGCGGCAGCGCTTTCGGGTTCGGCGCTGCTTGCGGTGTTTCTGAATCAACTTCTTCAGTCCGTTATTGAATTCTCAGAAACTAAAGGCTTTAAGCAGACTTTCAGAAATAATATCAAATCAGCTGTCTATCCAGTACTTTTCATTCTCTTTCTTCTCCCGGCGGCGGTACAGACTAAACTAACTTCCTCAAGCGTATGGGAATGGAATCTGATTACCGTGGTAACAACGGTGCTGGTTATCCAGACCGGTCTCTCATTGCTTCTTGACAGAGCAAGATGCTCATACTCCAGGACCAGATTTCTTGAGAACGAGCTGGGTAAGCATTCAGAAATCCTTACCGGGCTGGACTCCCCGATCGAAGCTCTCAGGATTCTTGCGAATTTCCTGTATCAGGCCGCTGAAACGTATGCTGTCAGAGTAACCTGGAAGAACATCTCCATGACTTATCCCACCAGTTTTGAAACTTCCGGAATTGCTCCCATATCGCGACAGGGAGAAGAAGGCCTTCTTCTTGAAGTCTGGCCTTCGCCAAGAACGAGGCTTGATAATGAACGTATTGAGATCTTCATACTGCAGACCGAAACAGTGCTGAAGAACCTTGAACTGAGGATCAGTGTGGTTAAAAGTGGCTGGAAGTGCCTCGAGGCAATGGTATACTCACTGGATATGTCAGACAGCAGACAGGCCGGTTACAGCAGAATTGTCGCGAATATTGCCAGAGAAATAGGACGAGAAATGGGGATGGCAACCGATGCGCTTGATGATCTTGAGATGTCTGCCATGCTCCATCTGACGGCTGCAATTCTGGAGAAGGCCGAGGAAGACTGGCATGAGGCCTTCTCGACATCGGATCCCGCAAGAACCCAGTTCCAGCTCCCCCCCGAAGTACTCCTGGGAATAAGACATATGACAGAAAATTACGATGGTTCCGGTAAACCGGAAAAACTTATTGGAAAATCAATCCCCGCTATCGCAAGAATACTCTCCGTCGCGAGCAATTTCGCGGCAAATTTATCCAACCAGTCAGTTGATGACGCCATTCTCGAACTTAAGAGGAGAACCGGTCTGATATACGACCCGGATATCGTTGATATACTTGAAAACATTTCCCTGCAGCAGGAAAATATGGTGTTTTCGAATAATTTGTAAATTCCTGCACTTCATATCGATGGGCTCTACTGGTTCTTCTCCCGAATATCAGAGAATCGCCGGCCTGGTCTACTCAGAACCGGCGATAGATTAAATCTGATAATCAGCGTTGCTTACTGACTGTACCTCTCGACCCTGTCTATCTTCTCCTCACAGAGAGAGATGGAATTGTTTGCCGCCGAGATCATGCTCTGGGCACTGCCTGCCCTGTATCCGGTTACATGCGACAGATAGGATATAGCAGTATTCAGGTCGTTTATGGCTCCCCGCCAGACGGGAATGTTATCAGCAACAAGTTCCGATATTCGAGCCTTGGTTGAACCGCTCTGGTAGTAGAATGCCCCCATCATGTAGTTGGCGAGAGGATCGTTCGGATAAGCGCTGCTGAGGCGGGAGAAAACATTCTGCATTGAACCGCGCTGTCCGCTGTCTCTGTATATGGTGGCTAGAAGTATATACGCTTCCCGGTTTCCTGTACTGGAGATGAGAGATTCCAGTCTGTTAACCGCGCTGGAGGTTCTGCCGGCCCATGATTCAACCTGGGCAGTGTAAAGAATCTTCTGCGAGTTATCCGGATCCGATTCCAGATATATGACCACGTGGTCAGCAGCGCTGCCGTAATCGCCTACCTTGAGGTAGGATTGAATAAGGCGCTGCCTGAAGCCGTTCATGTTGCTGTTTACAGCGAGTATCTCCTCCATGTACGGTATTGCCCTGGAGTATTCCTCGGTCTGGTAATAGAGAAGAGAAAGGGGGAACTTAATGGAAAGATTGCCAGGATTGCCTGCAAGCGCTGTCTCGAAGCTGGCAACTGCCTGATCGATCTCTCCAAGTGCCTGGTAAGCTTCCGCGAGCCCTAAATAGGCATCCGCATTCTCCGGATCGATCTCTACAGCATTCTCAAAATATATCCTGGCAGTGGCGGGGTCATCATTGGCAAGGTAAACATTCCCAATACCGGACAGGGCTTTCGGGTTCATTTCATCTTCAGCAAGAATACCCTCGTAAACCTCGAGAGCCTGGTCTACTGAATCCACATCCGCTTCAAGGTAGATATCCGCAAGCTGAAACCTTGCATCCAGCAGCGTCGGGTCAATGGATAGAGCCTGGTTCAGAAACATTATCGCCATGGACCAGTTTTTCATCTGGATACTGAACGCAGCCTGATCCAGCGCCTGCCGGGTTCTGCCGCCGATCAGCTCAGAAAGATCTGCGATCATGCTTGCGGCGAGTGCCTTCACAGGGTCGGTGTTCTTTGGAACAATGGCGGGATCCGCATTAATAGTATTGCCGGAAGCGGTGATACTGACATTCCATAGAACCTGAAATTCATCTCCGGCAGGAGTGATATTGCCGTAGAGTATCATCTCAGTTCCAAGAGCAAGACCGGCATCCACCACAAAGTCAGGCGGTACACCATATTCAAAATCAGATGGATTGAAACCCAGATCCTCAAAAGCGTCTTCGAGATCACCCTTCGAGATGAAGGAGTACTCGGGGCTGTCCTCAAGAATATCCTTAAGAGCGTCATAAAGCTTATTACTTATCCATCGGGCATCAGAGCAGCTGTAACCGAATGGTACTATGCCGATTCTTGCAGCTTCCCCATCCCCGGAAGCAACTGCGGTGCCGCAGGCCAGCAGGATAAGGCATACTGTCGCAAACATTATTCTCATTATTCTATCCTCCATGAAGCAGATTATGCCAGAAATGCATTGTTACGAATTGTACAGCAAAGCAGATGGCAAATATTGCACTATAGATAATCTCAGGCAAGCACCTGTCTCTATCCGCCATTTACCCTTCCTGTGCATCCCGCACTGATGATACACCGGAGGAGGAACAGTGTTCCATAACGAAATCCATAACCTGATCTTCAGACACTATCCGAAAGGGGGGGATGGACCTGAGGAATACGCTGCCGTAGTTCTTCGTACGGATCCTTCTATCCATGATCATTACTACTCCCATGTCATCAAGTGACCTGATCAACCTGCCTACACCCTGTTTCAGGCGTACAGCGGCAAACGGCAGGGAATACTGTCCGAAGGAGCTTCCCCCGTGTTTTTCTATCAGATCCATTCTGGCTCTGATAAGCGGGTGCCCCGGAGAAGCGAAGGGGAGCCTGTCAATGATAACCGCCTGAAGCATACTCCCCGGCAGGTCAACTCCCTCCCAGAATGAGGAAGTGCCCAGAATGATCGCCCTGCTGCATTCCCTGAAATCCCTGAGTATACCGCTTCGGGACATCTCACCCTGCGTAAAGAGCCTTATGTCGGGGGGAAGTTCTTTCTCAGCGATTCGCTTTACCAGCTTCAGGTTCCTGTAACTGGTGAACAGCATGAGTGTCCTTCCGTTCAGCACCTCCGCAAGCCTTCTGCCCCATTGCCATGCAGCCATGGCAAGATCTTCATGGGAATCATGCGGAGGAAGGTTGTCCGGTATCGAAAGAATAGCCTGGGAGGAGTAATCGAACGGGCTTCCGAAGCTCTTTGTCCGGGCATCCCATGCCCCCAGTCTGTCGCGGAAGAAATCGAATTCATTCGCAACGGTAAGTGTAGCTGAGGTCAGGATTGTGGTATCGAACCTTGAGTACACGGTATCCATCAGATCCGGTCCGATATCAAGGGGAACAGCCTTCAGAATCGGATATTTTCTGCCGGTTTCAACGAAGCAGCAGTGTTCCTCAGTGCTGAGTTCCGTGAACCTCCCGGCTGCAAAAGCCACCGCGGAAGCGGTCTGGGATACAGGCAGCAGTTCCTCCGTTTTCTCAGTATCAGCGGCAAGCTGCTCTGCAGTTATCTTAACTTCTTCAAGTCCTTCAAGGCGCTCTACAGGATCCCATACGGAGGTCTCTTTTATACCGTCGGCAAGCTCAGCGACCGCCGCTGCAAGAAGCCTGGCTTTCTTGAGGAGCGCGGCCTTTCTCTCCGTATCCATCTTACTGAAAGCAATTCCGTCAAAAATCGGCAGAAGCATACCTTCGCTGAGTGAAAGCCCCATACATTCACTGGCTGCGTCCTCAAGGCGATGTCCCTCATCTATTACAAGTACATCCGCTCCGGGAAGAACCTCATCAGCCATCAATCCCGCCACCAGCAGGTGATGATTAAGAATCAGAATATCCGATTTCCTGGCCTGATTCCTTGCACAGAAGAAATGACAGGCGCCCCTGAAGTGGCAGGAAGAACCGGTGCAGTCCAGATGATCCGACCTGAAATGCCTCCATACAGCGGAGGGAATCTCATCAGAGAATGATGAAATATCACCGTCTTCAGTGGATTCAGCCCATTTCTCGAAATCGCTCTCCATTTTAAACGACGGGCCTCCCGAATTCCACTTCCTCAGGCACAGATAGTTGTTTCTCCCCTTCAGCACGCTGACCAGGGCATCCGAATTCAGCGCCGAAAGCACAGCCGGGGCATCCTTGTTGGCCAGCTGGTCCTGGAGGGTTATCGTTGCTGTGGATATGAATATCTTCCTGCCGGAAAGGATGGCGGGAACAATATAGGCAAGGCTCTTGCCGATTCCGGTACCGGCCTCAAAAAGATAAATGCCCCCCATGTCCATTGCGGAACCCACCGCCCTGGCGAATTTCACCTGTGAGGGTCTTGCTGAGTATCCCGGAATGCTCGAGGCAAGTATATCTCCGCTGAAAACATCCGATATCCTCTCTGAAAAAGAAGCCTTCAATTAACAACCTTTCGATGTTTGCGGATATCCTTGAGGACAAGCTGTATGCTCCCGTCCATGCGGTATGTATCCAGAGCCAGAGTGAACGCGAGATCGACCCTGCCGTTGAACATGGACTGTCTGTTTACCATGTTGAAACCTATGGCCCTGTAAACGCATGAACCGATCCTGAAACTGCAGCTGAGGTGATCCGCATTTTTTCCCACAGCCCTCCACTGAACCGGATAAGCTCCCCTTGCTATCCAGACTGGTTTTCTGTTGCCCTCGCCGAAAGGTTCAAGCATTTCCAGAGATTTGACAGTTTCGGCATTATAATCCTGTTCCTCGAGTTTACCATCAATGTACAGAACCGAGCCCAGATGCGCATTCCACTCATCCCTGGAAAGAACTGAGTTCAGCTCTTCTCTCAGTACAGGGATTCTATTTTCCGGGATCCTGAAACCCGCAGCCATCGGGTGGCCTCCAAGACTCTCCATTATCCCCTGTTCAGCCTGCAAACCGCTCAGAATAGAGAATATTGGAATTCCCGGAACGCTTCGCGCAGAACCGTAGCCATAATCATTATCGATCGAAATCATGATAGATGGCACACCGTATTTAGAAACAAGTCTCGACGCGACTATACCTATTACTCCCCGGTGCCATCCCTCATTCGCCATGACAATGCAGCGCGGGTTATCAAGATTTTCCGCAAGCCGAAAAACGTGGCTCTCAATCTCACGGTTCAATTTTCTGCGAATCCTGTTATGCTTCTCAACAGTTACCATCAATTCTCCCGCCTCGGAGCTGCTGCCGGCAAGAAGCAGTTTAAGCGCATCGGCTGCATGCCCCACTCTGCCGCATGCGTTAATCCTTGGGCCAATATAGAAGGCCAGATCGGTTGAACTCATTTCCCGGATATTCACCGATGCGGAACCAGCAAGCGCTGTAATACCAGGCAACGGGCTCTCACAAAGCTGCTTCAACCCCTCGAAGACAAGGATCCTGTTATCTCCGCTAAGGTCTACTACATCCGTTACAGTGCCTATGGCCACAAACTGCAGCAGCTCATGAAGGTATTCCGCATCGGCGCCAAGTAGATCGTAGACGGCTCTGAGGACCATCCAAGCGACACCCACGCCGGCCAGTTTTGAATGTGGAGCATCCTCATCCAGCACGGGATTAACGATTGCCTCAGCATCGGGCAGGATATCGCCGGGCTGATGATGATCGGTGATGACAGTATCTATGTTCAAGCCTTTAAGAATTCTGATATACTCAACAGCGGTAATACCGCAGTCAACGGTGATGAGCAGATCCGCATTCACTGCGCTGCAGGCTTCGACGCTCGATTCACCGAGTCCGTAACCGTCTTCGAACCTGTCCGGAATGAAATAGTCAACAGGGGCTCCCAGTGACTGCAATCCCATATAAACAATCGCGGTCGCGGTTATTCCATCCGCGTCGAAATCGCCATGGACCAGAATTTTTTCTGAGTTCTGCACAGCTGAGACAATCCGTTGCGCGGCCTGCAGGACTCCTCCCATATCCCTCCAGTGTGAAAGGAGATCCATGTCAGGATTGAGAAACCTGTTCAGTTTTTCCCCGGAGAAACCCCTTCTTGCAAGAAGAAGAGATATAGATTCAGGAAGGCTGCAGGAATTGTCTGCTTCTTTCAGGTTCAGGTCAGGCGCTGGTCTGGCTACCCATCGTTTCGTCAAGAATCCTCCAAAAGCAGCAGGGGTCAGGCTGTAAGCCGGGTTCTGTTCCGCTCCTAGGCGGCAGTGGCCATCCGTCTGGGATGTCAGTTACCTGACACCTCTAGCGGCCAACCCGGAGGTCAAAGGGAACGGGCGATTCCCCGGTCTCAATGGATGAGACCTCCCTCCCTATTCGGCCTTGCACCGGACAAGGTTTGCCGTGCGAATGCTGTTACCAGTATCCCGGTGGGCTCTTACCCCACCTTTTCACCCTTACCCCCGATGAAAATTACAGTCGATTTCACGGAACATGTCCGCAAAATACCATCAGGGGCGGTTTCGTTTCTGTGGCACGTTCTCTCCGTTGCCGGAACCGGGATTTCCCCGGTGTCCTGCCCTGTGGAGCCCGGACTTTCCTCCCCCTGGGGGGCGGCCACTCGCCTGACCCTCTGATGAAATATAACCGGTTAAGCTCCAGCCATGGAGCTGTCATCCTTCCAGACTACAAACCGTCCGCAAATAGGACATACAAAGGTCTCCCCCTGGCTGATCTCAACCGCGGTCTGAGGTGGAATATTCGTAAGGCATCCTCCGCAGGCTCCCTTCTGCAGGCCAACGACCACAAGCCCCCTGCCTGCGGTACGGAGCTGCTCATACTTATCCAAAAGCCGTTTGCCGATACCTGAAGCTATATCTATCCTCTCAGCCATCAGTTCTTCCATGTTCTCCTTTAAAACCTCAAGCTGACCGTCAAGAATATTCTGCCTTTTCTCTGCTCTTCTTGTATTCCGCTCCCATATTTTCATTGCCTCTACCAGATCTTTTTCACCCTGTTCCTCTTCGTACATTTTTTCAATGATCTGACTGTCAAGGTCACCGATCTTCTTCTCGGCGAATTTTATCTGCTCCATCATAGCCCTGTACGCTTCATTTGTTTTCATCTCCAGAAGCTTGTTCTTGAATTCAGCCAGCGTCTTCTCCGTTGCTACCTTTACCTCACTGCATTTCCCGCTGGACTCTCTGACTTCCTCCAGTTTACTCTTCTCTTTATCGTAATCCGATTTCTGTGATTCAAGCTCTTTCTCATGGATAAGTTTCTCCCGCGGTATTTCATCCATTTCCGCAGATATGCGATCAATGCGGGAATCAACATCCTGCATCAGCAGTATTTTCTTAAGATCTTCAATCATGAATTTCAACTCCTGCATGTTCCACAAAAAGAAAAGGGGTACCTGAAAATGGTACCCCCGAATAGGTTTCAAATGTGATGCTTGAATCATGTAACATGATCACAGCACCAATGTTTCCGTTCAAAGAAGTGGTGGGCGGGACAGGATTTGAACCTGCGACCCCAAACGTGTGAAGCTTGTGCTCTAGCCAACTGAGCTACCCGCCCTTCCTAGGAGGCTGTCCGAGAATGCAGCATCGGCATAAGGAACCACATATCTGGCTATAATGACCACATATTATCGTCAAATACATTCCAGTATTCTCCTCAATCAAATCTGTAATCATTCTATCTCAGCTATGAGGCTCTTCTGCTCAATGCCCATTATCGGACAACCTCCTAGTAGTCTGGTGGGCCCACCTGGACTCGAACCAGGGACCGACCGGTTATGAGCCGGTGGCTCTAGCCAACTGAGCTATGGGCCCGATAAGTGAACAAACTTATCTCAAAAAGACTCATTTGTCAAGATGAAATGCGCCTTCATATGACCTGAGACCCTTGCGTTTCCACTCCGGTATTGTTCATATTCCGCAGGATCACGGTTTGAAATGTATGTATTGAAATCGGTGCCGGAGTGGCGGAATGGCAGACGCGACGGACTCAAAATCCGTTGTTCCTTGTGAACATGAGGGTTCAAGTCCCTCCTCCGGTACCAATAGGGCATCTTCCCTATTCCGTGCCTGCCCAGTTTCGAAGGATCTCCGGGAAAAGCTTTACCCTCAGGAGGTCGTTCCTGCCGGGAACAAAGGGTTCAACATCCCTTGCCAGGTCATCAATGCTTCGCTCGTCAAGGCGGTTTACTATCAGCTCCTCGATCTTCTTTCTGGAAGATATCTGAACCTTCTGTTCAAGGTAATCCATGTCCGGTTCTGTGAACCCGAACAGATAAGAGGCATCATAAAGGTCACGCCCCATGATTCTTCCGCGGTTCAGTATGGCATACAGCTTCTGGGCCAGAATCAGTTCAGCGGAGGCTGCAGGTACCGGAACGATCACATCCAGTCGGTTCAAGACCTTTACCTGCGGCACATAGTTATACTGCTGCGGTGAAGCGTCAAACTTCAGGGTGAGAACCTCATCTCTATGACGTGTGAGTTCCCACCGCTGAAGGGCATCGGTGAACCTGAGCTTTGCCGAAAATGCGCTTCCACTGCCAAAGGTTATATTGCACTCAACAGCTTCCAATTTGAATTCATTTACCGCTGTCAGGGCTATTCCCTGAAGGTCATCACTGGAAAGATTCTTCGAATCGAAATCAAGATCTTCTGAAAACCTGCTGCTTCCATAGAATACTCTCAACGCTGTTCCACCCATGAAAACCAGTTCAGCGCTTTCCTTCGCTCTGAAAATGAATTGAAGTGTTTTGTACTGCAGGTATTCCCTGAGCATGGCCCTCTTGAAAGTATGGGGAATGTCGGGAAAAGCATCATAGATGATCGAACGGTCAAGCATTCTTCATCACCTCAAGCAATACTTGCACCTTCCCTGTCAGCCAGGGCTTGTTGAACCGTTCTGTCAGGTCGAGGATTTCCATCGGATCCAATCCGCTGAAAGTCTCTATGTCAAAACGGAGTTCCAGCATATCCTCTGCCGAGCTGATATCTCTCCTGAGGTAGAGCAGGTCAACAAGCGCCCTCCCGGGAGAAGCCATAAGAAATGTATGCTTCCTTCCCGTCTTTGCTTCGTACCCGAAATAATACTCCGGCTGAATGCTCCTGTATATGAATGTGCATAGAGGCGAATTTATGCGTCGGGTCTTTCTTGTACAGACCGAAGTAACAGAGAGGGCTGTCTCCGGAATGAGCCCGTGAAATGAAAGCGCTGATTCCAGAGAAACGAACGAGGGTGTGTACAACCTGCCGGCAATCGCGAATAGATCGGTCTCGTCAGTGGTTTCCCCCGGGAGAACATAGTAGCCGGGAGCCACCATTATGATCTTTCCGCTGCGGTTCCATCTGGACAGGGTTTCCTGACGAAGGCCGGGCATTGTGGTACGTATATCAGCAAGTGAAACAACCGGCAACTTCTTCGCCAGTTCCGCGAATTCGTTCAGTCTCAAATACGTATTTCCCTTCTATGATATTTATGTCATAATATAGAAATACCATTTCGTGATTGCAAGGTTGAAATCAGAGTTCCAGAACAGCACATCGTCGTTGCAGCACTTCAATGGCCGTTTTTCACCCACGATCAGGATCAGCACAGCGCGATGCACGGATACGGTGACTGGTGCTATATTGAAGAAGGACTTCATCCAGGTGTTGATCTTATCCCTGATCCGGATATTACAGGAGGTCAACCGGATTCAGTCTGCTCGCCTTTTTTCAACCCCATTCATGCAAGTCTCTGATCAAATCCGCCATCGATGCTGTGTTCGAACAAGATGCTCAGGTAAGATGACGTAAGAAATGTCGTAAGTCTGTCGCAAGTTATGTCGCAAGTTTGTCGCAAGTTTGACCAGCGGTCATTCATCTAACATGTAAAAGAGCTGATTTGTTGAACCTTCCTTTGTAATAATACCCTTGTCAATGAGTTCAGCCAGATCCCTTTGGAGTGTTCTGCGGTTAACACCGGTGCAGATAGCTTCAGCATTCTGTACATTCATTGTAGAATGTTCCAGAAGAAACTCGACCAGCAGTCTCTGCCGTCTGGAAAGGTTATGCTTCACTGATATCAGCTCTATCCTTATCGCTATTCTGCCACGATCGGCAACCTCTATCATCTGAACCGATAATCCGCTGGTGAAATACTCCAGCCAGTCTGTCAGATCCATGCCGCTTTCGCGCACATTCTGCAAAGCCCTGTAGAAGGCTTGCCTGTCCCGGTCATAGAACTGGCTGATGGTAAACAGTTTCTTGAAATCATATCCTGCGCGATATAGGCACACTGTTGATAGCAGACGTGATGTTCGACCGTTTCCATCTGAGAAAGGATGAATGTGTACAAGCTGAAACTGTGCAACTCCACTGATCAGCACAGGGTGAATGTCTATTCCGGAATTGAGCCATTCGATAAGGTTCCGCGTCATGCCCGGTACTGATTCGGGTGATGGCGGAGTGTAGACGATCTCACCTGTAAGACTGTTGATGATGTAATTCTGTGTAAGTCTGTACTTACCAGGTGAAGCCTTCCCGCCACGCACTC
Organism: Candidatus Aegiribacteria sp.; assembly: GCA_013138965.1. GTDB lineage: Bacteria > Fermentibacterota > Fermentibacteria > Fermentibacterales > JCC-6 > Aegiribacteria. The sequence continues at coordinate 124,916 of WTBT01000017.1, forward strand.
CCTTGACGAGTCTTCGGTGGATTTCAAGGACCATATCCTCGGTAATGGATGTGTTATCCTCAACGTGCTGCTCAACATAATCGAATGCACGGATATAGTTCCGAAGCTCTCTCTCGTCTTCGGGATCAATATTCTGAAGCTTTTTCCCTGACAGAAGCTTCTCGGACTGCTCGAGAGTAAGATGTGTTCCCTCAATGTGTGTGGTATGGTGAGCTTCCAGTATAAGGGCTCGCTGGCGCATCTGATTAAGCCAGCTTTCGGATAATGTAGCGGCATCCAAAAACCCCTTTGCCTGGTCAATCCGGGAAAGGGTTCTGGATATTGAGTTCGTAATAGTAAATGAAGGAACAAAAATACTCATTATATCCTTCTATTCTCTCGTACCTGTAACAATTCCATGCTGACGCAACCAGCTGATATTGTCATTACTTATTATACACAATCAACAGAGATATAATAAAGCCATCAGACTTTTCAAAAATAAGATACAATCACGTATAGATTCACCAGATCCAGGTTTCCATCTCTGTCAAGATCCCTGCACGGAAAGATTTTCGCGATAACTGATCATCCTGTACGGTTTCCACCTCATGGGTTACCGCTATCCAGCATCAGGTACAAGATAATGTACATTTCTTAACCTGCAAATTTCACCGGCATTTTACTGCAGCAACGCATACAGCTACGTCTACTTCGTTATACCAGGAGCCTTGTATCCACAACTGTCTACGCCGCTTCGAGACAAAAGCCGGTGGAATATGCAGGCTGATTCTAACACATATACCAGTCCGATTTCACGGCACTACTTCAATACTGCGATCTCCCGCATACTGAGGCCAGCGGGACCTGATGGAATTGATGTGGAAGCAAGAATTGCTGTCATATTCCTCCATGGTGACGGGATACAATGACATGATAGCATCACCGCACGGCTTATGTCAATCAGATATCCGGTAATATTAATTCTCGCTCTTCAGAGTTCGTTCCCAACAGCCATGACCTGTGCAAGATTACTCGTAATTATCCTCTCAATATCACTGCCTTAACAGTAAATTATTCCTTTTCAAGTTGGAGTCAAGGATTGCGAACGGATAATACCTGCATTTTCACTGACAGAGCAGTAATTATGTTGGTTCTTCAGCTTTATCGTATGACATATTCATGAATACTCCTGAATCTTGCTGCTGCAACAGTAAATACAAACTCACCACAAAACAGATGTTCAGAGAGATGGCTCTCGATTTCTACCAAATCGCATATTGACATGCTCACCCCCCCCCCTCTTATTTTGTGCTAAGTATTTTATTATGCTCTATAGAAGTGTGAATACGATAACGATACATATTTCAACTGAGGGGAATTGATATGCATTTATTACTGATAGCGCTTATTGGAATAACAACAACGCAGCCTGCCATACTTGATCAGACGGATGAGGAATGGACTGCACCTGGATACAATGTAATTGAAGAAGTCTCGATAAATCCATTGGATTATGGTGAGCCAATCTCATGGGGAGAGAACTGCAACGGTCCCACTGCCAGCATTGGCTGTCAGGGTTTCTTCGTGCCTACAGAAGATGGTGAGAAATGGCGCATCATAATGCTCCTGAAAGATAAGCTGGTTGTTCTTCAGGAAGATGAAGAAGTAAGGGAGATACCTCTGAGCTGCACTCCCAGGGGAATCATCTATTCGCGTAATGGGAGCTATGCACTGATCATGGGACCTTTAAGCAATCTTAATTCTACTTTGTATTCAAGAGAATCTGAACGAGTCAATATTGATACAGGAGAGGTCTTGGCCTTTGATGCGCTCTTAAGTACAGAGAACATTGGAATGCATTTTCTGAATGATGATGGATCTGTTTATCGCTGGGAATATGATTTCCTTGAATATTATGATCAAAGCCTCGAGCTTCAGAGTTCCGTTGATATTAACATTGGATTAGCTACACGATATTCTCATGCAGCTGCTGGTTCGATCATGCTGTTTGCAGTTCCTGACAAGGTTATGGCTTACGACCGCAATGGAGAACTTCTCTGGGAAAACGCGATCGATGGGATGCTTCCATGTGATCCCCTTGTAAGTGCTGACGGGTCTGCCATACTGCTGGCAACAGGACACGGTCTTGAATGCTACGATGGATCATCAGGCGAGCTTTTATGGGAAGAGTATGATACAGGCACACTAGCACCCGTTCCCAGTGTAATCGGACATGCATGGGCGGTAACACTCCAGCACAGAGGGCTTGTATATGGTGCTGATCTGAGAGGCACAGAGTCTGTTATTGATATGCGCTATCCTGCTGAAAACTGGAGTCACGGAATACCTGTCGCCGTTGCGGAAAATGGTGCTTCGTTAATACAGTCTGCATCGTCTCCGCCAATGTATCAGAACAGTCATCTTAGAAAGACTCTATTAATAAACGAAAATGATAGAATTCTCTGGATATCTTTTCCCTTTAGCGTTGCATCTAGTCCATTGGTTATTCACACCAGAAACATTAATCTTGAAAGAGAACTGGGTGCTGGAGTTAACAGCATCCAATCTGATGGGAACCGATTCATCTACTCAGATTACGAATTCGTGAATGTTCTTCGCGTTGCAGGGAGGTGAAGGATCATGAAACTGTTTTTGAAAGCATTCACTATCCTTCTCTTACTCATACTGGTTTCCGAGGGATTATCAAGTGATCGGGAAACACCCTGGCTTCTCTCATGGCCATTCCTCAACAATGCACAAGAACCACATTCAATTCAAAGCGGCTACGGCGACTGGTGTATGCCTATAGAGGGTGCGCATCCCGGTCTGGACTTTGGAGCGGCACTTGCAGACTCGGTGCTTCTTCCAACAGATGCTACTCGCTATACATTAGCAACCTTCTCATCACCAAATGCATATGTAATGTTCTTTGGAACTGACAGTACGAGCCTTGAAGGTTGGGGTTTTGGGCATTTAGATATCGATGATCCAGGTGTATATCCTTGCTCAACAAAATCAATAGTGATGAACCATCAGCCACTTGCTCCATGTTCTCTATATGGTTCCGCTCCATTACATTTTCATCTCCAGTGGACCGATTCACTGTATAATCCAACTCCTCCTGGGACCTACAACCCATTCGATTTCTTTGCGGATAACCTTTCGAATTACGATGAAGTACAATTCAATCATGTATGGTACGAAGAGAGACTTTTCCCAGCCAGAAGAAGAGGAATCTGGTTCACACCTGACGAATTCGAAGGGTATAATGATTTACCGACAGCACCTGGTAATCCAACACAGGTCGTCTTTCAGGACATTATCAGTGGCGCCGTAGACATTGCCGTGGCACCCTTTTCAGCCTTCCAGGGAATTACAGGAAGTGATTCAGCAGGTGTCTATTCCGTTTCATACGAAATACTCAGACAGGATCCAATTTCGCTTCAGTATGTATCAGCAGCTTTAAGTGCTGGTAACTTCGGGCAGAGATTCCTAATGGAAATGCGTGATGAACTTCCTGCTGGAGATTCTCCCGGTTACCGGGCGATATTTTTGGATGGCCAACGACCTGACGGAACGGGTAATCTCGACTGGGAATGGAACAAGAATGCGTACATTGTCACCAACAGCGGAGCGCTGGATCCAGCAAACTGGACTACCGGCTGGGACAATGTCTGGACTACTGCCAGCGTTAATGACTGGGTAACAGGCATATGCAAGGGGGCCTGGGATACTTTCCTTGCAATACAGAATATCTGGCCAAATCCTCCAACTCAGAATACCGAAGCATTCTTCCCTGATGGAAGGTACGCTGTAAAGGTTACAGCAGTAAGTCATGCTTCCCGAGATACGGGCATTGATACGCTGCCAGTGGATGATCTTTCCCTACCAAATCCATCGACAGAAGGTGTTATCGTTGACAACTTCCAACCTCATATCATAAGAGTTGCCGCTTATGCGTGGAATCCTGCTGCGGGTACTTGCAATAAGAAATACGCTGGATACTGGGCGGATAGCGCTCTCGCTAGAGTAATACCGGGTGAATCTGAATATCTGGAACGTTTGAGAGCTGATCTCCATGAGCTGCAATCAGAAGATCGGTCCGGTTCATTGCCGTCTTTCTGCATGATCGATGTCACAGAATCATCCAGTCAATCATTTGTCAATCATATCGGCTTTTCTGAATCGGTAAGAACATCCGAAGAACATTCAGATATCTTGAGTACTCTTGAACCAGGATGCTGTATTGACGAAGATATCGGACAGGATCCTGTTGATTTTCTTCTTAATGAGATAGACAGGATGGAAAATCAGCAGATATTGAGCAGCATTGATGCTACAAGGGTATTCGATAAAAGAATATATGGGTATCTGCTGAATCCCGGACAGAGTCTTGTCTTGCAGGTTTTCTATTCCGAACCAACCATGATTGCAGCCTTAGATGGACAAGATATAGCTGACAAACTGTACTTCATAGGGATAATCGGTAGCGATACGACCTGGTTTTCACCCGAGCACGGCCAGTTTAGCCGTCTACCCGGCAGTTTCCAACTGCCTTTAGCCTCAGATAATACTACAAGAAGTGACTTGGAATCCGATACCACTCTTTTTGATAGCAGTTATGTAGTTCATTACATATTCAAAGGCGCATATCCTCAGAAGTACATAGGCAATATCAAACTGTGTTTTGGAGATGCTAACCTTCTGGATGACGAGGGCCCGCGAGATCTTGCCGGGAATACAATGGACAGCTTCCCCGGAACAGTTGCAGAGCCCAGAATCAATTACGGACCATTTTTGAATAATGGTTTTGAAACAGGACAGGATACCAGCTATTCCTGCTGGGATTCACCGGATTGGTATCACGATACCAGTACAGATATTGTATACGGTAGGGTTGGGATCGAACAAGACCTTGTTGCAGAAGTAGACTTAAACTCTATAGGGCTTGCGGATGGTCATTTTCTGGGTGATTGCGATTACTGGTGTGGTTTCTGGATTATTAAGCAGCAAGAGGGTGTATCTGGATTCGATGTGTATATTGTAAAACCGGATGGTTCCTATATTCAGCATCACTTCTCTACACCGTTCCCCATTGGATATAATTTCTCTCTTAATGCTGAGTATACGATTAGTGATGGCAGATACTGCTGGGTGACCGGACATTTCCTCCGTCACTCTGGTACCGATAGGGCTTGGAAGGGCCACTCCGGATCAATTGCATACAGAGTAGATGCTGTGGAAGGAAATACCTTTCGGAAGACTGTTTGCAAAGGAGATGCATGGTATCCTGGAGGCCAATTTGCATATGTTAGTAGAGCATCACTTATTAAGATGTACCCTACTGGAGAAGCTCTATACCAATATGTACGTTTCAATGCCGGTGATCCGGTGCCTGCTGCAAGTGGCATAGTAGCCTTGCCTACACCTCCAAATAGTACAATTTCGAATGAAGGCAGGTTGATAGCGGATCAAACCGAAAATGATTCCAACCCGGAGGAAGATGTAAGGATTACGATTCAGGGTAAT
>WTBT01000019.1 GCA_013138965.1 Candidatus Aegiribacteria sp.
CGCGCAATTCGGGGTCAAATCAGGTTGAACTGGAGATATTTCCATCTTCGGATGAGAAATACCCATCGGATTGAAAAATATCAGTTGCGGCTTGCTGTATGATTATTGAATTCTGTCGGTGCCATCTAATGAATCAATCCTGAAACTCATGAGAATCCTCTCTGACCGCGAAATTAGATCGGCAAGTACCAGGTCAGCTTGGCGTAACAGCCGATATCAGGTGTTCCAAAACCACCCTCTTCCCTCTCCTCGAACTGGTTCTCCACAAGAAAGTAAAACATGCTGCCCGGAAGGTATTGCAGGCTGAACAGCAGGTTGGCGGTGATAGTGCTGCTCTCGGACTCACCAGTAAGGGAGTAGTCCATGGAAAAGCGTGAGTACTGAGAGAAGAGTCTGAGGTGCATATCCGGATTGAAAATGTACCCGGCCCTGAGTATCAGAGATTTCCAGTCTGTACTGCGGCTGTCCCACTCCTCTACTGACCAGTTATACTTCTCGGTATTCTCGGTGGCGAACCAGTTTCCTGACAATCTCAGCTCAAGAGCCTGAGAGGGCTTCACCCTGAAAGTAAGGCTGTAATTCTGGAACTTACCCTCAGAGTCGAACTGGCCAGCGCCGAAATTCCCGCTCACGAAACAGTCGTCGAACTGATTGGTGCCTGCCCAGGCATGGAGACTGGTCCTGTCGCTGTAGGTGTGCCCCTCCGGCCCCTCGTAGGGATCGAAGGTCTCGCCTGAATAATTCACATCAGTTCCAAAATATGCTCCGTTTTTAAGCGTTGCGTTTACATTGATGTCGATGTTCCTTCCGACAATTTCTCCGGTGTTAAGCTCGGAGTAGTAAACACCGCTGCCAAAGCCGATTCGGCTGAAGGTTTCCACCGGAAGAATGGTATTGTGAATGTGTCCCCAGCTTTCCCACCCTCCTGTAACAGTAGTGAATCCTGTACTGTTAACATCGAAGTTTTCCCCTATGTATTCCCATCCTGCATTGTAAGTGAGGTTACTCCTCACCTTGTAGAAGCTGGCCCGGTAGGCATTGTCAGATTCCATATCAGTGTTGAAGGATCTTGCGACCGCTGCATCCACAACATGGTTACCGGGAACCAGCAGTGCGCCGTCCAGAGCAAAGGCCCTGTTACAGCTCTCGGAGAACCCGTCCTGCTCCCAGATATCCCTGCTTACCGCGGAGAGCCCTATATAGCTGTAGGGACCGAACTCCTTCACCGTTCTGAGTATGCCGTAGTTTGCGGCTGGAGTGACTGCTATAGTGTCCTCGCTGATACTTGAGGTTACTGCGTCAAGAAGGCCGAAGTGAATCCCGCCACCAAGTGAACCGGAGAGCTTTGCACCCCCGATGATGGGGATGACCTCCCCGTTGGGAGCCACTGCTCCTATCCTCCGGGAGTAGAACATATTGAACGGCATCTGAAAAGTACTCCGGGACTCCAGGAAGAAGGGCCTGCGCTCCGCCAGGAAAAGCTCGAAGTGAGAAAGGTTCATCTCCGCGGCATCGGCCTCTACCTGCCCGAAATCGGGGTAAACAGTCAGATCGGCGGCTACTCCGCTGGTGACGCCCAATTTCACATCCAGACCAGCATCAAGGTCAGTCTCCCATTCATCGGGATCTGCGGTATGGAAGAACCTGGAAGAGCCGTAGGGCCTTATTTCAGCGCCCAGCGACCCCTCTATCCCCTCTATCCCGATGAGAGGGGCAAACGTTTCCAGCTGCGCCATCTGCTGAGCCTCGGAGAGTACATACCAGCCGTTCTCATGGGTCTTACCGAGGATGCGCTGGAAGTTAACCGTCCAGGTCTGAGTTTCGCTGGACTGATCGAATCGGAGGCAGCTGAATGGTATGGCGAACTCGGCCGACCATCCCATCGAATCGGAGCGGGTGCCGCTTTGCCAGACTGCGTCCCAGCTGTAATCCCAATTGCCGTTCGGGTTGACTTTGGAGTCCATCTGGGAGTTGGATAAGCTAACCTCGAAACTGGTCGCCTCCCTGCCGTTGCCCCATGTGTCCAGAAGAATGGCCATCCACTCTCCTGTCACATAATTGTCTCTGGGGGTGAGTGCGTCCATCATGGTGGGTGGGTCTGGATCGTCCATCCGGAAACCGAAGTAGATATGGCGATCGTCGTACAGGATGAATATCTCTGTCTCCTCCGTCATGGGACAAGCGTAGTCGGGAGCGTATTGGCTAAGGGTACACCGCAGTGTCTGAGCCTGTTCCCAGACAGGATCATCCAGAGAGCCATCGATGGAGGGTCCTTCCTCCACTCGGACGGCGATAAGTTCAGATTCGGGGTTCGAGAACACACAAATCATCATCAGCCAAAAAGCTTGCATGATACCTCCCTGACGGCGTTAGAGTTTTGACAAAAGATAGGCAACCAGAACGTCAATGGCAAGTCAAGTGACGTATCTTATTGTATTACAACTAATTATGATATTATCAAAAATAGATGGAATAACACCTGCCGGGAGCGGCAGACCTTGGAACAGCCAGGGCACAGGAGTGCTTTCAACTCATTCACTCAGGAGAAGAAATGTGAAGATAGTGGGCGCGGATTCGCAAAGAAATAGGGAATCCGGCATTGAGTCGGATTCCCTTTTCTATTTGTCGGGCAATATCGTCAGTATCGCTTCCGGTTGATCCGTGTCCTGCTATCTTTCGGGCATTACGTAGATAACCATGGTTACAGAAGTGCCTGGCTCCGGGATGAGATCCCAATCCGGTCTCATCACGGGAACAGGTTTGCAGCAGGGCCCTGTGTTATTGCAGATCAGGCCTCCGGAACAGTCCTGCTGGCAGACCAGGCATCCGTAATTAACATCCTCGTTGAGTTCATTCGATCCATGATAGACGTAGTGTGGTGTGAATTCCTTAATAAGTTCCTCACCGTTCCTGCCTACAGACTGTTCTTCGAAGAAACGCTCAAATGCTGTTTCCCGCACCTCTCCATTCTCATCGATCCACCTTACAGCGACCATTACCTTTGATCCGTCCAGGTAATCCTCCCATACAGCTTCCTCTACCTGCATACGTTCAACCGCATAGGCAACGGGAAACTGATTGAAAGCGATGGCTCCGGCTGCCTCCAATGCAGCGTTACACTCGCTGTTGGATACCCCTGATTTAAAGATGAAGTGAGGATCGTTTCTTCCATCTGAACAACCCGACCAGCCCTGGGTTCTCTGACTGAATTCTCCGTCCATTCCCGGACTGCTGTTGTTTCTGCAGACTGTGCATCCAATAAGAACGATGTGATTATCCGGAAATACCTGTACCTCCGTCCAGTCATCCAGTACTGTATCGAATGGCCCGGTTCCTGTTGCGACAACGCAAAGCGATAGTATCAATCCCAGCATTCTACTCCTCCTGTTCTGTTATTCTGTTTCCTGGTTTCTGTTACCCTCGATAATCTCCCTGAATGCCTCCATTCTTACTTTTATCTGTTCTCCGTCTTCCTCTGAATAATCACACACAGTTTTTAGCGAAAGTATATCATTATCCTTCAGCATTTTATCGAGAGCGCCGGCCTCTACATTAAAACCATGACAAAACTGGAGGATATTGTGAACAACAGCTTCAGCCTGGAATTCTTCGATGATACTGCTGATGTTGTCGAAACGTTCCTTGTTAGGTGAGAAACACGGGCAGTCAATTTTAAAATACCGCTCAGCGATAGCTTCAACCATTTCATCTACAGTATCCAGGTTTTCAGGAATCTGGTCTCTGTAATAACGGATTCCTGTGCATGATTCATCAGCTACGATCTGAAGACCAGATGTTTCCGCCGCCCAGTGAACTTTTGCATACCCCATTGGGGAAGGGGTTCCCGCGAAGAGTACTCTTACTCCATCGTTATCGTAAGCGGATATTCCTTTATCAACTCTTGCTTTCAGTTCTGCAAGCAGTTCGTTACCTGCGTTTATGAAACTGTCTATGTCCATATTGAGGGCAACCTGGGATATAAGTAAAGCATCCAGGCCGCTGATGGGAGGTTTTCTCAGTTTTCTATATTCACTGATCTTCTGCAGTACTGCACGTTTACGATTACACCTCTTGATCGATTCTCTAAGATTCTCTGCGGTAACCCGTACTTCGGAGATCTTCTCCATATCTCCCATGAATTTTTTGACTTCTGAAATCCAGAGCACTTTATCCTCTTTGTTCTTCTTCTGCGGTACTTCCATAGCAGGTATACCGAAAAGGTCCCAGGTTTTCTTCTTGGCATCACACGTCGTCTCTCCGAGAGGATATTCCTTCAGAGTCTTGTATGGGCAGGTACCGCTGAGTGCCATCCCGAAGGTCGATCTTACAAGAGGACATATATCCCTCGGGAGCATCTTGTCCGCATAGCTCACTGACCACCCCGAACCGCCACAGAGTGGTATTGTCAGGACGTTTGCAGCCAGCGCGATTTCGTCGGGCACATATATGCAGAAAGTGCCTACCGATTTACCTCCACTATTGCGATAATCCAGAATCTCAGCTACTCTCTGACCGTGGCTGTCATGCAGCGCACGGTCGAAAAGAGCCATGGCAGCTGGACGCTTTTTCTGCCAAAGATGTGTTTTCTTGAACAACCTGCTGTTGCTTTCCAGAAGCTGATCATGAAGCTCCAGATTCATACCAAGATCGGACCACATCTCCCTGAGCTCAGAGTGAGTAAGTCTTTTGATCACATTTACCGCCTTTCTGTAATCAGTAGCGATGTCCCGGTCAGATATCCTCGCGGATCTCAACCAGTTTGAGTAATTACGTTACCGAATCGTGTTCTACAGATTTGTACTTACAGTCAACATGTTTCTGAGTTCAACCTCCATTCAATCTTTTACTGTTAATTGAATAGCGCAGATCCGGAGCTTTCGGCGGCAACGATTGCCGCCCCCGGCGCACCTGTTATCTGCGGATCAGGGGGGACGAGTGATGTTAATATTTCATTATCCTGAAGTAGAACTACTTCAATTGACCTGGCTTCGATATCCACACCGCATCTTACGGTTGAATTTCCTGTTCTCATGGTATGCGAAGAGAATGTCAGATTTTACATATCACTGCCGGTGAAAGAGAATCGGTGGTCAGTACATATCCATCCAGGATCTGCGGAGGACAGTTCAGGTTTGTGATATCATAGAAATCCGATATTCCCTCATGTCCCCCTCCTTATGTAAATAGTCACCGTAGTGATTACAATTTCCTGAAGTTATCAAGAATAATACTCAAACCAGAATCCCGGTCAATGTACCGGGAAATAGATACATTTACAGAAAAACCCCCGGGAGGGTTGGTGACCCGGGGGTTTTCTTTGCGAATATAAAGCCGGCAGTGTCCTACTCTCCCAGAAAGTGACCCAACTAGTACCATCGGCGCTGGAGGGCTTAACTTCCGTGTTCGG
>WTBT01000073.1 GCA_013138965.1 Candidatus Aegiribacteria sp.
TGGATATTCCACCTTCCAATTCTCTGCTTCCAAAACGGGCCATTCGTCCCGATTGCCCTTCGATTCCTGACTGAAACTAACCATATTTTCTGAAATACTCTCTGTCAAATATCCTTTTCGACAAATATCCACTTGAAATTCGTCAGAAAGCACACGCTCACCCGGAAGTCGAACTTGCCTGAGCTTATCCAACCTCTATTTCAGGAACATCATCCTGCCATGGAACGTAATCTGCACACGGTGCGCAGACAAGCTCAAGAGGCTGCGGCGGAGATCTGGGATCATCCTCCCAGAGATCGAGGTGTTTGAGTATACTCCTTATCACAGATGGCTGTTCTATGAAGGAGATAACCTTCATCTGTCCTCCGCACTTCGGGCACTTGAGAACGTCAATATCCCAGACCTTCTTGAGAAGAACAGCCCACAGCTGTTTTCTCCGTCTGGAACATGAGGAACGGTCTTCTATGGAAGAAGCGGAATCCTCTTCGGCCGGTACTGTTGATGAAATACCCTGGCGGCGTTCACGGCCATGCCACCGAAGGTCTGCGGTACGAGGATACCACCGGGGAAAACATCTCTGCGATCAAGAGCTTCATGAAGAAATATCGTGAGAGCGTCCCAGGCGCATCCGCAGAGCTTTGGCATAAGCTTTCTGTGATGCTCAGGACAGCCCACAGCCATGGACATGTTCGGCTCATTCCATGTATCTGATTTTGTAATGCTCCTGGATTGTGATGACGATTCAAAGGTGGGGTCCATGCTTATTCAATGGAGCAGCGGCAGCTCCCTTGAATGATAATTCCTCTTGATGTTCATATGTTCAGAGCTGCCGTCGCACTGGGATTCACCGGGAGAAAAACCGCAAACTGGGCAGCGGCGTTTGAGATAACAGAGCGATTCCGGGCAATCAACACGGACGATCCGGTGAAGTACGATTTCACACTTACCAGAATGGGAATACAGGGATTGTATAATGATGTTATCTTCAGGAAACTCTTTTCCCAGAAACATGTTTATTGACAGTCAGCTGTACTGAGCGATATGGTTTCGATATCTTCAAAGTAAGGATAATTATTTGAGAAATTCTATTGTTCTTTGCAGAGATTTACCACTGGAAGTGCTTTCATGCTGATTCCAGCGTTAGCCTCAATCCTTCCGGCATTTCTATGGATGATCTACTTCTATAGAAGTGACAAATACGCACCTGAGCCAAAAAAGCTTGTAGCAAGAACCTTTCTTGTGGGAGCGCTGGTCGGGGCCGCAATGGTCTTCTCTCTGAATGAGCTTCCATTCTATGTAAGTATGTTATCTCTTGCTGTTTTCGTAGCTCCTGTTACTGAAGAGATCGCTAAATTTCTGTGCGTTCGATGGACCGTTTACAATCGAAGTGAATTCGATGAACCTGTTGATGGTATGGTCTATGCAACGGCAGCTGCTTTGGGATTTGCATCGATTGAGAATGTTATCTACGTTCTTAACAGCTGGGCATCAGGTGGAGCGGAAGCTGGAGTATACGTTCTAACCGGCAGATCAATACTGAGTGTTCCGGCACATGCACTGTTCTCTAGCCTGTGGGGTCTTGCTCTGGGTTGGCATAAGAAAAGGAAAACCCTTAAATCATCAATATTGGTTGTGGTAGGATTGCTGGGCGGTATGGTACTGCATGGACTTTTCAATTATCTGACAAGCGAAAATATTTTTGGGGGACTGCTTTTCCTCACGCTGATGGCCATTGCATGGCGTGGTGTGTTTCTTCTTACAAAAAGAGCACTGAAGTCGAATATTCCGACGGAAGTTATTAGTTCTGAATAAAGAAGAAACCGGAAAAGAGTTTTCCTTAATCAGGATATTGTTATCCGGGTTCCATTCTTGAGAAGTTTTCCAATATCCTCAACAGTTGTATCGGTGAAATAATCCCTGATAAGCTGTGATGCGTCTTTCCCGATTGAGCCGAAAAGGCATCCAGGGATGTTGCATCCATTACCCATATAGGGGCATAAACTGGTTTCGAAAGTTCCTTCAAGAGCAATCCAGATATCCATCAGCCTTATATCGGACGCGTTGACCCCAAGGAAAAACCCTCCCCCTCGGCCTCTTCTGGATTTAACCATACCTGCCTTTGTGAGTTTTGTGGCTGGACGCTCAGCAGCAGGCACAGCTTACTGATCCTTGAGATCATTGAGGAGCGTTATGGAAGTCGCTCCACAATAATCTCTTCTCAGTTGCCGCCTGAGAAATGGTATGAAAGAGTAAAAGATCCTACAATAGCGGATGCGATTCTTGATAGAATTGTGCATAATGCTTACAGGATTGAACTGAGTGGTGGATCAATGCGAAAAAGCATGAGAGAAGTTTATTCCAAAATCGATGAATCTGACAATAAAAACACTAACGAGAAAGAAAGGGAATGAAACCTCCAACCGCCCCAAGGGGCGGGGAATTAGACCCTCCTCAGATTAAAGAAGATAGCCGCTATCATGAGAAATATCACTTATGAAATTAACTGAAAAACCGGAGCTGTTTCTGGAAAGATAACTCCGGCGAGGAGAGTGTAAAGTTTGCCCGGTCTGGCTGTAAAGATTCATCGGCGTGAGCATCGCTGGTATACTGAGAACCTTGATCGGTATTGAAGATCTCAGGCTTGGAGTACTCCATTGCTGTCTCCAGAGCTCTGACGTAAAAACTCGATTCAAGCGATAATGACAGTTCCCAGGACAATACATACCTGCTGAACCAGTCCATGATTACTGTCAGGTACGCAAAACTGTGCTGTAGCCGAAGCAATATCGGAACACCATACCTGATCCGGGCAATCTATCGAAAGGTGTCGTAACAAATATGGATATACCTTATGCTCTCTATTGCGAATGCTCAATGACCGCTTCGGATAGATCGCCTCCAGGCCCATCAGCTTCATCAGACGCCCACGACAGGCAGGAACTTCGACCCCTGGAGTGGGTTGCACGGATAACGGCTGCTGACAGGATACTTTTCTAAGTAAAAAAAGTACTAATCACCATCCAAAGATATTAACTATTCTTGTGTCCCCGGGGATCTCTCCAACAACTTCTCCCATCTGCCACCAGTCTCCCTGCTCCAGCACAAATGACATATCAAGTGCCTCTACTATAACTACAGGTTGTCCCGCATCTCCCCAGAATACACGCTCAAACAGATAATTGTTCTCTAGATCATCGTAAGTAGAACCTATGCCAATTCCCTCTTCGGTTACAAATATGTCCGAATAGATCTCTATTCTGCAGATTGTACGGTCCATTTCACTCAGCTGCAATGCCAGCGCTTTTGAAATCTCATCTTCAAAAGTTAATTCAATAGCCGGTGTCGACATACCCTCTGCCATCAGATCAACCTCGATGATTTCAACTTCACCGTAGAGTTTTGACAGTTCTTCAACATCTTCTGCTGTCATACCACATTCAAAAAGACCAGTACGATCTTTTCCCAATGCATACATAATGTCAGTATTTACTCCTTCATTGATCAGCAGTTGTGCAACTTCATAGTTTCTTATGTCTACAGCAAGCTGAAGAGGATGTTCACCTTCTTCATTATGTGGATTACCAGAATCAAACGTGACAAAACCGTATTCATCCAGAAATGACTCAAGTGTATTGTATTCTTCCTCTGAAGTCGTCGAACTGCCAGAAATAGCTAAGAAAGAAAATAAAATGAATAACACCGTTACTTTACGTTTGATAGACTTCATTTAGTCCTCCTTCAGAATCGATAGTATAGCTGGACCCTGTACGAAAACTCTTTACTAGCTAATACTATCATATAAAACATACGTTCACTATAGACAAATGCGCCGCATTTCTTTATATTTCAAGGAGTTAAGTCACCACACAAAAACCCTAAAAGAAAGACGGCGCAGATGGAAACTACCACTTTTTCACGAAAAAGCAAGGAACTTCCCCTTCTCGGCTCCTCGATTCCAAGAACAGAACTCAGCGACATTCTTGAAATATCCATTGAGCTTCGTGACAGATTCCCGGAGGTTCTTGAGATGATAGAAGCCGATCATGATACCCTCGGCATAGAGAAAAAGAAGAAGCGCCTGAAAGACAGGGCATGGGAAATGAGTCATGGAGAACTTCCTGGTTTTGAGACGGATGGTTATACGGAACCGGAGGCTCTTGATCTTGAAAGAGGTCGGGACAGGACTATGACCCCTATAATCACCTACATCTTCATAATGTTGCGCGGGCACTTCTCATCGGTAAGTGCCTCCAAGGCCATAGACCGGATAAGAGATTCGAAGGTTGTTGAAGTTTACATCAAGACTTACGGGGATGGGAAGATGCCCGGCAGAACGACCGCGCTTGAGAGTGTGAATGCAGTATCTCCAGATACGATGGAATACATACATCAATGCCAGTTGAAGATGGTATATGCTGAGGGTCTTGATGACTTCAGTCAACTGACCCTTGACAGTACTGCGGTAAAGCTGACAGCTGCTGGCCTACTGATTCAGGTGTGCTGTGTGATATTGTTCACCGCGGATACAGGAAAAGCCAGAGGCTGAATGAATTGTTCGGGATTCCCAACTTCATGGAGGGGTACATGGATACCTGGCTTGGGAAGATCAAGAGTTATCACTTCCAGATCAGTGTTACTTCAGGAAAGGGAGCAAAGGTAAAGCGCCGGAGTGTTTACCGGAAGCTCTACAAGGAAGTCGAGAAAGCCGTCAGGCATATTCGCAATGAGCTTAAGAAACACGGTTCGGTCAAGGAAGCGGCACACCTTCCTCCCTCAAAGAGAGAGCGTCTTGATAAGTTCTGGGGTTCAATTGAAAATGATATGAATGACGCTGAGCAGGTAATGGCTTACTCCCAAGAGCGAATCATCGATGAGAAAGATACGGACGTTGAGAAGATAGTCAGCCTCAGCGACGGCTCAGCCGCCTTCATCTCGAAGGGAGGCCGTGAGACTATCGTTGGATACCGCCCTCAGGTTGGGAGGAGCGGTAACGGCTTCGTTACCGTACTTCATGTGCCGGAAGGTAATGCCGGTGATGCGCCCCAGCTTGAACCTCTTGTCAGGAAGGTGATTGAGAATACAGGTATCGCTCCCCGATGCGTCAGCACCGATGACGGTTACTCTTCAAAGAAGGGCAGGGATGCTGTCCTTGAGATTGATGGGATAGATATAGTCAGCATCAGCGGTTCCAAGGGCAGGGATCTTATATCGGAGGAAGATTGGGAGAATGAACTCTACAAAGAAGCACGACGCAACCGCAGCGCGGTTGAGTCATTGATCTTCGTCCTGAAATATTCATTCAGATTTGGCCGGCTTCGCCGCAGGGGGATTGAAGCAGTGCGTGAAGAACTTCTTGAGAAAGCGATCGTACACAACTTCAGTCGTATAGCCCTCATGAGAAGAAGAAAGAAGATTCTGAAAGCAGGATAGACTCCGTTCGGCAGAATCGTACAGCAAACCAATGGGGGAGTGTATCCTTCGGAGGTCTTTTTGGCAGAATGTCCTTGAAATCATCAGTGTTATGCGCAATATTCATGCTGGAGATAGAAATTTCACAGACCCTTGCCGAAAAACAACGGGCAACGGAAAAGTACTACCCCCTTTTCGGATGAGGTCTACCTATATTCTCTACAATTACGGGGAAGACCTTCAGACCGGTTACTGTTTCCCGGTAACTGCAATGATCATTCCTGAAGAAGACAGGTACCATGAAGCCTTCAAACCAGAGCACGATGTCCAAGACTTTCGGATCCTACAGGACGGTAGAGAGCTTCCGGTGGAGTTCACACTCACTGAAGAAAGCGACTCCACAGTGACTGAGTATGGATATGAGACGCCGGTTGGCAGTCATCTATTTACAACTCAGCTTGCAATAGCAGCAGGTGATACCACTGAAGTTGAAGTTACCTATTTACTAAGGGCTACCTATGAAGACTTTGAAGTAACAAAACACTTTTTGCCCACCTATGCGAACCGATCTTTCGTATATGACCTTAGACCTGCCGCCTGGTGGGGCGATGGAACTGTCGGCATTTTCACCATGACTGTAAACGCAGAGGAACTGCACGCAATGAATGGATCGATACAGGTTCTTCCCGAGGGTGGCCAGTGGCTTGATGATGACCACTACACAGTCAGCGAGCAGCATCTCAACTTCAGATCAAACCCTGAAATATCCTTCTCGTTTGAATCAAGAATAGCTGCTTCAACCGACTTTCTGGAAGAGCACCGCATGTCACCGGACAACTATACAGTTACCGTATCCTCAGAACTGGGTGCAAACTATGGTTCCTCCAACCTTAGCGACAATGATCCAAGTACGACTTGGGCCGAGGGAGCAGAGGGAACCACAGGCGGGTGGATACTCATCCAGTTCGAACCAGGAACCTATGTATCCTGGGCTGGGCTGCTTCCGGGTTATGCAAAGAGTGAATACACCTACACAGCCAATGCCCGTCCATTGGAAGCCACGGTAGAAGTAGATATTCAGAGCAACAGCAGTAGCCATCCATACACCTACTCAATACCTGCAATTGACTGGGAAATCATCGAAAGAGGATTCAACTGCGACATGTTCTGGGCAGCCTTCAACCGCGGCGAGAGCTACCAGGTCAGAAGCATAGAAATCACCTTTACTGATGTAATCCCCGGCACTGAATTTGAAGACCTTTGCATCTCAGAGCTCATCATAGCTGCTTTCTGAACACAGGAATGATTATTCTACTGACTATTCTGGGAATTCACAACATTAATCCTATGTTAAACGCCACAGAATCTTTCTCTTACACCACCCCCTGCACCATTTCAGTTGAAGGATGCGAATCATTCCACATCATCCTGCCAGTAAGGGCCACCCTCTGGAATCTGCACCAGGGGCAGGGTGATCAGAGCCTTGGTGTAGATACTCTGCGTTTCACAACAGTGGAATCAATAGAAACCACATTCGTCATCCCTGATGAAACCGGAATTCTTCCTGAAGCAGGAACCTTCTACATAACAGCAGAGGCAACAGACACCATCAGCACCACTGAGCCTCCACACCATGCACTACCAAACACAGTTCAGGTTTCACTGAGACCAGACAACAGCTACGTAGGTTACCTTTATGAGCTTATCAACACCCCGTTCATAATGGCCCCCAGAACAACACCCGGCGGTTTCAACCAGGCAGATGAAAGATTAGGAACCGACTGCGCTGGCCTGGCCGTATACGGCAGACGGCGCATGGGTGACACCACCGTTCACTACCTGGGCCCCCGGGGAATACTCCCGTACCTGGAAAACATCAGCCCTGAAGAGTACTACCTCACAGGCAATGTTTACACCTCCAGTACCGGCGACACAGCCATTGTCCCAGAGAGAGGAGAGATCCTTCACTTCAGATGCCAGGTCTCCATCTTCCTGGAAGACAGAGGCATCCCCGGCACACTGGACACAGAAGACCTGCTGATCCAGAGCTGGTTCAGCGGCACACACATCTGCCGCATTCAAGACAACGGTTTCACCGACTATCCGCTGAGGCTGTACCGGTGGAGAGAGTAATGCGAGTCAATAGGATCAGATTCGAGCTTGTGATATTGAGATTGAGAAATTGCTGAGAAAATTTGACAGTAAGGGAGATGTTAATTCGCTACCTTCTTCTAAAGACAAGAAGTCAAGCAGTGCCCCTGCATTTGATGTGCGCAGTGAGCTTTTTCGCATGACAGGGGTAGATCTTACAAAAATTGCCGGTATCAGTGAAATCACAGCACTTAAGGTTATTTCTGAAACGGGAACAGACATGAGTCGATGGAAAAGCGCAAAGCATTTTTCATCATGGCTTGGTCTAAGTCCAGGTACGAATGTTTCCGCTGGAAAGATCCTGAGCAAAAAGACTAAAAGAACAGCGAACCGTGCAGCATCAGCCTTAAGAATGTCAGCATTTGCTCTCTCCAACTCTAAAAGTGCTATTGGTGCTTACCACCGCAGGATGAGATCAAGACATGGATCGCCTAAAGCAATCACAGCCACAGCTCACAAGCTGGCACGACTGATTTACAGCATGCTCAAGAATGGCACTGAATATGTTGATCAAGGGCAGGATTACTATGAAAAAGAGTACCAGGGTCGTATTCTGAAAAACCTGAAAAGAAGAGCTGCTGAGATGGGATTACGGCTGATTCCGGCTCAAAACAGCGAAAACGCATCTCTTGACGGGGCAACATGTTAAAATTTAAGTTACTTGGAAGAGTTTATCAAAGGGAAAAGCGCAATCCATATTGCCAGGGCTTATGTTGGTAAACGTAAGAACTTCAGAGGGCAGAGTTTTTGGGCGCGAGGATACTTTGTATCCACCGTGGGTCGTGATGAGGAAACAATCAGGAGGTACATAGCTCGTCAGGAAAAGGAAGATAAGCGAATAGATCAGTTAGAACTTTGGTAAATAAACGCCGCCTTTAGGCGGCTCATAAATTTACCGCTTTGAGCGGTTCACGCTTTTACAAGCCTCCGGCTTTGCCGGAGGTCATGACTAATATTTCATGAAAGGAGGCTCCCTTAGTGCTAACATTTACAGTACTGATAGCAATTTCATCGTTTAACCTTACGGGCTTCTGGCATTCCGAGCCGGATCTGTCTGAAGGATACAAGAGCTGTTACTTTTTCTGGGATACGGGTGAGTACGCCTTTCTGGAGTCCATTGAGGAAGGTTATGTGTATATGGGAAACTGGTTCTTAAGAGGTGACGAGCTGGTTCTTGACTTATCCGATGCCATTTCTGTGGGAGGTATGCCTTTAAATGTAAGACTTGCTGAAATAGCACTTGATCTTCACAGTACACGCATTGTAAGCCGCCTAATCTCACTTGATGGGGAATACTTCTTTCTGTTGGAGAGGAACCCGCAGTCAGCCATCTTATCTCTTGTTCCAACCTGGGGTATGACAGACAGCGAAAGAAATGCCATTTCCAGTGCGATTGAACCATAATGTGTGGATCACTTTTAAAGCTAAGCAATATGCCTCAGCTGAATTTAGTGTCCCGCCTCGGGGATGGGTGAAACCCCTCGCCTTTAGGCGAAGCCTTCAGGAGGCTGCGGTATTATAGTATTGGTATGAAAGATTATCGTAAGAGTTCTCATGCTATCTATCGTCTTCATTATCATCTTGTCTTCATAAGCAATAGGAAACTGGATATTCCACCTTCCAATTCTCTGCTTCCAAAACGGGCCATTCGTCCCGATTGCCCTTCGATTCCTGACTGAAACCAACCATACCGCCTGAAATATCCGAGGTCAAAGATCATTACTGAGACAATTAAGACAAATACTCATGGAATCCAGAATGAAGATACACGTGCTCCACCGGAAGTCGAACTTGCCTGAGCTTATCCAACCTCTATTTCAGGAACATCATCCTGCCATGGAACGTAATCTGCACACGGTGCGCAGACAAGCTCAAGAGGCTGCGGCGGAGGTCTGGGATCCTCCCAGAGATCGAGGTGTTTGAGTATACGCCTTATCACAGACGGCTGTTCTATGAAGGAGATAACCTTCATCTGTCCTCCGCACTTCGGGCACTTCAACGCTTCGATATCTCAGACCCGGCTCAGAAGCACAGCCCAATCCTGTCTTCTGCGAGTTGAGTATGCGGAACGGTCTTTCAACGAGGAGACGGATTTCTCTTCAGCTGTTGCTGTTGTTGAAATACCCTGACGGCGCTCGCGGCCTCTCCATGCCTTGGCTGTACGCTCCGTAGTAGATAACCTGCTTCGCACCCTTCTTCGGTATGCGTGATGTTATCCGGGCTATCCATTCAAGGGGGGGCAGCGGCTCTGTGCCGATTTCTTCGAAGCTGCGTTTGCCTTTGAATCCCCGACCCACTGGGTTGCGTGGCTCTGAATAGATTTTCTCGCCCTTGTCAGTCATGACCGTATTCATACCACCGAATGCACGCTCGTAAACCAAAGGCATACGAACAAAGGGCTCTGGTTTGCTCGGCCGAGAAAAAAGCGCGCTACCTTTCCAATGGCGGTCTCCGAAGACCGTGAATCCGCCGGATCTTCCAGCCACCGAAAGTCCGACTTCCAACTCTGTCACCGGTTTACCATGAGGAGCGCAGGCCTCACCTACAACCACAACATCGGTTCCTGGTTTTTCAAGATGGGCTTCGGAGGCGTACTTGACGCTCGATACCCCAGGCTCTCCCCAGTATTCGTCGCCCATCACAATGGGTCTTTGCTCTTCTGCAATTTCAACCTGGGGAGCCAGATCAAAGGTAGCTTTGACCACCACGTACAGTGTGTCCATACCTTGTTGGTTTGGAAACACAAGAACCGACGTCTCAAAAGGAGAATGATTGGACATCTGCAGCAACTGAATACACTCCCTGGTAATACAAAGGATATTCATTGGATAGCCCAGCAGCCGAAATGTGTCAATCTAAAACTGGCAGCCCCCTGAAAAGGGCTCACCCTTGAACAAAAAGCGCTGAACCCTATCTATCAGGCTTTGGAGCAGGCGGTGTGTTGGGTGTCGCCGCCTGCTCCCTGTTGCCTAAGAGAAGCTCGCCTTTGCAATCAGGGGTCTGTCCGTTGCAGTTCTTCGTCCAGGCCTGCTGCTGAGTGTCGTCGCCGCAAGCGCTACCTGAGCAGCGTTAGTTAATGCCTTGCCCGCTATGTCATAATCACTTCATGACAAAGCAGACCGAATCCCTCTTCGGGCTGGGACCGTAACAAATCGCGAATTTGCCGCTCGGCCATGACCAGGCATCCGGCATGCGGCTCTCTAAAAAAAAATAAGCCTTGCGTTTTTTCGCGCTTGAGCGCCAAGACCGTAAAAGAACCCAGAGAAGACATGCCTTCTCTGTTGCCCTTCATTATTTCGCTATACTGAGAACTCGCCAGATCCGTCGCATCGACCATGCCCAGCACATTGAAAGCGAAGTAGTTCTCCCATTCCACACCTTCCTTTGAATTGCGTAGGACGGCCGGAAAAAGCTGGAAGTTGTCAATGCCCACTGAACCTAAGGCCTCAACAAACAGACCACTTACAACAGGGATCGACGTCGCATAATCAAAATAGTGATGAGGCCGTGCTCCGGACTTGTAAGAGGTCTCAAAAACCAACGGTTTGTCAAAGCCTTGGCCGTCAATGAGCTGGCCCTTGAAAAAATCTATCTCTTCTTCGATTTCAGGTGCGACCACACCGGTATGGTCGAGAACCCAGCTTTCTCTCAGCCAAAAGTATTTGCTCATCATATCGTCTCCTCATTCCAATATCTCGCACCCTGCAACAGGATGTTCGCTTTCACCCTTGTGATACTCCAAGGCAAGCCTGGAAAGGAAAATAAACCACTCCTTGCGGGGTGCAGTTAATTGGCGTTTGGCTGCCGCCGAAAGATTGTTTAGAAAAACAATAGGAAAGTTGATTTTCCTCAATCCCATACCTGCTCCCAAAACAGCATATTCGACCCAGTATCATCCAATATTTCCGTATGAAACTGAGCATACCGCCTGCAAGATACTCAGTCAAAGGTCGTTGCTGCAGATGTGTACCGGAAACTCGGCATCAGGGTGCACAGGTCGCCTGAAGCAGGATCTCTGAAAACTTATCCAACCTCTATTTCAGGAACATCGTCCTGCCATGGAATGTAGTCGAAGAGTGAAAGTCGGATTTGACGCAACCAATATTCTGGGACACAGCGGGATCAGAACCTATACACGAGAGCTTGTTCGGGCTCTGGCGATCGAGTTTCCGGATGATGAATTTCTGCTGTATACATTGTTCAACTCGTCAAAAAAAGGCAAACTCAAGGAAATCTTCGGAGAGTACCAGAATGTAAGTATTATCGGGGGCCTTCCCCACCCAAGAATGCTGGGAGACAATCTTAGATGGTTGACTGTTATCGCAAGTTCAATTGCATGGAGGTTGATTGAGCGAAAGCTGGATATTGTACACCTGACTGACCCCTACGGAACTACGGCTCTGCCGGGATCCTTCATAGCAACGATCAATGATATCTTCCCCATAACTCTATCGCAGTACAGGAACTCATATCTTCAAAGCTTATATCCAGAGGTTTTGATCAGGCAAAACTATTCTCATGGAAGTCTACAGAAACTTAATGAGACAGAAAGATTAAGCGGGGGGATTTCGCCCCCCGCTACTTTGTTAATGCTTAAAAGTATTAGAACTTAACTGCTCTGACACTCTCCATAATATCACCCGCAGTGAATCGTATGATGTATACTCCGGCTGCAAGCCCTTTGGCACTCCAGTTGACAGAATGCTGTCCTGCTGCGAATTCATCGTTGAGCAGGTTTTCAACCACGTGTCCGCTCATGTCGTACACCATGATTTTAACATCACCCGGGCTGCCCAGGGTGAAAGCAACTGTTGAAACCGATGTAACAGGATTGCCCGTAATAGTAAGCCCGGCTGTTAAAGGAAGAAGCGGATTCTCGGAATCTCCTATTCCAGTAGTAATAATTCCTCCAAGCCAGTAAGAGTCACCGCAGCCGCCGGGTGTGTCGTCCCACATCGGGTGCTCATCACCGCTCTGGGCTTTTGTGTCCCATTCCTTAGCCCTGTAGGCCGCCTCGTACATGGAGACAAAGCCATCGCTGTTCATGTCGGGATCCCCGGGAAGGTTTCCACCGGGAACGCTTGTAGCGGGAGGAGTGGAACCGTGCATGGCACCTGTCCAGTAGTAGACATATTCATCGTATTCCGGGTATGTAGCCCCTGCCCAGCTTGATTCAGTTGCGTTAGCCGCGCTGGCGAATGTTCTTGGCTGGGATGCTCCTGCGTTGACAACTTCTTCAAGAAAGCCGCCTGAAAAGCACTGCTCCATGACCACATGTGCGGACAAAGCGGATAATGAATCCATATATCCCTTAAATGTGTCATCATCCAGCAGCTGAGTATTCCAGAGGTTAAGGACAACGTCTGGCGGGACATCAAAACCACCCTTGGTAGAGTTACCATGGTCTGTTGTGTAAATAAAGAGATGGTCATCAGTGCCGACCATGGCATTGATGTCATTGTAGCCGCTGGTTACTCCAGAGGCAGTGGCATCGTAGATGATATCACTGTCGCCGTCATCATCGAAATCAGGGTTGGAATTGAGTCCGTTTGACAGATCCGCGGCAGGATCAAGCCCGTCAGCGAAGCAGACGATTATATGATCATCTGGAATAAGGTAATCGTGAGCAAGAACATTGTAGATAAACTGAACATCGCCGTAGTACCTGGTGTGATTGTTAAACTCGTTGGCTCCGCCCGAGATTATCCAGGCGTACATGTGTTCCGCATTGGCCGCAGTGGATTGTACGTTTGGTGTGAACCAGAGTAGGAAATCTTCGTACTGGCCCTTTCCGTCGGACTCTGGAAGACATGAATGGGTGACGGTCATTTCCCCAAGTACGGCAGGGGGTGTCATCATACTGATGATTTCCATATCACCATTCAACCCGACAAACACCCAGCGGCAGGGATGTGCCCAGTTTGCGTAAGCCATATCATCTATAAGGACAAGGTAGCCATCAATCGGAACGGTTACTTTATCATGCCATGTCTCAACGACAGTGCCTTCAGGGAGTACCCGGTCAAGCACCATGACGGATCTGCCCGTAATGTTGCTGCTCAGTACTTCGGAGAATACTAAGTCTGTTGCCACATTCGCATTGACTACGTCGCTGGCTCCTGCGAGTGCTGCAAGCAGCACAAGCAAAACAAGTATATTCTTCATTATACCTCCAAATATGTTGTTAATAGAACTATAGTTAGTACAATACTACCATCTTACTGTCACTAGAAAATATAGTCAATAGGAAATTTAATCTATGAAGCCAGTAACCTCATATTCCGGTATTTCCCGGACGAAGAAGACAGCAGTCACGGATGTTGCAAGAAGGTCCGCAAGCGGGAATGCTGTCCAGACTCCTGTCAGAGGCGGCGATATTAAATGGGGAAGAAGCAGTACAAAAGGAATGAGAAATAGTATCTGCCTGGAGATGGAAAGAATGAAAGCCTTGCCTGCTTTTCCGAGAGCCTGAAAAGTACCTGCTCCAATAACCTGCAATCCAACCAGAGGAAGCATCAGGATAAGTATCCTTGTTATTCCCACTCCAGTCGATATCAGATTCTGGTCGTTACTGAACAGCCCGAGCATGAAGCGGGGGGCAAGCTCAAACAATAGAAAGTAAATCCCCGTAAGTGTGGTTGCTGAAATAACCGAGTACTTCAAAGCCTTTCTAACGGAAGTTCCCTCGGATTTAAGCTTATCAATTTAAATAGCAGATTGAGTAGCAAGGAGATGGGAAGAATTTATGCAAAATATACGTAGCCAGTAAAGATGCATTTTATATACTTGACATTAAAATAGTAATTCAGTTGCCATATTTGCTCTTGTTAGAAACAAATATAACAACAGCTTAACCCACATGAAAGGTGGGGCACTTCACCTTGAATCGCTCAACTTAGGATATTATAGATATTCAGCATGAACATGCAAACTCCGATTTTCACATTGTTGCGAAATAGATCTGCTTATCAACAAACTCACAGTTATGTTTCCTGAATATTCTTTGCATAGCCAGATTATTACTTTCAGTAGATCCCATGTATTTCTCAACATTATTCTGGCCAAGCACCTCAAGACCACGAGCATGAAGAATTTTACCATACCCTTCACCTCGAACATTTTCGAATACCGCAACAATAAGGAGTGTTCCCTCTTCATCACCATCATCATATACACTGGGCAAAACGACTCCAACAGGGATACTATCCAGAAAAGCTATCTCCCATGATTCCATCTGAGTCTCGCTTCCATCACCCAAAGATTTCAATCTATCAAGCAGGCGATTTGGAGCAACAACTTCACCGAACAGATCAGTTCCCGCAACTGACTTATTCAAAACTGCTTCAAGGTACTCACTGTCAAAGCCGGCAAAGGGTCTGAAGTTTATTTGCGAAGAATATGGAGAGCTGTATCCATTAACATTTCTTTCAACAAATACCTTTTCATTGCTGACCACAAACCCGGAATGCTTGAGTAACCTATTAATATACTCTTCGCTTTCCCGCCCCCAGGATAGGACTTCTATTCCGTCAGCAGAAAAGGATGCATACAGATATTTACCAAAGGCATTATTAACAACTTCACTATCTCTACAAACAGTATCTATGGTTTCAATTGAGTAAATTTTATCTTCCAGGAACATACCAAACAATCGTCCAACAACTCTTTCGTCTGAACGCGCAAGTAAAAAACATCTTTTATCAATATTGCTGTGCTTACTATATCGCCTGTTGAATTTCAGCTTGTATTGTTCAGATAATCTGGACTCATCATCAATAGAGAACCACAGGTCAAACTCAGTTGATGGCACCGACAGAATTCAATAATCATACAGCAAGCCGCAACTGATATTTTTCAATCCGATGGGTATTTCTCATCCGAAGATGGAAATATCTCCAGTTCAACCTGATTTGACCCCGAATTGCGCGTAAACAGCCCTCAATCATGGCAGATACCCTATCTTCTGAACTCCATGGAACCCGTTTCCTTACATATTCACGTACTTTCTCGCTTCTGGCCGCCTGCAGGATGTTCCAGCCCGC
>WTBT01000093.1 GCA_013138965.1 Candidatus Aegiribacteria sp.
ACCCGGCTCCGCCACAGGCGCAACACTCGATACGGGCTGCTGGTTAGGCTTTGCCCGATAGAGACTTGCTACTCCTTCCGAGTAGCTCACTCTATAAGAAGCACCAAGCTTCGCTTGGCGCACTAACGTTTGAACTCACTTGTTTTTACGCAGCGGAGCGAAGGAAAAATCCAGTGCAGTGATTTGTTATGTGTTTTTGTCATTTTTAATTCTTCGTTAATGCCCTATTCTTCCAATTTCTTTTTATTATCCTCTTTGCTCAGAAAGCTCTTTTTGGAAATAACACTCCTGCCCAGCTCTTTTTCCGCTTCTTTACGAGCATTTCCGGCAACCTTACCGCCTCGCTTGGCAACACCCTTGTTTTCTTCCAAAGAATCTGGTTCCTCTTCTTTGGAAATTTCTGTAGTCATGCGTTCGCCAAGCATGGTAAAAATCAGTTCTAAATCATCCATGTGATCTCGCAAATTGGATTTTGATTTTTTCGGTAATTTTTTGAGGTTTTTATATTGGCTAGGAGTCATACCAAAGGTTGCTTTTGATATTTCAGCGGTTAATATGGAAAAATCCCGCTGTTCTTTAATACCCCTTTCTTTCCACTCATCGGTAAGATTCTGACGAATGGCAATTCCCCGCAATCGTTTATCAACCCAGTCTCTAGGATAGCCTTTCTTTTCATAGATTTCCTTCATTCTTGCCTGAGCAAGTTCCGGATTTTCTATTTCATCAAGGCGTTCTTTACCAACTTGAGCAAGCCATTGTTTAAATGGTTCTGCTTTTTTTGATGGAATAGACTGGATTAGTCTAAAAGCATCCTTGGTATTGCCGGCAAGTGTTTGCCTTTTTTTACCGGTAGATGTCTCCATTTCTACCTGGGGACAATTTGTCCCTACGTAGGATCCGAGTTCTACATCTCTTTTCCTGATTTTCTTCAAATAGTCAGTGGGGTTAGCACTGTCGGTCAAAACACCAACAACATCAACAAGAGAGTAGTACCATTCGTTATCTCGCCATGCCCGGCGGACTTCCATACCCTGAAAAACTACAAGTCTATTATTAGGTTCAATGTTATTATTTTTTGCCATTTGGTAATTTTCCATTGCTTTAATTATTAATTTTCATTTTACACATAACGGTAAATTGTATGAGTAGTGGCAGATTGCGTGGTAATTTCCTGTCAAACCGCTACGCAGTTTGAGCGGGTAACAAACCTTGATATTTGCCACATCACCTGCCATTACTTATGACAAAATGTTATGTGCTGGCATTTTATTCTGAATAGTATTTTTCAATTCCGCCAAATCCTGTTATTTTTTTATTTTCTGTTGTCACAATAAGTCATTCAAACTAATTATTTTACAGCCTTTACTTTCATAATATTGTATCATTTCTGGAATTTTCTTTTTACTCCAACTGGTAATGCCATCGGATAAGACAGTAACTTCGTGATTTGTCTTACGTAAATTAAAACAAGTTGATTTAACACAAATAGTAGCATCTCCTCCTACTATGTAGAACTCACTTATTTTATTTTTACTAATAAAGTCTGTAAATTCCTCACTGGTTAATGCATTTCCTTTGTTTTTCGTAAAAACATTTTTTGATGCTATTTTCAAGTCTGAAGCTAATTCAGACCCGACTGTATCGGGTTTGAAGTTTCTTGCACCAGCTGATAAATTTTCATGCCTTATATAAACAACATGAATCTTATTATTGACTGCCCAATCAATGGCTTTATTTATATTGTCAATTACTTCTTTGTAATTCTTAGGTGTATCATTTTGAATGTCTATTATTACTAATGCTTTGCTCATTTTTTGTGTCCTTATTGGATGGTTTATATTAAACGTTCTATTTTGCTTTTATGTACTTTACTTACTGTGTCGCTTGCTTGCACATAACGCAAGGCTCAGTGGATAGTATTAACTCGGAACTTCACATAGCAGGTACTATTCCACTGCAGCCTCTGGTTATGGCTCCTATCTCAGTAAACACAAACCTATGGTTTCAGAAATCCCACCGGATTGGATTCTGCATAAATATATGCCTGCTGAAGCAGGTTCCCCGTTCTGTCTTCTTCCATCCCAGATTATGGAGTACTGACCAGACTCAAGCTCTGAATTCTCAAGTGTTGTTACAATTCTGCCGGAAAGGTCATACAATGTTTATGGTGGTCTGGTTTGTCAAGACAGAAAGTAGTGTTCTTTAAGGTGGATTCTTCTCCTGTCTTTTTTGTCTTTCCACCCGCCATGGAGCGGAGGGCGTAGCCCGAAGCGGAATGGCGGGTGGTATCATTCTGTTTCATGCAATCACTTTCCGAGGATCCTGGTTTTCCCAGTAAACCTCTGCTGGTGTTCTTCTGCCAAGGCTCATGTGTCTTCTTTCATTATTGTAGAAATACAAATAGTCTTCAAGACGATCACGCGAAGAGAAATAGTCCTCGTAGTCATTCAAGTACACCTCTTCGTACTTCACTGTACGCCAGAGACGCTCAACCATGATATTGTCCAGAGCTCTGCCTCTGCCATCCATGCTGATACGGATGTTGGAGTCATGCAGTATACCCGTATAATCATTACTGGTGTACTGGCTACCCTGATCCGTATTAAATATCTCTGAACGGCCTCCAGCAAGAGCACGCCTCAGGGACCGTACACAAAACTCCGAATCAAGGGTCATAGAAAGCTCCCAGGATAATACATATCGGCTGAACCAGTCCATTACTACTGTAAGGTATGCAAAGCCTCTCCTAAGCGCGATGTACGTGATATCAGAACACCACACATGATCTGGATGATCAATGACAAGATTGCGAAGAAGGTATGGATATACTTTGTGTTCCTTGTTCCTGGCACTCAATGACTTCTTGGGGTAGATAGCCTCAATACCCATCAGTTTCATTAATCGAGCAACCTTTTCACGACAAGCTGGATGACCCTGAGTACCAAGCCAATCACTAAGGCGGCGAGAGCCGTAGAATGGGTGTCGGGTGAATTCCTTATCCAGCAATCTCATAAGCAGCAAATCATCACCCTGTACCTCTTTGGGGTTGTAGTAATAGGCTGATCGTGAAAGATCAAGAAGGTCACATTGCGTGCTAACTGACAGACTGTGATTATCTGGATCAACAAGCATTCGCTTCCTTTCTGTACTCATGTCAGAGACCTGATTTTTTTTTGAGCCAGTCAAGCTGGATCTCCAACCTACCTATTTTTTCAAAGAGTCTCGACTTTTCATCATCGTCATTTTGTTTCTCTTTGCGTCGTTTGTCAGAAAAGATTCCTGGAACTTCCGACAACAATTTGTTTTTCCAAGTCCGGATCTGGTTTGGGTGAACCTCATAACGAGAGCCAAGTTCAGATAATGATTTTTCACCCCTTATCGCCTCTATAGCCACCCGAGCCTTGAATTCAGCACTGTAACTCTTCCGCATTGATCTGCCTTTCTTTTTGCATTCGTAACATAGGCAAATCCACCTTATTCACCTGTCCAGTTTTCCCAGACCATTATAGTTACCAATGTCCATTCCAGCTCGGAAAGATCGAATGATATGGACGCTGAGAAGTGAAATGGATTGGGACATGCCTGAAGAGAAAGCCGGGTGGATGGTTCAAGGGTGATACCAGTTTGGGTTACCGTGAAATTGATTGTATCAGCAGCTACAGCCACTCCATCATCAAAGGATGTAACAATGAGTTTATTGGAACCAACATCCGCATAGAAGTAATCCTCCCTGTAGGTGTACTTCAAGCCGGTACCGAAAGCATACAAGTAACCGTCGGTACAGGCGTAGTACATCACACCGTCGGTGATGGAAGGACTGGACCCGAATCCGATAGACGCACTGGATGTACGATAGCTCCATACCTCTGCGCCTGTTTCCATATCAAGGGCTACAACGCTGGCGCTGTCCTGTGTGGGATAGCTCTCACCAAAGAAAACAAGCCCATCTGCAGCCCCTGATGAACCATGATGACTGTATGGAGAAGTCCATATTGTTGAGCCGTTTAAAGCATCCAGACAATAGTAGGTATCTTCAAGTTCGGTGGCGAAATACAGTCGGTCTTGATGAAACGCTGGCGTAGCGGAAACCCCTTCGGCCAAAGTGCTGATCCATTCCGTGGTGCCGGTTAGTGCATCTATAGCCAGTGCATATCCTTCTATACTGCAGATGTAGATCAGCCCGTCTTCGATCACCGGTGAAGAATCCCAGTAATATCCGGGACAATCGGTGTTCTGCCAGACGATCGAACCTGTTTCTGTGTTCATGGCGTAGAGACCAGTGGACGAACTGATAGTCGGGACAAAAATCAAATCATCTGATAGACCAAGGCAGCTTGCAGTGAACTCACCTAAATTCGTTATCCAGATAATGTTTCCATCAATCGAATCCAGGCATACGATATTAGCGCCGTCACCGCAGAAAACTCTGCCATTCTCTACTATAGGAGTACTTCCGTCCCGGTGTCCGTACCCACTGGCCCAGATCTTATCTCCAGTGTAGGCATCAAGGCAAAATATGGAGTCTGCTGAAGTGTACAATCGTCCGTCCACTACTGTAACAGCATCATCAGCATGACCGGTATCGTAGGTCCAGATAACCTCACCTGTCGCAGCGCTCAGGGCATAAAGAGTATCTGTCTCAGCAGTGCCAATACTATCACTGGTGTAGAACACCATTCCGTCGTAGACGACGGGTGTGGGGAATTCGTGGAGCTCACCGGTAACCCTGGCAGACCAAAGTATTGTGTTATCATGGGGAGCCGGCGATTCGGAATATCCGTGGTTCTGGTAGTTCTGCATGTATGTGGGCCAGTCAGTGTTCAGCCTGGGAATCTGAACTACTGGAGCTCCGTTAAGTGAATAGTGCACCGAATCAGGTAATTCATTCTCATTCTCAACTATTGCCCGAAACGGCAGCCAGTCACCGTCGTATGTTTCTCCATCAACAGGTTCTACGATTGTGACTGATGTCGCAGAAATCATAGAAATGATAAATGAAACAAATACTAACATTCCGTCCTCCTTAAGTCATAACGCCTAAATCAGCAGACTGCTAAAGCATGGATTTCAATCACATAGCTGCAGTTCTGCTGAATTTTGTGGTTATGCATTGGTTCCCAATAGAACACACCATTCCAAATATGTACTTTGCACTGGCAAACCATCTACTCGTGCTCCCTCTAATACAACACCAGGAGGTGCAGGGATTGTCTTTATGTTACTGGAGTTCTTTACCTCGACTGCCCATCCAGCGTTATGAAAGTGCTCTATTAGTTTATTCCTATAACACGATTCTGTTAGGCCACCTTCCTCAATCAATGTACCATTTTCCTTGTCATCCTCAGGGTAGAACTGCGAAACAGAAAGGAGTTTGCCATTAACTATCCTATAAAGTTCTTCAAGTAGATTCCCGGGATTCTGGATATTGTTAAGACCGAGTAATGTAGTAAGCATTGAAATGGAATCAGTCGCAAATGGTGTTTGACGGGCATCGAAAGCAAGTAGGCTGACTCGATCGTATAGTCCTTGTTTCTTTAGCCATTTTCGATTCTTCACTAATACAGTGGGGCTGAAATCTGTAACTACAATCGAATTAGGTAGAGCCTTCAACATCCTTCTGACTAATCCACAACTTCCTGATGCTAGATCTACAATGGGGCTTTTGGATTGGGAAACTTCATTAATCACATAGTCCATTTGGTTCTCAGTACATCTGACTGTCTCTGCCGAATGCAAACCTTTATAGGAAATAGAATAAGCGGCATCTGCTGCTTCAACATCTCCGCGATTTTTGTGTACGTCACCTCTGTACCATTGGTCCACAGGTCCAAGGGTATCGAGAGGTACATCCATAAGTCTTTTTTCCATTTCAGGATACTGTTTCAAGAGCTGATCCAACCTGTTATCTACCTGTTCCCAAAGATCATTTCGTTTTAAGTCCATAGTCAGGAATACTGCAATTCCATCTCTAATGGGATACGTACTGGAACAGTCTTGACAGCGCGCTTCGGCTACTTCTATTCGGTCGTGTGATTGTTCAGTGATATTCCAGTCTAGTTTGCCGTGGCACTTAGGACATTCCAAGATTTTTACTAAATACTTCTGCATGTGTCTCCTTTGTATTTCTATTGCAATCGAGGTAGGACTGCCAGTTACCCGACAGCCCCCTCGCAGATCCCTGCTTGCGATACTATCGCACAAGGCTCTTCGGTATTATTCGCTTCGTACAAAAACAAAAGTCAACTCCAGTATCCAACAA
>WTBT01000092.1 GCA_013138965.1 Candidatus Aegiribacteria sp.
TCTAATAGAACTTATGATCGTTGTTGTAGTCATTGGAATAATCTCCGCAATAGCCATTCCTAAATACGGTGATATTAAGACTGATTCCAAGAAATCCTCATGCAGATCAAACATGCGGAATCTTACAACAGGGATGAACATCTACTTCGCAGAAAGAAACACGTATCCGAAAAATGTTGAATCTCTTGACTGCATGATTGCAAACGCATCCGAAATGCGTTGTCCATCTGCCAGCGGTTCAAGTTCTCAGCAAGCCGGGAAGTACTGGGTATACGGACATATATACTCCTTCGGCGGCAATACATATTCATATTATTACTCAGTCTGTTTTTATGTATTTCCTGCGCATGGGTACTTTTGGGATGGAGTTCCCAGTTGGGATCTTGGCTGGACGCCTGAATAGAGTATTGTTCCGATCGAATATTAACTGCGTTTTAGGAGATAAATATATTTTTAAATAATTGACAGCATGTGCTTCAGCGGTTCCATTACCCGGAATGATGCTTTCAACACATTGACCAAGTTTGCAGACAGTGTAATATGAGTAAAGGGAGGTCTCCAATGAGTAATTCTGACACTGATGGAAATAAGTATTTCGATGAAGCGGAGAGAGCATTAAGCAGAGAGAGAGAAAAATCCAAAAGGAAAAAGGAAGAGAAAAGGAAAATCCCTCCCGCATACCTGCTTGGAGGAAGTATAGTAGTTCTTGTTATTATGCTTGCTGTGCAATTCCTGTTTTCCGGTGAAGATGAAATCGTTGAACATATCATTCCTCAGGTAGTAATCCAGAAATTCAATGGTCAGCTCAACGCTTTATCGCAAATGGTTAAAAGCTACGAATATCAGTTTGGAACACTTCCTTCCACAGAGCAGGAGTTCCTCGGATATGATGATCCTGTCATAACTTACGACCGCACATCATCTCATTCATACACACTTGAATATACTTTCGGTGATACTACCTTTGTATTGGAAGAAAGCATCGATACCGAAACTGATACTGGGCCAATTCAGCCTCCGGGCAGTTCGCCTGAAAACCCTCCATTGGATATCCAAACCCCAACCCTTCGCGGTCACACACTCCCGTAAGAACATAGCTTCCTCCGGGGATATATGTCCGGGAAGTCCTCCGCAAGAACTTCCTCTGCGAGCATTATCCGGGCGGATGTTCGCCTGTTCTCTTTCTCTTCCAATATCTGTGAAACCTTGCATGCTGTCGCTATTTACGTTTTAGGATCTTGCTGATTCTAAGAAGCAGTGTATTCTTGTGGATTGGTTTTCTGATGTAATCCTCAGCGCCTAATTCGTAGCCCTTGACTTCATCCTTTGCGTTATCCCTTGCCGTGAGGAAGACAACCGGGGTTTCGATCCCTTTGTTTATGATAGTCTCAAGCAGTTTGAATCCATTAAGATTGGGCATATCGACATCTGAAAGGATCAGATCGAAACTCTGCCTGCTGAGCGTTACAATGGCATCAATTCCGTCACCTGTAGAAGTTACATCGTATCCGTTGGCGGACAGGATAAATGATATGAATTCGCGAAGATCAGGATCGTCATCGACAACCAGAATTCTGGCTTCAGTTGGAGCCTTCCCTTCTGTTTGATCCTCAATAACTGCTTTATCGTGCTTTTCGAATGGTCGGGATTCAACCGTGGAGACTGATTCAGTTGTTATTCTTCTCTTCTTGATGGAGCCGGTAAGTCTTTTCTCCTCAAGAAGAATTGAATGATATATATCGTCATAGCAGAGAGTTAAGTCTCTCAGTTTATCAATAGCATGATCACTCAAAAGATATTGCCCTATATCATGAAACCCCTGGCGCATGATCGATACTGATGCTCCGCTTCTGACAATATCTATAACCTCAGGATTGAATCGGAGCAGTTCATATATCCCCTGACGACCTTTATACCCTCTGTTCTTGCACTTCGGGCATCCGGTCGGGTCAGCTACTTCATCCGGAATATTATCCGTGAAAAGACTGAGCATCTCAGCTTCCTCAGGCTTGATTGATCTTATCTTCCTGCAATCAGGGCAAAGACGCTTAAGGAGACGCTGGGCTTCAATAAGAAGAACAGAGTCAGCCAGGTCAGCTCTTGTAACACCGAGACGCTCGAATCTTCCAATGGAAGTTGTCGTATTGGCTGAATGAAGTGTGCCGAATGTCATATGTCCTGTGCTTGCAAGATCTAGAACAGTTTTTGCTGTAAATGGATCTCTGATCTCACCAAGAAATATGATATCGGGATCCTGCCTTACAGCTGATTTGAGCAGCGCTTCGAAGGTAACACCGGCTTTCTCGTTAACTTCCTGCTGATTGGCATATGCGATTTCGTATTCGACGGGGTCCTCAATGGTCATCAGGCTGCGGTTTTTGATATCGATATTGGATATAAGACTGTAAAGAGTTGTGCTTTTACCCGAACCGGTTGGACCTACGACTATAATCGCCCCCGTATGCTGCTGAGAGACTTCATACAATGTCTCAGACTGAGTATCCGTCATACCAAGCTCAGCCAGCTCCATCGGTTTGGAATGCATGTCCAGCAAACGAATGATAAGACTTTCCCCAAAAGGTGTGGATGTGGTAGCAAGTCGCATTTTGAAGAATTTTCCTCCGATTCTCGCTTCCAGAGAACCATCCTGTGGTTTTCTTCTTTCAGCGATATCCATATTCGCCAGGACTTTAAATCGACTGAGGAGAGTTCTTCCTGTCTTGGGTTTGAGAGAAAACTTATCAAACATATCACCATCGATACGATATCTGACAATTACTTTATCGGCTTTCGGTTCCATATGGATATCACTTGCGCCATCTTTGACAGCAGTGTACATGACTTTATCTGCTATGTACTTGATGGGAGAAGTGCTGATATCATCCTTATCCGGTTCATGTTCTATTTCCAGCACACTGCCCTGTCTGGGTTCAGACGCGATGTCTTTTTCATCAGCTGAATTGTCCCCATCCTCAATTCCTGAGGATACAACCTTAACCTCCTGTTCCTTAGGATCGTAAGTTTTCAGGATAGCGAGGATGCTGTCCGGCTGGGCAATTCCAAGTCGGGGTTCTTTTTCTTTTCCCTGAGAAATCATGTCAATTGTATCTCTGAGTTCAAGATTGAAAGGGTTGCTTAGAATGAATGCAGTTTCCCCATCAGAATCACGAATGGCAAGAACAAGTTTTGATCTGCTGAACGGAGCCGGGAACAACTCTGTAAGTATGCTTTCAGGATCAATATACGGGAAATATTCAAATTGAAAGAATTCAGCTATGTATCGAGCAAGAGTCTCCTCGTCAACTCCGATGTCTTTTGCTGACTCGTATAAAGACAGACGATCAGAAAAATCAATTCTGCTGATAACTCCTTTATCCAGATTCAGGGAATCCTTGAGGTATTCAATGAATTCAGCGTAATCTGATGATGCCTGATCAGGAACAGTGTGTTTTCCCGGTGTGTAGACTTTCGACCAGTGAGCTTTCGTTTCCAGGTGAAGAGTTATCTTATCCAGGAATTTATGTGAATTCGCCAGCGGGCAGAGAACGCTGTCCACAACACCTGCCGGCCTGGCGGGGATTCTTGAATCTATCAGATCATCTTTTTCGAATGTTAATACTGTGGGAATACAGGCTGTCGCAGGATCATCCTGCAGTATGGAACTGAATCGAGATGCAGTCATTCCGGACATCTGATAAGGAGCAATAATCAGATCCGGTTGATCGAGGATAGCGATTTCAAGACCTGTTTGGCCTCCGGCAGAGTCGATTACTCTGCAGTCACAACTACCCTGCAGCAATTCAACCAGCTGATTTCTCCTGGATTCGTCATCATCCACAACCAGTACAAGTGGCAGTATCTTCCGTTTCATCCTTCACCGTTCATTGAAAGAAAGACTGATTCATTTTTCGAGTTCCTCCATAAGGTCAGCAAAATCTTCCTCTGATTGTCTGATCCTGGTTCTGATTGTATTCACATCACCATCAGAGCAGGCCTCCTCAATGCTTTTCATTGTTTCCATCAGGGCTTTAGCTCCGATATTGCCTGATGATCCCTTTAATGAATGTGCGTTGCTCCTGACGGTCTCGAAATCATCCTCTGAAGCTGCTTTTTTCAATGATGTCATGATTTCATCAGCATTGCTCCTGAACAGCTCAAGGATCTCTTCTATCAGTTCATGGTCATCTCCGAGTGATTCCATGAGAACTGACCTGTCAAATACGGCCGATCCCTCTTTCTTTTTCCCGGATTCATGTTTCGTTCCGGCGATAAATTTCCTGGAGAATATCTCCTCAATCATCCGGGTAAGCATTTCGGATTTGACAGGCTTGGAGATATAATCATCCATTCCGGCCCTGATGCACTTCTCCCTGTCACCATCCATGGCGTGAGCAGTCATGGCAATGACAGGCACTTCATGATCCAGAACAGATGATTGCGGATCTCTGATGATGCCTGTTGCCTCAAATCCATCCATTTTCGGCATCTGAATGTCCATCAATACAAGATCGTAAACGTTGTTTTCAAGCTTTCGCAGGGCTTCCATGCCGTTTTCAACAGGAGTTGCGGAATATCCGAGTTTCTCGAGTATTTTCAGAGCTACTTTCTGATTTACCGGATTGTCCTCCGCAAGGAGGATTCTGAATTCTTCTTTTCTTGATTCGACCAGCGAGTGTTTTGTGATAATTCCTCTGGTCTCATCTCTTGCGCAGCTCTGGCTGTTATCCGAGTGCATGCTGATCAGACAATCCCGAAACTGGGATACTTTCACAGGTTTGGTCAAATAGGCGGAAAAGCCTGCTTTCAGCATCTTGGATGCATCTCCACGCGCTGCTATGGATGTATACATGATCAGAAGCAGTGTATCTTTCAAATACGGGTCATTCTTGATTCTTCGCCCCAGGGTTTCACCATCCATATCCGGCATCTGCATGTCCAGAACGGCTATATCAAATGGATCATCCTTCAGAAGAGCATCTCTAAGAAGAGACAACGCGGAATCGCCTGAGTTTGCTTCCTGGTGTCTGCAGCCCCAGTTCATCATCATACCGGCAAGAATAGTTCTGTTTGTCTGATTATCATCCACAATAAGAATATTCAGTGAATTGAGCAGAGCGGCTTCATCAATCTTCCGGTTCCTGAAAATCTGCGCGGGTTTTCTGATTATCATATCAACCGTGAACCAGAAGGTTGAACCTTCACCCGGTGTGCTCTCAACGCCTATTTCACCTCCAAGCAGATTCGCGATCTGTCTGGAAATTGTCAACCCGAGTCCGGTGCCTCCATATTTTCGTGTTGTTGATGAATCTGCCTGGGTAAAAGGATCGAACAGATTCTTGAGTTTGTCCGGTGGAATCCCGGCTCCGGTGTCAGTAACAGAGAATTTTAGAAGAATCCGATTGTCAGTTTTTCGTGCTACATCTACCGCAAGGATTATTTCGCCTTTCGAAGTGAATTTAATCGCGTTCGCAAGAAGATTGATGATTATCTGTCTCAACCTCCCGGGGTCACCTTTGAGAAGTGATGGAACTTCAGAATTTACACTCATCATTAATTCAATGTTTTTTCCGTGTAAGCGGATGGCCGCAAGATCTGCAATGCTTCCGAGCATTGTACGAAGATCAAAATCTATTTCTTCCAGTTCAAGTTTGCCGACTTCCATTCTGGAGAAATCCAGGATATCATTGATAATTGACATGAGTGATTCGGCGCTTTCCTGTATGGTAAGAGTGAAATCCCTCTGTTCCGGTGACAGATCAGTTTCGATAAGGAGCCCTGTCATGCATATGACACCGTTCATGGGAGTTCTGATTTCATGGCTCATGTTCGCGAGAAATGTGCTTTTGACGCTGCTGGCCTTTTTCGCTTTATCCTCGGCTCTTCTCTGCCTGGATATATCAACGAAAGCTTCAAGAAGGACTTTTTCATTGTTCAGTTCAATCGGAATGACTGATTTCAGTATAGGTATCATCTCTTTATTTCTGTTCAGAATAAATCTTTCGGAATCATCAACCTTTTCACCCAGATCAAGAATAGGGCATTCTCCAACCTCTGTCGGACATATGAAATCATGGCAGATATTTCCATAGATTTCTTCAGCGTCTCGTTCCAGAATTTTCAGTGCGGCACTGTTCGCTCTGATTATTCTCTTGTCTCTGCCGATTATCATTATTCCGAAAGGGAGCGCTTCAAGAATGGATTCATTTGCTTTCAGTACTTTATTCAGTTCTTCTTCTTCGGCTCTTCTCTGTTCAGTGATATCCCTGAAGCGGCGCTCGCTTTCGGCAAGTTCAAGTTCGATCCGTTTTCTCTCTGTTATGTCTGATATCAGGATAAATGAACCTGTTGTTCTACCCTCTTCGTCTTTCCGAGGAACGACTGATAGTAACACTGTTTTTATATTATTCTTCTCTGTAACAATCGAAAGTTCGTACCTTGAAGATTCGCTATTCTGGTTTTTGCCAGTCTGACCTGTCACGATATCCCGTTGGTCCATAGAGACGAAATCCAGAAAAGATCTTCCAATAAGTACCTCATGCATATCAACTTCGAAGAGTTCATGAAGAGCCGGATTGCAGAATAAGATTACGTTATCGTTACTGACGACCAGAATGCTCTCCATGAGTGAATTCAGGATATCCATATGAATGTCATTATGCGGGGAAGAATTCTCAGCGCGATTGATAATGTCTTTATCTGTATTCAGATTATCATAATTCATGACGAATTATCCCAAATACGATCATGTTGATCTGATCTTGCGGAAACCGATAAACAGAGCAGGAATGATCAGTGATACGAGCATACCTGTTGAAGCAGCCTGAGGAACCATCTTTCCCCCCCCAGAAGACGAAGAGGATCAGGAATACCAGAGAGAGCAGCGGAATGATGCCCGGTGGCCCTACAGAGCCAACCAGTTTTGGTTCAATCGCTTTTAGAGTTGAAATTATGTTCGCTAACCCTCCGCCCTTTTCCAGAGTAAAATAAAAAAGGACGAGAACGCCGATAGTCATGACGATTCCGAAAATAACATCTATCATCGCCATGGATCTATATCCGCCCATGATAAGGTATACGCCCGTAAACAGCCCCATGAAAAGCAGTATCCATGCATATGGCAGCTGAAATGTGGATTCGAAGAGGTAGCTCAATCCCATAAAGACCGCTGCTGTGTAAGGTATGAAGAACACGAAAATAGCGACAGCAGTGAAACCTTTCAGAAATGGACTGTTGAATCTTGCTTCCAGATATTCAGGCATTGTTTTGACGCTGAGGGAATGAGTTTCCGATTTTATTCTGTGACCAAGCAGAAGCCAGACGCCGAGTACACCTATTAATGAATTGCCAAGGGCTATCCAGAGTGCGGATATGCCGAATCCCCAACCAAGTTTGCCTGCAAAACCGATGAAAAGTACCGCTGAAAAGTACCGCTGAAAAGTACGCTGTGCCGTAGGGAAACGCAGTCATCCAGGGACCTACTTTACCACCGCCAAGAAGGAAATCGTTGTAAGAACGGTTTTTCCGCATTCCCAACAGACCAATTATCATGATTAGAACAGCGTATGCGCCTACAGCAAAGTAATTGACAAGCATTCCTCATACTCCTGAATGTTAAAAATTTAATTCAATCTTTGAATATAGGCATGAAGAATTACCGGAACACCCCCATCAGTGAGAATCCAGATCAACGGACAGTTCCTGAACGAACTCAATGCATGTAGGTTTAAGATGATCAAAGCGTTCTACGGATATCTTCCTCGCTGACAGCATCAGTTCTATATCTTTCCATTGAGGAAGAAGCCTCCCCCTTAAATACTGTCAGTATCTCCGGGATCAAGGGTTTCATGGGTGAGGTTTGTCCCGATGTAGGGGGTTCGCAGGGATCAGAGGATTTCTTCATTGACGGCGGAGGAGTTCGGGTAGTATGGTCAATTTCGAGTAGCGAAATCGGATGATATCGGGTCGGATATGCTGTTTCAAGTAATTTTGGTGAAACGCTGCGGATCCAGTTTCCGTAGCGAATGTTCGGAAGTCTATTGACTGTTTCACTTCTCTGCAAGTTAACCCTCATCGAGAATATCGAGCATGATGTGCATTCGTTTGAATTTTCATATATATCCATAAAGAGCGGAAGATATCGGTTTGCAGAATTAATACCTGCGATATTCTAATCCATGTTGAATGTTTTAAGAGGTACGCTAATGAATACACCGGATTATCCCGGAAGAACGGCGGAAGATTCTGATCAGAGCTTCTTTAATTCTCAGGCCGCAGGTGTATTCATAGTTGATTTCGATAGAGGTGGAATCGTTGAGATCAACAGAAGAGCGAGTGAGATGATCGGATTATCTGAAACGTCGATAATCGGAAAACGATGTGACACTTTCCTGAAAACACTGAGTAAAGAAACGCTTGAACCGTCCAGGCTCGCTGTTGAGGGATTTTTAAAGGGGCAAAAGAATAGAATAATCCCGGTCATCATCTCAACTGCGGAATGCAGAAAGGGAGAATATAGGTGCTTGATCCACATATTTATAGAGATTTCCAGAAAAAGCACAATACTGAAACAGAGAAATCAAAGGGCATCCGGCTACCTTGATATTATTAACAATTTGCAGAATATAATATTTTTTCAGACCGGTATGAACGGGCGATTAATCGATATATCAGATTCTGTATCCGGGGTAACAGGGTTCACAAGAGAAGAAGTAGTCACGAAACCGGTCTCTCTTCTCTATTCAAACCCGGATGATCAAAAATTCCTGCTGAAGGAACTGCTGTTGCGCGGCAAGGTTGAGGAGTACAGGATTGATCTTAAATCGAAAAACGGATCAATTGTAAAAACAATTATGAATTCCTCTGTTATTCATGATGGGAATGGTAACCCGTTCAGCATTCTGAGTATTCTTCAGGATGTCACCGAATCCGACAGAGCTATCGAATCATGTCGATACAGTGAGGATAAATTCAAAGCCATAACTCAATCCACACACGACGCTATCATAATGATGGATGAAAAAGGCCTGATTTCATTTGTGAACAGAACCTGCACAACGATGTTCGGTTATACAAAGGAAGAGATGCTGAATGCGGACCTGCACGAGTTGATTGCTCCGCCACAATACCTGTCATCATTCAGACATGGATTTGAGACTTTCAAGACTACAGGAGAGGGATTTGTGGTCGGACGAACACTGGAAATAGAAGCCAGAAGAAAGAACGGATCAAAATTTCCGGTTGAACTCTCGATATCATCTGCAAAAATGAATGACTCCTGGTATTCGATTGGAATAATAAGAGACATCACCGAGAGAAGACGAGCTGAAAGAGACATTGTTGAAGCAAGTGAAGCTGCGGAAAACGCTTCAAGAACGAAATCGGAATTTCTTGCCAACATGAGTCATGAAATAAGAACCCCTCTGAATACCGTGATCGGAGCAACCAGTCTGCTGTTAGAAACATATCTTGATGACGAGCAGATGAAGCTGGTTAAAATGATGCATTCATCAGGCGAGAGCCTTCTTGCGCTGATCAATGATATACTGGACATTTCCAGGATTGAAGCGGGCAAGATCACTCTCGAGGAAATACCTTTCAATCTGAACGATCTTCTTAAGAAAATATGTGATACTCTATCCGTACGGAGCAACGAGAAGAACCTTGAAATGACGTATGAAATAAAACCGGGGGTTCCTGATGAGCTGCTCGGTGATCCGAACAAGCTCAGACAGATACTGGTAAATCTG
The DNA here is from genome assembly GCA_013138965.1 of Candidatus Aegiribacteria sp. Taxonomy (GTDB): domain Bacteria; phylum Fermentibacterota; class Fermentibacteria; order Fermentibacterales; family JCC-6; genus Aegiribacteria. The sequence goes on from WTBT01000092.1 coordinate 9,747, forward strand.
ATTGGAAACGCGATAAAATTCACCGAAAAAGGAAGTATCAGAGTATCTGTTGAGGATATGGAAACTACCTGGAATAATTTAATTCTTAAATTCTCAATATCGGATACCGGTATAGGAATACCATCCGCAAAACTTGAAAGCATCTTCAATACTTTCACTCAGGCGGATGCTTCAGTAACAAGAAAATTCGGCGGAACCGGCCTTGGTCTCGCAATATCGAGAAAACTCGTACATTTGATGCAAGGTGAAATATCCGTTGAAAGCACAAGAGGAGAGGGTAGTACATTCAGTTTTACTGCAAAGTTTGATTTTACGGAGAAGGGAGAGGGGAAAACCGCTGAAATTCGGGATAATACTGATATAACGGCAAAAAGAATCGAATCGCTTTCAATACTCCTGGTGGATGATTCCTCGGACAACAGATTCCTTATCAATGCTTTCCTCAAGAAGGAATCATGTTCGATTGTGGAAGCAGATAATGGAAGTATTGCTCTTGAACTGTTTCCAACCCAAAAATGGGATGTAATTCTCATGGACATGCAAATGCCCGTTATGGACGGGGCTCAGGCCACCAGGAGAATAAGGGAAATCGAGAAAGAAAAGGGAATCGGGCATACGCCCATAGTGGCTCTCACTGCCCACTCAATCAATACGGAAGTGAAAAAATGCCTTGATGCAGGATGCGATGTGCATCTGGCCAAGCCTGTCAGTAAAGCCGATCTTCTTAAAGTGATTAAAGATATTACTTCCCCATACTCCGATCCGGAGGATATCAGCAATAATGAGAGAATTGAAATACATGCCGATCCCGATCTGATGCCTCTGATTCCCGGATATATAGAACACAGACACCAGGATGTCACCAGAATGAAATATCTGCTTGAGAATAATTCTTTCAGAGATATCGAAAGATGCGGGCATAGCATGAAAGGTTCAGGAGCCGGATATGGTTTTGACGGGATTACTGAAATAGGAGCTTTCATTGAAATTGCCGGAAAAGAAGAGAACAGGGAACAGATTCAGGAGGGAATCAGCAGATTGATGATTTACCTTGAGAAACTTGACATTGTTGAAGGCGAATGACAGGGACAACTAACCTGTTGAATCTTCTCATAAACAGGGGAGTGTGATACAGATGACTGAACTGGAACAGATTGATAGAGATATTGACATACCCGACCCGTTCGATTCCAGGAAGAGGAGCGATGGTTCCAGGAAAAAAAAGTTTTTTGGAGTTGTCTGCGTCCTATCGGTATTTGCTGTTGTTCTGATTGTGATACTGATCCTGCCGTCAGGCGACTCAAATTCATTCAATACGGATTTCTCATCTGAGGAACAGGAACTTCGTAGTATAATGTGCTCCATTGCCTGCGAGATACATGAATACTCCCGAATGAATGGAAGACTGCCCCGGATTCCTGAGGATATCGATATTTCTTCACAAGCTGTCACCTACACGGAAGAAGACGATTCGAGCTGGTTCCTCCAATCGCCCGACGGTATTATCTATTATTCCGATATGGATCCGGTGGAATTCGAAAAAGGAGAAATCTGATGGTCTCGGGGAATTGGAGCGGGTTTACACTTGTAGAACTGCTTGTTGTCGTGGTTGTTATCGGTATCCTTGCGGCTATTGCCATACCGAAGTTCGCTAATCTGTCCGAACAGGCTAGAACTCAGAGTTGCAGACATAACTTGAGAAGTCTGGCAGGCGCTCTTCAGATGTACTATGGCTCTGCCGGTCATTACCCCTACGAGAATCAAGGACACAGATGGAGAAATTTCTCAGCGACTGAGGAGTATCTGCAGAACTGGAAAAAGCTTAGATGTCCCTCCTGCGATACTCACTACAGATATAGAATCACTGGAAGGCATTACGACAATTTCAGGGTCAGAGGTTGGAACAGAAATTGTAAAAACAATCATGGCATGTACAGAAATGGTATGCCTACCTGGTAAAAACCATTGTTCCTTCCTCTCAAACCTGTATGTCAAGGGCCAATCCGATGCCATGTCTGACGTTACCTGAGTTCTTATATGTTCCGCATCAATCTTCATATTCGGTTCAAGCCTGGCTCTTACAGTGTTCTTCCGCCCATAGTTTCGCCCGATCCACAGCAGCCTCTGCTTACGGCTCTTATCTCAACAGACACAAGCCAGTCGTTTCAGTTGTCCCACCTGATTGAATTCTGCATAAATACAAACCGGCCGAAACGGGGACACCGTTATCATTTTCTCCGTTTTCCTGATCGTATGCTTTGCAAACAGCAGACGCAGAGGTATGCCGTAAAACATCAGATTTGCAATACAGACAGCAAGACAAATCATATCCAGGGTTGATTTCCCTGAAATTATCCTTGTGATTCTAAAAGATGTTTGATTGACCGGTAATCTGAGGTGATTTATGCTTCGTTAATGAAAAAACGGAGAATCGCTTAGATCGGGAACTTGTTTAGAGGTTAGATGAATGATTGCCGGTCAAATTTGCGACATGACTTATGACAAACTTGCGACATTTGTTGTGACATCAACCCCTGGTGCAGTGATTATACTGATTGACATGAAAGGCGATACCGATGGACGTACCTGGAATTGAACTTGTAAGACTTGATTTTCCTGAAGGCTGTAACATCATTCTCGGACAGTCTCATTTCATTAAGACCGTTGAAGATTTGTATGAGGCAGTATCCGGCACAGTTCCAGGAGCCCGTTTCGGGCTCGCGTTCTCGGAGGCGTCCGGTCCTAGACTTGTCAGAAGTGACGGCACAGACCTTGAACTGAGATCAATCGCCGAGAATAATCTCATGAAACTCAAATGCGGCCATGTGTTCATGATAGTACTCCATGGGATTTTCCCAATACAGATTCTGAATCAGGTGAAAGCTGTCCCCGAGGTTTGCAGGATCTTCTGCGCAACCGCGAATCCCGTGCAGGTTATAGTGGGGCGCTCGGATCAGGGAGGCGGCATCATGGGAGTGATCGATGGAGAACCCCCCTTTGCCGTTGAAATCGAAGAAGATATCGAGAACCGTATAGAACTTCTGAAAAGGATAGGATACAAAAGATAGAAAACCCTCGGAGATAACTATTTCTTGATACGGTTGTTCTGCGCCCTGATCCACTGGAACGTTCTTTTCATGGCTTCTTCAACTGGAATTGCCGGCTCCCATCCTGTGAGCCTGCGGGTCAGCCCTCCCTCTACAGGCCATTCCACTGCCAGCAGTTCTCTGCATTTATCTCTGCAGAAGAAAGATGTTCTTCCGGTAAGAGATGCCAGAGCTTCCGACATGAATCCTGCAGTATGTACAAGAAGCGGTGGTATCCTGAGATGCAGTATCCTTCGTCCGGCAGCCTTTTCAAGTATTCCATGGAAATCCTTCCATGAGAAAAGTCTCCCGTAGGATGGTTCGAGCGTTTTACCTGCAGCATCCGGATAATCGCGAAGCTCTGCTATGAGTCTGGCTATATCTTGCGCATATGCGAGACAGAACCCCCCCGTGTTTATCCAGGGGGACACGAAAATTCCTCTCAGAGCCAGCTTCATAACCGGCATGGACGCGGGATCCCTTGAGCCGAATATGGCGGGAGGGCGTACGATAACCCAGTTTTCAGTATCCCTGACCGCGAATTCACCAAGAAGCTTGCTTCTGCCATAATCGGTTACAGGTCCGCATCCTGCGGGTCCCGATGCGGCCTGGCTTGAGATGAAGATGAAGAGAGCATTCTGCGCGTACTTCTCTTTTGCTTTCAGCAGGTTTCTCGTTACAAGAGCGTTTGCTCTGTCAAACTCTTCCTGGCTTGCGGCGCTGGTTGCGCCGGCCGCATGGATTATTACATCAGCGCCGGCAAAGTCCTCAGCCATCGAATCCGGGGTCATGAAGTCAACTCTGGATATCCTGCAGTCATCGGGCAGGTTCTTCACTGATGAAGATTGCCTGAGAAGGGCATGAACAAGTATTCCCTTTTCCAGCAATATGTCTATAATATGGCTTCCGAGAAAACCTGAAGCACCGGTGAGAATTGTTTTATTCATATTTTCCGTAATCCGTTGACTTCTAAGGTTATCGTGATTAACTTCCTGCGCAATGCTACATGTTGATTCATTTAATGACAAGGTGCAAGGTGAACAAAGACAAAGTGCAAGGTGAACAAAATGGCCAATGATGTATTTCAGAAGTGCTACGAGTACGAAAGACTTGAACAGGTTATGAAATCGGGTCTCTACCCCTATTTCATTCCCCTCAGCGGGCATGTCGGAGCGGAAATGAAGATCGATGGGCACAGCATAATCATGCTGGGTTCCAACAACTACCTGGGACTTACGGACCATCCCAAAATTATGGAGAAGGCGAAGGAAGCCATAGACAAGTATGGTACCGGCTGTACCGGCAGCAGGTTCCTCAACGGAACGCTCGATCTTCATCTCGAACTCGAGGAAAAACTGGCTGAATTTCTTAACAAGGAAATGGTTATTACTTTCAGCACGGGATTTCAAGCCAACCTTGGTGTCATATCAACTATTGCCGGTCGAAACGATATCATCTATCTGGACAGATTGAATCATGCCTCAATTATCGATGGAGCCAGGATGAGTTATGCCAGGAATCTCAAATACAGGCATAACGATCATGAGCATCTAAGGTACCTGCTGGAAAACAACAGGGATTATCCTGGTGTGATTGTTACTGACGGCGTTTTCAGCATGGAGGGAGACCTGGCCAATATTCCCGGACTGGTTGAGATCAGCAGGGAATTCGGAGTTCGGCTGATAGTTGATGATGCCCATGGCGTGGGAGCTATGGGGCCAAGGGGCATGGGAACTGCCGAGCATTTCGGGTGCCATGATGAAGTTGATCTACTGGTAGGTACTTTCAGCAAATCGTTTGCATGTATAGGGGGCTTCGCTGCTGGGCCGGCCAGGGTAATGGATTATATCAAGCATACCGCCAGGACCATGATATTCTCAGCAAGTCTTCCGCCTGCTGCTGTGGCAACCGTGATAGCAGCACTGGATATTCTGCGGAATGAACCGGAACTTATCAAGAATTCCCACAAGGCAGCCGAGAGAGCCAGGCAGGGGCTTGCGTCCCTGGGATTCAACGTTGGTAATTCCGAAGCCCCGATAATTCCGATCATCGTAGGAGACGAAGCCCAGACACTTCTGTTCTGGAAGGATCTTTTCCTGAAGGGGGTCTTTACCAATCCCGTTGTGAGCCCCGCTGTTGCACAGGGCGGTGAATTGTTGCGAACCAGCTACATGGCGACCCATACGGATGACATGATAGACCGGGCGCTGGACATTTTCGAAAAGTGCGGCAGGGAACTCGGTATTATTTAATTCTGGAGGTTTAATGCCTTTTTCAATCGAGAAGGTAGACGGCAGGGGTCAGCTGCGCGAATTCATTGACCTCCCATTCAGGCTTTACAGGAATGACCCGTACTGGGTACCTCCGGTGAAGTATTTCCAGAAGGAGCTTTTCAACAGGCAGAAGCATCCTTTCCATAAGCACGGTGATGTAACGGTTTTCCTGGCAAGGGACGCGAAAGGCAGGGCAGCAGGCCGAATAGTGTCCATCGTAAATCATGCCCACAACGATTACCATGACGAAAAAACAGGATTTTTCGGATTTCTCGAGGGAGAAAAGGACAAAGAGCTTTTCAGGCTTCTTCTGCTTGCAGCTGAAGAAAAACTGCGGGCAGCCGGCATGGAAAAAGTAAGAGGGCCGATGAATTTCTCAACCAATGAGGAGTGCGGACTGCTGGTCAAGGGGTTCGACTCCAGCCCTCTTGTCATGATGACCTACAATCCGCTCTGGTATGCAGATATGCTTGAGGGAACAGGTTATGAGAAGCTTAAGGATCTCTACGCGTACTATCTTGATTCCGATGTTATTGATTATTCCCGGATGTCCAGGGTGGCGAACCTTGTGATGAAGAGAACCGATGCGGTCATCAGGAATATCTCCGTGAAACACATTCACAGAGAAGTCCCCATAATAATGGACATATACAATGAATGCTGGGAGGATAACTGGGGATTCGTTCCAATGACCAAGCAGGAAATTGATATGATGGCGCATGAGCTCAAGATGATAATGATTCCCCAGCTTGCTCCTCTGGTTGAAATTAACGGAGAACCTGTCGCATTCGCCATTTCACTTCCGGATGCAAACCAGGCTTTCAAACGGGCAGGCGGAAGCCTGATAAAGGCTGTGCTGGCTCTGAAAGTCCCCCCGTTCCGAACGCGTATAAACCAGGTGAGAGTAATGCTGCTGGGAGTAAGAAAGGAATTCCGTGGACGTGGTCTCGAAGCCCTTTTAATTGACAGAGTGATCAAATCCAGTATTGAGATGGGTATGGGTAGAGGAGAGCTTTCATGGGTACTGGAAGATAACATGTCCATGAGAAAGATACTCGAAAATGACCTTCATGCTGATCCATATCGAATCTACAGGATATACCAGAAGAACATATAATCAGAGGAGTGTGTCCGACAATGTACATTGAGCAGAAGATTCTCACAGCTGAGATAGAATGCTCGAAGATTTGAGGAGAATACTGGATGTATTTGACGATAATCTGCGGGTATTATAGCCAGTTGTGGGGGTTTTATGTCAATGTTTCATTGTTGGACAGGCTCCTTAAAGGACTGGAATGACTGCTGAAGAACTCAGACATCTCTACTTTGATTTTTTTATTGAGAGAAACCATACACTTATTCAGGGAGCTTCACTTATACCCTCAGAGGATTCCACCATTCTCTACACTCCTGCTGGGATGCAGCCGCTTGTACCCTATCTGCTTGGAGAGAAACATCCTGCGGGAAAAAGGCTTGTAGATGTGCAGAAATGCATCCGCACCGGTGATATTGAAGAGGTGGGAGACTCTTCCCACCTGACCTTCTTCGAGATGCTTGGAAACTGGTCACTGGGTGATTACTTCAAGCGGGAGGCCATCACCTGGAGTTTCGAGTTTCTCACATCCCGCAAATGGCTGGGTTTCAAACCTCAGCAGCTTCATGTAACTGTTTTTGCGGGGGATGAACAGGTTCCTCCGGATGAGGAAGCTGCCGCGCTTTGGGAGGAGGTGGGCATTTCCCGGGATCGGATCTATTTCCTGGGCAGGGATGACAACTGGTGGGGACCCACAGGAAATACCGGCCCATGCGGCCCCGATACGGAAATATTCATCGATACCGGAAAGCCACACTGCACCCCTGAGTGCAGGCCCGGTTGCGGTTGCGGGAAGTATTTCGAGATATGGAACGATGTCTTCATGGAGTACCGCCGAACCGCTGACGGCCAGTACGTTCCCCTGGAACGGAAGAACGTTGATACAGGTATGGGAGTGGCCAGGACCGTCGCAATGATGAACGGCTGCTCCACCATTTACGATATTCCTCAGTTCCAGCCTCTGTTCGGATTCCTGAAAAAGCTGTCGGGGCTGGGATCTGCACCCGACGGCCAGGCGCTCCGGTCACTGCGGATAATATCCGACCACATAAGAACAGCCACCCATATTCTGGGGGATGATCAGGGCATTCCACCCTCAAATCTTGACAGAGGGTACGTACTGAGAAGGCTCATACGCCTTGCCGTAAGGCATGGCAGGAAACTTGGCATAGATGAACCCTTCACCCACAGGCTTGCGGAACTTGTTATTGATGTCGAGTCCCCTGTTCATGAGGAACTGTCACGAAACCGGAGGTTCATCCTTGATGAGCTTTCCATGGAGGAATCGCGGTTCGAGAAAACACTTCAGTCCGGTCTTCGCGAATTTGAGAAGCTTCTTCCTAACCTGGCGAAGAATCCAGCGAAAACCATACCCGGAAGGATCGCCTTCAGGCTTTACGATACGTACGGATTCCCGGTTGAATTCACAGCCGAGCTGGCCTCCGAGCATGGCATGACAGTTGATATGAAAGGCTACGAAAAAGCCTTCGACAAACATAGAGAGCTATCCAGACAGAGCGGGGATCAGAAGTTCAAGGGCGGCCTTGCCGACAACAGTGAAATGGTGACCATGCTTCACACCGCAACCCACCTTCTCCATCAGGCTCTGAGGGAGATCCTTGGTGATCATATCGAGCAGAAGGGAAGCAACATCACCGCGAAGAGGCTCCGGTTCGATTTCAGCCACCCTGAAAAAATGACGGATGAAGAGATCGCTCTGGTGGAAGAAAGAATTAACGAGGTTATCCGGGCCGATCTGCTTGTTGAATGTGAGGAGACCAGCCTTGAGCATGCCCTGGAAGAAGGCGCCATAGGCCTTTTTCGGAATAAGTACGGCGATAAGGTAAAAATTTACCGAATAGGGGATTTCTCCCTGGAGATCTGCGGAGGACCCCACGTCGACAGGACTGGAGAACTTGGGAGATTCAGGATAGTGAAGGAGATGAGTTCCTCAAGAGGCATTAGAAGAATAAGAGCGGTACTTGAATGAGAACGGCTGTATCTGCTTTGATTATTGCATTTCTGTATGTGGCGACCCTGGAAGCCGAATAGCAGTCTTCCTCCGAGTGGATGGACATAGCTGCATTCAGGCTGAATAAACCGGTTCCAGTTAATACTGCTGGAAATTATTTGAAAGGATGTTGATCTGATGGATCTTCTCAGAAAGCTCTGTGAAGCTGATGGTATTTCAGGACATGAGGATAATATCGTATCGATATTCAGGGATGCCCTTGAGGGGTATGTGGACAGTTTTACAGCCGATGCAATGAAAAATATTATCGCGTTCAAAACAGGAACCCTCGGAGATTCAAGGCTCAAGGTCATGCTGGCCGGGCATATTGATGAGATCGGTTTTCTGGTCCACAATATCGATGATCATGGATTCGCGTCAGTGGTTCCGGTTGGAGGATGGGATCCCGCCAATATCCTGGGCCATACCGTCAGGGTGCATACGAGGAACAGCGGTATCATGCCGGCGGTCATGAACAGAAGGTGGGAACTAACGCAGAAATTGCGTGAAACCACTCCCCAATATGACAAACTCTACCTTGATTTCGGGCTGTCCTGCGATGGCGTAAAAGAGAAGGTCAGCCGTGGTGACTGGGTATCAATGGATACAAAATTCACCGAGCTGGGCAACTGCTTTGTCGCGAAAGCGTTCGATGACAGAGTAGGGGCATTCATCATAATCGAAGCGATGAAAAAGTACGATAATCCATCGATCGATGTTTACGCTGTGGGTACAGCCCAGGAAGAGGTGGGGCTCCGAGGCTCCACTGTTGCCGCCCAGACAATTAAACCTGATATAGGTATAGCTGTGGATATTACAGGTTCGGGAGATACGCCGGGATTTCCAGCCAGAATGAAGATCGCCGAGCTGGGAAAAGGTGTAAGTATCAAGCAGATGGATTCCAGTGTAATCTGCTCAACATCACTTGTGGAGTACTTAAGGAAGCTGGCTGAAAAGAACGGTATAGACTATCAGATGGAGATCCTTGTCCGCGGTGGCACCGACACATCCAGCATGCAGAAATTCAGTCCCGGAGCCCATTCGACTTGTTTATCAATTCCTACAAGGTATGGTCACAGCCCCGTAGCTGTAATCAGCAGACATGATGTTGAATGCGCAATTGATCTTCTGGTTGCATTCCTTAACGAAATCGGACCCGATACCCGCCTCTAACAAATAGGGACGGAGGTTTTTTATTCGAGAAACGCAAATAACTGGCACATTACTATCTTTGTAATGTAATATTATTTGCTAAATGCAAATAAAAAACCTCCGTCCCTATTTCATCGGCTCAAGCCAATCCTACCTTATCACAATACTATCACAGGTGTTCGTAACTCCACCTGATCAGCCATGCGGAACGATTCATACTCTGCTCCTTTATCATCAATAAACTTTATCATTAAGTAATCACAACATATTTTTATGAGCATTTTACTAGAATGTTCAACATACCTCTATAGCAGTTTATGTCAATACTTGACGGAACTCAGGTATAATGCAATAATCATCAGGGTCTACTCCTGAAAGGCAGGGTCATGATGCGATGGACAATACTGGTTATTATTTCTGTTATGGGTGCGCTATTCACATCCCTCGGTATTGATGTGAGCCAGACCGACTGGTCTGGAGGCTGGGCTGTTCCAGGTCCCGTGAGTGACTGGGGTACTTCATTCCTTACCAATGACAGAAGCGACTTCAGTTCCACTGGTGTGCTCAGTCTTTCGCAGATGCCTGAGTATTTTGAAATATATTCGAATAACTCAAGTATCCAGATTCTGGCAGATATGGATCAGGACGGTGATACAGATTTTGTTACCGGTTTTACCGGTATCGGTTTATGCTGGTTGGAGAATGAATCTGACGGTACTGACTGGATCATGCACGTTATTCATGAAAACAGCAATGGGTATTATATTTCATGTATAGGTACAGCAGATATAGATGACGACAACTTTATTGATATTGTCATGTCATGGGACAATCCGGGTGCCGAGATTGTATGGCTTAAAAACCCCGGTAATGATAACCCAAGCATATGGCAGACGCATATCATCGATCCGAACGGGGAGCCTGCCAGATTCGAAACCGTTGATGTGGATCTGGATGGTGATCCGGATGTTATTGGAATAGCATCCAAAGCCGGCGGATGGGACACGGTCGTATGGTGGGAGAACTTTTCACAGGGCACTTACTGGAGCAAGTATGAGATCGATGACGAGCAATATTTCAACGGCAAGGTGGTTGCAGCCGATTTAACAGGTAATTCCTATATTGATCTTGCATGCTATCGTTTTGTTGGTGAACCTGCTCAGTGGGAACTGATACGTTACAGGCAGGATGGCCAGAACTGGTATGAAAGCACAATTTCCTCGATTGGTAAGTCCAATTGTCTCACTGCCGGCAATATTAACTCAGATGGTGATCTGGATCTTGTTGCCTACGAAGGAATATACGGAGAAGACAATGAACTTGTGTGGTATGAACTAGTGTCAGGTAACACATGGGAGCGGCATGTAATCTATGTCCAGGAGGCTGCAGGAATTGTAGGCTGGAATATTGGCGTATCCGATCTTGATGGTGATGGTGATGATGATGTGTTCGCGCTTAGTCTGGGCAATACAACTGCGGGTATTAGATGGTGGGAGAATAACGGAACCGGCCTGCTTTGGAACAGTCATTATCTTGCCTGGGGGTTCAGTGGAGGCAGTATCGGCTCTGCGGACATCAATCTTGATGGAAACCTTGATCTCGTGACTAATCTCCGCTTCCCGCCAGCCTGGAAGGGCATCAAGTGGTGGGATCTCTCTGCCGAGAACGGCTACTACGATGATGGTAAGCTTGTCTCTTCGGTTCTTGATACCGGAACAGAACCTGCCTGGCAATACATTGACTGGTACGAGACCGGAACGTCGTTGACATCTGTCGAGTTTCAGGTTCGCGGGGGAAGCGATCCTGATGATCTGGGTGAATGGTCCGGCAACATTACCTCACCCCAGACTTCACTTGCAGCGTATCTGTCAGCTACAGACCGTTACATTCAATACAAGGCACTTCTGTCAACGCAGGATTCCGATGATACTCCTCTGCTTCATGATGTAACGTTCCATTACTGGCCATTGGGTATTGAAGGTGAGCAGATTCCTGAGATTGCGGGTTATTCTCTCTCTATTTCCGGCCCGAATCCTGCATTCACCGGAACGGTGAGCATGAACTTTTCAATTCCATACTCCGGGCATGTGCGACTGGATGTTTACGATCTATCCGGGCGAGTGATTCAAAGTCTTTCAGATGAGGATTTTACCACAGGAGAGTATTCATGCCAGACAACTGATCTCTCCCCGGGAGTGTACCTGTGCAGGATGCAGGCCAGTGGTTTTACCGATTCTGTCAGATTTGTGGTGTTGGACTAAGCGTAAATCTGAATTTATCACCACGATTTCAGTTCGATCCCCGCAAGAATGCAGTATTAACAAATAGGGACGGAGGTTTTTTATTCATATTTAGCAAATAATATTACATCACAAAGATAGTAATGTGCCAGTTATTTGCGTTTCTCGAATAAAAAACCTCCGTCCCTATTTCAAATGCAGGTATCATCTGCTATCTTTTCAGTATGAGTTCAAAAATCAGGCTTCTCTATCGCATCAAAGCCGCCAGCCTGAGGGGGGCAGCGGTTTCCGAATGGCAGACCAACAAGCTGAAGCTCATTGCGGGAGCGATAACCATTGCCGTTCTGGTGCCCGGTATTTTTATTCTCTTTCGTTTTCTTTTCTCGTACATCTACGGCCTTGAGGAGACATTCACCGGATTTGGAACTGCTCTGGCCGGAAGGCTTCTGGCGATGACCTTTATGTCCTTTGGGGTTTTCATAGGTATATCGTCTTTCATCAGCGGAGTTTCCGTTGTTTTTAGCTCATGGGAGACTTCATTTCTGCTCACAATGCCGATGAAGGACAGAGTCACAGCCTTCTACCGGATGCTGGAGAGCTGGTTCAACGCCGGCTGGGCGACCCTGCTTCTTGGAATTCCAATAGTGGCCGCCTTCTGCATCTCCCTTGAAATCAGTCTGGCAGCTACAGTTGTTTCTTTGCTTCTTTTTCCATTTCTTATTGCTATCTGGTTATCGTCCGGGACGATTCTTCTGGGAGCCGCCATCAGGTTCAACCGGCGCAGCGGCCGTATATGGAAGACAGCAGGCATCCTGGGCCTGCTGGTTGCCGCAGGGATATTCGTAATACTGAGAAGTTCAGGGCCCGAAGGCATGATCGCTGAAGAGAATTCATCCCTTGACGCCGTACAGAGGTTCGTTGCGGAACTGCCGGTGGCCGGTGGTGAATTATGGCCTCATACGATTTTCGGTAACACGATCTCGTCCATTGACAGCGGTGCATGGCCGGAAGCCCTGGCATATATTGGAAGCCTTTTGATCGAAGCAGCCCTGGCCTGTTCCCTTGCCTGCGTCATGATATGTCCGGGATTCCGCGGGAGTTATTCAAGAGTATCATCCTCATCCGGCCGAAGGAGGAGCAGCAGGTATTTTCTTCGTTCCGGCGGCCGCTTCGGGACCATGCTTCAGAAGGATATTCTACTTTTCTTAAGAGACCCGGTACAGTGGAGTCAGCTGCTGCTTCTTACAGGGCTGTTTCTCGTTTACGCACTGAACATTAATCGGTTTAACACAGATATAGGTAATACATTCTGGCGCACGATTGTCGTATACCTGAATTTCTCGTTCTCCTGCTTTGTTACCGCCACCCTTCTCGTGAGGTTCACATTCCCCTCAATAAGCCTTGAAGGGCCCGGCCTGAGTTACATTCTTCAGCTTCCCGGGGGTAGAAGACTGCTTATCGGGACCAAATGGGTAGAATCTTTCATATTCATATTGCCGTTCATAGTTGGAGTGGGTATATGGTCTACTCTGCGAATAGGCGCTGGATGGATACTGGTATGTATGTCCACCGTTTCACTTTCGCTCATGTGTATAGCTCTTGTAAGCATAAATGTAGGACTGGGCGCGGTTTTTCCGAGATTCGAAAAGGGAAGCGCGGCGAACATTGCCAGCGGCCAGGGCGGTATAATAGCAGCTTTTGCATCTATGGGATATGTTCTTGTATCCATCATGGTACTTGGATTGACTCTGCGCAGGTCATTTATCATCGCAGAGTCTGTTCAGGTACATTCAAGACCGCTGAGCCAGGCTCTGATCTTCCTTGCGGTATTGACTGTATGCATCGCATTCGCATTCTTGCGGACAGGATATCGAAGCCTTGTAAAGAGGGATTTCTGAAATGAATGAAATAGCAGTGGATTACGGCAGGAAGAGAACCGGATTCGCCATCTGCCTTGTCGGTATTGTTCTGCCCCTTCCTCCGCTGGTTGAAACCACATGGGACGGCATCGCGGACAGATTGATGCATATTCAGAATGAAAATGGAACCGGCAGGATTATTCTTGGTCTTCCCCTGACGGCCGCCGGTAAACCCACAGAACTGTCCGATGAAGTCGAGAAGCTGTCCGGATATCTTG
>WTBT01000018.1 GCA_013138965.1 Candidatus Aegiribacteria sp.
CCACATATCTGGCTATAATGACCACATATTATCGTCAAATACATCCAGTATTCTCCTCAAATCTGTAATCATTCTATCTCAGCTATGAGGCTCTTCTGCTCAATGCCCATTATCGGACAACCTCCTAATTCCTTCATTAGTTGTATAGTATATGGTTGCATGAAGCACTGCGAAGATAAATCCCTGTGAAGGAAGGGAAATGTGGACAGAATAATCGTTCGGGGAGCCCGGGAGCATAACCTGAAGAACATCACTGTGGAATTTCCCAGGAACAGGCTCGTAGTCCTTACGGGAGTATCCGGGTCGGGAAAGAGTTCCTTTGCGTTCGACACTCTCTATGCAGAGGGGCAGCGAAGATACGTCGAGTCACTTTCAGCATACGCGAGGCAATTCCTGGGCCAGCTGGAAAAGCCCCTTTACGAGAGCATCGAGGGACTGTCACCAGCAATTTCTATTGAACAGAAAACGGTAAGTCATAATCCCAGATCAACAGTAGGAACAGTGACCGAGATATCCGATTACATGAGGGTTCTTTACGCAAGGGTGGGAATTCCCCATTGCCCCGAGTGCGGCAGAAAAGTATCAAGCCAGTCACCACAGCAGATGGTTGACAGAATTCTGGAATTCCCGTCAGGGACCAGACTTCTGATAACGGCTCCCCTGCTGCGGAACAGGAAGGGTGCTCACGCAGACCTTTTCCCGGCACTGAGAAAAAGAGGTTACGTCCGGGTTCTTATCGACGGAAAGAGCAGGGATCTCGAGGAGAACATCAAACTGAACAGCAGGAAGAAGCACGATATCCATCTTGTGGTCGACAGGATAGTATGCGAAAAGGGTATTGCCGGCAGACTTATGGATTCCGTTGAAACAACCCTGAGGGAAGGGGAGGGTGTACTCTCGGTAATCGATGCCGATTCGGGAGAAGAAACCCTGATGAGCGAACACAGTGCCTGTGCGTGGTGCGGCATCAGCATGCCTGAACTCACTCCCCAGCTTTTCAGTTTCAACAACCCCCTGGGGATGTGCCAGGAGTGCTCAGGTCTGGGGTACGAACTCAAGGTTGACCCCCTGCTGGTAGTTCCAAGGAAAGCGCTGTCCATAAAGGACGGAGCCCTTGGCCCCTGGGGGATACCCTCAGGCCACGGCAAGAACCTGGCACGGGCACTTGCCAGGGAACTTGATTTCAGCCTCGGGGCTCCGTGGCAGAGCCTTTCTCAGGGGGTACAGGATGAAATCCTCTACGGCTGCGGCAACAGAAAAATCAGTATCACCTGGTCCTCAAGCAACAGTACCGGAACATGGGAGACGGACTGGGAAGGTGTTATACCCAGGCTGGAGAGGCGTTACCGCAGTACAACCAGCCAGGCGGCAAGGAAATTTTACGAGAGGTTCTTCAACAAATCAGACTGCTCAGCATGCGGGGGCACCAGGCTCAGAAGGGAAGCCAGGGCGGTAACTGTATGTGACAGAGGTATTCATGAACTGAATTCCGTAACAGTCAATGAGCTTCATGAATTCTTTGCTCATCTTGAACTTGATCCCTGGAGGAAAGAGATAGCGGCAGAACTCCTGAGGGAGATCCGCAACAGACTGAATTTCCTTGTTAATGTTGGGCTTCATTACCTTACCCTGGACAGGGCATCACCAACTCTTTCGGGTGGAGAAGCCCAGAGGATAAGGCTGGCCAGCCAGATAGGAAGCGGACTTACGGGGGTTCTATACGTGCTTGATGAACCTACGATCGGCCTCCATCAGAGGGATAACAGAAGGCTGCTCTCTACTCTTGCGGAACTCAGGGACCTTGGCAACACCGTTCTTGTGGTGGAACACGATCATGATACGATTCTGGCTGCTGACCATGTGGTGGATTTCGGCCCTGGCGCAGGTATTCACGGAGGTAATATAGTTGCCGCCGGAACCCCCGCGGATATAATGTCCACGGAGGGATCCCTTACCGGCGACTACCTTTCCGGAAGGAAATTTATTCACAGAACCGTACCCGTTTCAGTGGAAGACAGCGACTTCCTTACACTGAAGAAGGCAAGCCTTCACAATCTGAAAGATATCGATCTCAGCATTCCTCTTGGAAGGTTCCTCTGCATTACAGGGGTATCGGGATCGGGCAAGAGTTCTCTTATCAGCCAGACCCTTTACCCGGCCCTTTCCGCGGCTACCGGAAATTCACTGAAACTCCGTCCCGGCCCATACGGCTCCCTGGAGGGAGTGGAGAAAGTGGACAAGGTCATAAACATCTCCCAGGATCCCATCGGAAGAACACCGAGGTCAAATCCCGCGACTTATACAAAAGTTTTCGACCTTATAAGAAAACTGTTCGCCCAGACGCCACAGGCGAAGGTCCGTGGATACAAACCCGGCAGATTCAGTTTCAACGTTAAGGGCGGCAGGTGCGAGGAGTGCAAGGGCGCAGGCGTAATTAAGATAGAGATGCACTTCCTTTCCGATGTCTTCATTGAATGCAGAACCTGCGGTGGCCGCAGGTTCAACCGCGAAACACTGAAAGTCACCTATGGAGGGCTGAATATCGCGGAAGCGCTGAAACTCACCGTCAGCGAAGCACTCGTTCAATTCGAGAGGATTCCCGCCATATACCGTATTCTCAAGGTATTGGACGATGTGGGCCTGGGTTACATTCAGCTCGGGCAGCAGGCAACAACCCTTTCCGGGGGTGAAGCTCAGAGGATCAAACTTGCAAAGGAGCTGTCGCGTCCGGGGTCAGCCCATACAGTGTACATTCTGGATGAACCCACCACAGGTCTCCATTTTCATGATGTAAAAAAGCTTCTGATAGTGCTGGGAAGGCTGGTTAAAGCTGGAAACACCGTAATAGTCATCGAACACAACCTTGATGTTATCAAGAACGCCAGCTGGATAGTGGACCTTGGCCCCGATGGAGGAGATGCGGGAGGTTGGATAATAGCAACGGGTACGCCTGACCAGCTGGCTGAAAACAGTGATTCATATACGGGCCGTTTTCTTAAGACCGTTCTTCAGGCGGATGCCCGGGAATAACTGTTCCACTCTGAATAAGGAGGCTGGAGAGGGAGGATAAAGCTCTGAAAATATTCTTCAGACTTCCGGATATTACTTCGACACTATCCCATGCCGAAATAAGCCTGCCCCCGCATGCCAGCCTTACCGAAAGAGCTTCGTATCTGCCCAGTATTTCAGAATGAGTACATATCCTGCCTGCTGACTTATCGCGGATCTCTTCAGGAATTCTTCTGAGAGTTCTGCTTCCGATCATGGAACTGTTCCCTTTGCCATCTTCCAGATAGATGAATTCGCTCCGCAGGGCATCCCTGAGGCTTTCCGCAACCAGTTCCAGCGACGATCGGTCCGTTGTAAGCAGTTCCAGGACTGTAATGCTTACAGAATGGTCCCAGCCGGGATCCCCGGTGTTGAAAACTGTGAGTATTCCGGAATCGAGATCCCATGCATCTCTCTCCGCGGACCACAGGACAGCCCTGTTGCCCCCCTGACTCTTTCCCCTGTTCAGAGCTGCAAATGCCCGGCTGACTACGAGTTCTGAGCTGTCCCTGGAAGAACCGTATACCGTAGCTCCGATGCAGACGGTTACCGGCACCCTGTCAGGCCTTATCTCGGCACTGGCAATGACACCGCAAATCCGCTCAGCTATGATCATGGCGTTCTCTTCTCCCGTATCCTGCAGAAACACACCGAACAGGTTTTTCCTGAATCTTCCTATCATGTCATTGGGGCGCAGTATTTCCTTAATTGTGGAAACAACGGTTTTCAGCGTGTTATCTCCTGCCCTGTACCCGAAAAGCCTGTTGATCTCTCTCAAACCATCCACATCCACAAGAAGGACCGATAGCGGAGGAATACCGGCAGAAATTTCTTCGTCTGTGAATTCCAGCAGCCTTTGTGTCCATGAGTAACCGATGACTGAACCGGTAAGGGTATCAATGTAGGCCATGGATTCCCTGTCACGGAGAAGAAGGGCCGAACCCACCTGTCTGCTCAGGCATTCAATAAAGAAATCCGCTTCCCTGCCGATATTGTCAAAGGGAGTATCCATCTCGATGAGCAGGTAGTTTGCCCGCTGAGAGTAGTCGGAATGCAGTCTTCTTTCCATCTGCGAGGGAACAGGGGATTTCTCTGTTGGAATGATCATGTACCTTCTGCTGCCGAAGGGATTCGCCCCGTAATTATCTATTAAGACTCTCTCCCCTGGAAATTCCCTGATTACTTCTTCAGCCTCCATGCATGGAAGCCTTAACCTGCCGGGGCCGTAACCCTCAATTATGCTTATGCTGCTGTCTTTGATTCTGAGAGCCAGAATCCTGTCCGCAGAAGCCATTATCCCAATTGTCTCCAGGCTGGCGCTGATCTCAGAACGGGAAGAGATCCTGCGTGATATCCTGCTGATCTCCATGAAAGTATCCATGGTTTCGTCTTTCAGCTTCAAAGCGATGGAATCCCTCATTTCCTTCAGGGTTCCCCTCGGGCACCCGGAGACAGCCCTCAGCTTTTCCAGGCGACAGCCTGCGCCGGTTCTTTCCATGAATTTTCCCCTGGCGTTTTCCGGCAGCTGAAAGGCGATATACTCGTCAAGTTCAACAAGCATGAGGAATATCTCGGAATCCTCCCTGAAATCCCGGTCCGGGCTGAGATTCGCCCTGCAGCGAAGCAGAAGCCAAACCAGCAGGAGACTATCCATCTGTCTTGCCAGAATCTGCGCAGCCTGAAAGAAATCGTCCGCATCTCTGTCCTTCGTGGCAAGGATACCGCTTATGCTGAGTTTCCAGGACAGGAAGGGGTTCTCATCAAAACTGCAGTAGGACGAATCAAGCGCTGCGGCAATTATGGAATGAGCCTTCTCAAAGCCACGTGAATACGCTTCCATAGCAAGAGTCAGTGCGTAAACCACGGAATCACTCCCCGGGGTAGCCATGAGATAATCGGCAATCTTCCCGGCTTCGGAAACTGGTTCTGAATCCTCAGCAAGGGATCTGAGAAAAGCATCGGTACCCGGCAGCAGAAGATCTCCACCGCAGATATTTCGGGACCCCCCCGCATGGAATCCCAGATAGGCTTCACACCATGAAGCACGACTTTCTTCCGAGAGCGCATCCGATGACCCCACAATTTCAGCAATCATCTTCGCGGTATCCCGGGCCTTCTCAAACTGCAATGTTCTGGTGTACATATCTACCAGATGATCAAGAGCATACAACCTGTTCGACAGATTCCCGCCTGTTAATGCCCTCTTCGAAATGCCCTGCATTATTGAAATAAGACTTCTAATCGTGTAGCCCGGCCGATCCTTCATTTCGCAAACGATTGTGTTCAGTATCTCCATAACCGCCTGCTGGTCATTGACACTTTCGGCCAGCAGCAAAGCCCGCTGGAACATACTCATAGCGGCCTTTCTTCTTCCGGACGCCATGAAGACCTTCGCTCTGCACCATTCAAGCAGCAGCTGTGTTTCAAGTGTAATCACCGGAACGTATGTCATGGCGGAAAAAATCGCCTTCTCAGCGGCAGCGTTCATCCTGAGTCCGGCCAGAGCGGTCGCGGCAGTTGCCAGTATCTTTACCATAACATCATTATCGTTTATCAGGGGCAGCCAGTCTATCACTCTGTCTATCCCCGCTGCCATTTTCTTCATCCCCTCAAAATCTCTGGGGATCTCAGACATGCTGTTCAGTATTGCAGGGATCCAGTCGCCGGTATTCTTCTCCATGCAAAGTTCCAGAGCTTCCTTAAGATGTTCCTCTGCCTGTGGAAGCATATTCTCGAGCAGTTCAAGCTCTCCCAGCCGCGTGAGTGCCATTGCCCTGCTGGAGGGGGATAAGAATGAGGGAAGATGGTGTTCTATGAATTTTACGGCGGCAGCGCTGTCAATATTCCTGAGTTTACGGGGTTCAAAGACCGTAAGAACTTCTCCTGCTTCAAGTACAGTCAGACCTGTTTTTTCAGGACGCATGATCTCCCCTATAAAATATGAAAGAAGTCTGAATTCACCGTTTTCACGGGCCTGCCGCATTGCCCTGAGAAGAAGGAATGTCCTGTCCCGCACAGATAGATGACCGTTGTCAAGCGCCTCTACAATCTCAGGAAGTGTTGCCCAGGGGGAGGACAGAACGTATTCCGACAATCTCTCCAGCCATTCTTCAATACCCGGCGTTCCGGGATAGGATCCGGTATCACCAGGAACAGTCCATCCATCTACACAATGCTCCCGTCTTTTGCATACGACCCTCTCTTCTTCAAGTTCGGCCAGTATCTCCTGCACTGAGCCCATTTCAGCGTTCATGATATGGGCTATGGCGCTGGTACTGAGGTTAGCCTGCATTCCCCGCAGGAGAGATGGGATCGCTTTCCTGAGAATTTCTCGGGATGGTGTATTCAATATTCCTCCTTCAGGACATTAACGGAACTCCTGACCGATGCGGGACATGAACCGGATAAACTCCCGCTGCCATGCAATATTCAATATCTTCGAAAAGATGTTGGTTAGACACTTGTTCGACAACCCCTTCAGAATTATCTTTCCTGCGCTCTGCAATATGCTTGATAGTGTCCCACGAGAAAACGAAAGGACCCGCAAATGACCTTAGCCAAGCGTTACAATCCAAAAGAATCGGAACCGCGCTGGCAGAAATTCTGGGATGAGCGGGGTATCTTCAAATACAGAAGCGATTCCGGCAAACCGGTATACTCCATAGACACGCCCCCGCCAACCGTATCCGGAAAGATCCATATGGGACATGTTTTCAGTTATGTCCAGGCTGAGGTTATTGCCAGGTATCACAGAATGAAGGGCATGGAGGTTTTCTACCCTTTCTGCTTCGACGACAACGGCCTTCCAAGCGAGCGTTTCACCGAACAAGAGAAAAATGTGAAAGCTCAGGATATGCCGAGAAGCCAGTTCGTTGAACTCTGCCTTGAAGTCACGAAAGGAACCGAGAAGATGTTCAGGAATCTCTGGACCAGGTTCGGCTTCTCGTGCGACTGGGATCTTCTCTATACTACCATCGACCCCTGGGTTCAGAGAATCAGCCAGAGATCCTTCCTTGACCTCAACGACAAAGGCTTTGTTTACAGGAAGAAATCCCCCACCCTCTGGTGTCCTGAATGCGGCACCGCCGTTGCTCAGGCTGAAACGGAAGACAAAGATTTTCCGGCGGTATTTCATGATATCGAATTCAGCCTCGCGGACGGAAGCGGAACCATTACCGTTGCCACAACAAGGCCGGAATTATTACCCGCATGTGTGGCTGTTTTTGTGAACCCCTCCGATGAAAGATGCAGGAGCCTGATCGGGAAAAAGGCAACGATTCCCATCTTCGATCATGAGGTTGAGATATTCGGTGACTCCAAGGTTGATATGGAAAAGGGCAGCGGAATCGTCATGTGCTGTACGTTCGGTGATACCACCGATATCGAGTGGTGGAAAGAGTACGGTCTCGATCTGCGGATTGTACTGGATAACAAGGGACATATGAACGAACTGGCCGGCTTCCTAAAGGGAATGTACTGGAAGAAGGCACGGAAGGTTATGGTTGAGAAACTTATCGACGAGGGCTTCAGGAAAGACAGCAGGGACATCGTACATGCCGTAAATGTTCATGAAAGATGCGGCACTCCTCTTGAATATCTTATTAACATGCAGTGGTTCATAAGTATCCTGGACAAGAAGAATCAGCTTATAGAGTGCGGTAATCAGATTAATTGGCATCCACCCTACTTCAAAGTACGCTTCGACCACTGGGTAGAGAACCTGAAGTGGGACTGGTGTATCAGCAGGCAGCTCTACTATGGCGTTCCATTCCCGGTCTGGTACTGCGAACAGTGCGGCGAACCGTTCTTCGCGAAGGAAAAGGATCTCCCGGTAGACCCCCTTGAGGATAATCCTGGACAACCCTGCGGAACCTGCGGGTCAACCTCATTCAGGCCGGAGTCGGATGTAATGGATACATGGGCAACCAGTTCCCTTACGCCCCGGATAAATGCCAGATGGGGAGAGAAAGATGAGCGGGAAGACCTCGTGCCCATGAGTTTAAGGCCCCAGGCGCACGATATCATCCGCACGTGGGCATTCTATACCATTACCAAGGCTCACCTTCATTTCGGAGACATCCCCTGGCGTAACGTAATGATAAGCGGACATGCCCTGAATCCGGACGGCAAGAAAATGTCAAAGAGCAAAGGCAAGGTCGCGGGAGACCCTCTGATCGCGCTTGAGCAGTATTCCGCAGATGAACTTCGTTACTGGTCCTGCAGCTCTAAGCTCGGTAGCGATGTTCTTTTCAGCGAAGAAGTTCTGGGCGATGGAAGACGCCTTGTAACCAAGCTCTGGAACGCCGTCAAATTCACGGCCGGACGCCTTGAGGATTTCAACCCGAAGCTTGAGCCGGAACTGAAGCCCTATGACAGATGGATACTATCCCGCTTTACAATTGCGGCGGAGAGGGCAACGAACGGTATGGAGGAGTACGAATACTCGGTGGCTATGAAAAAAGCTGAGTACTTCTTCTGGAAGGTTCTGTGTGATAACTACCTTGAGATTGTAAAGAAGCGTCTTTACTCCGATGACGACCCGGTCGGAAAACAGTCGGCCCAGTATGCTCTCTACCGCATAATCTACGGTTCCCTGAGGCTTTTCGCTCCGGTACTGGTACATGTAACAGAGGAACTTTACCAGGCGCTTTTCAGGGAGTCCGAAGGGCACGAGAGCCTTCACCTGGCTCCATGGCCAAATCCGGATTTCATGGATGAAGAAGCTCTGAAGTACGGTGACATGAGCCTGCAGATCATCGAGAAAACAAGAAAGTTCAAGAGCGAGCAAAACCTCAGTATGGCAGCTCCTCTCAAGACTATCGAGGTAACCGCGCCGACCGAAGACCTGGAAGGGCTCGGCAGCCTCTCGGATGACCTGATGAATGTAACAAGGGCGGAGAACATCCTCTGGACGGAAGGCCCCCGGTTGGCCATATCGGTGTCTCCCGCAGACGGCTGAAGTTCGAAACCCCGCGCTAACCTGTCCGGCAATAATACATTACCGGTAGCGAAAACTGCCCTGATGCTTTATAAATGTAAGAACAAAATGTTTATCAGGAGGGCAGACAATGGAATTTCCAATATTGCACGACCCCGGCAGCATCGAACTGGTACTCGGCACAGTATACAAAACCGATCCTCCCAAATTGGTCGATCATGACTATCTGATCACCCTCGGTTTCAAGCGGGAGGTGGACGAGGGGCTTATAAAGCTTCTCTTATTCCTGGGCTTGATTGATGAAAACGGCCAGCCCTCCATTCTCTGGGAAAAGTCCCGTGACCCGGAACAGGCTCCTATGCTCCTGGGGATGGCTGTAAGAGCAGCTTACGGATCCCTCTTCAAAAGATTCCCCAACGCATATCAGGAGGATGGCTCGGTGCTGATGGAGTTCTTCAGGGTAGAAACCGGTGATTCCGACACCAACATAGCTTACATGATACTTACATTCAAAGTTCTCTGCGACCTGGCTGATCTCACCGAAGTTGAACACGAAGTAGAATCTCCGAAACCGGTTAAGAAAGCTGCGGCAGTGAAAAAGCCGGATGTTAGCACAATAAAACGGGAACCTGCTGAAACTATGAAGCCTGCAGCTCCGCAGAAGCGGGATGCCGGCCCTGTGATAAGAATATCCATAAACATTGACCTTGATGACAGATCGGACCCCGATCTCAGAAGCCTTGCCATGAAGCTGCTGAGAAAGCAGCTCGAACTCCAGGAGCCTGACCGACAATGAAACATTGGTATAAAATAGTAAAATGGTTCATACGATTTATCACAGTTACAGCTATACTGATCATGATCTCCTGCGGAGACGATGAAAGTCCTGCCGGCCCGGGTGATAACCCCACAGCATCAACCCTTTCGGCCACTTCGGGAACCACCAATACCGTTTTCGCATCCTGGACAGCGTGCCCGGACAATGATTTCTCCGAGTACAATCTTTACAGGTCAACCTCCTCGGGAATATCCGCCAATCCTCCCTCCAGCCCGATCAGAACATCATCCAATGCCTCCGACACAACTTTCAGTGATACCGGGCTTGGATGGGGAGAAACCTACTATTACGCGGTACAGACGAAGAATACAGGCAATTACACCGCATGGAGCAACGAGATGCAGGTTGTAATCGCCGATTCCGGCAGCAGCGGTTACCTTACCTGCTACGAAATCCAGGGGCAGCAGTCATCATCCCCATACGTCGATCAGGAAGTCGAAGTAACGGGAATAGTGACGGTTGGTGGGGATGAGTACTATTATACTTCGGGACCCGTTGCCGTTCTCGGTGACCAGGCAGGAGGTCCGTGGACTGGACTGGTTCTTTTCGATGCCAGCATCGCCACACTTGCCAGGGGTGACAGCATAATAATCTCGGGAACCGTTCAGGAGTTCAACGGCTTAACGGAACTTTGCGATATCACAGCCGTTGAAGTTGTTTCAACCGGCAGCGATCTGCCCCCCTCCACAGCTGTCACTACTTCAGCCATATCCGATTCATCAGATCCTGAGCAGTACGAATCCGTCCTTGTGTCAATAACCAACGGTATCGTAACTGAAGTACAGGGCTACGGTGAATTCCTGGTTGATGACAATTCCGGCGAATGCCGGTTTGACGATATGGGGGATTTCACATACAGCCCTGCAGTAGGAGATACCATCTTCACAGGTACGGGAATTATGTGGTACAAGTACAGTGAATGGATGCTTGAACCCCGTGATAACAACGACTTAGTAACCTCCGGAGGTGGTGGCGGAGATACCTACACATGCTACGAGATCCAGGGACAGCAATCATCCTCACCATACACCGGGCAAACTGTCAGTGTCACCGGGATCGTAACCGCTGACCCGGATGATTATACTGCTGTTTCGTCTTCGACCTACGCCGCCCTTGCAGATGCAGGCGGAGGAGCGTGGAGTGGTCTGCTTTTGTATGGTAACGATCTCGCGGGTCTTCAAAGAGGAGACAGTGTAACGGTAACCGGCGTTGTAGATGAGTATTTTAGCATGACCGAGGTCAAATACCCGATATCCTACGTGGTGCACTCAAGCGGACATGCTCTTCCGGATCCTGAACAGATGTCCACCGGCGATCTGTCAACGTCTGTTAACCCTGAACAATGGGAATCCGTGTTTGTAAACGTTTCCGATGCCGATGTAACGCAGATCGGACTGCCCTGGTACACATGGGCTATCGATGACGGAAGTGGAGAGTGCTACGCAGGCACAATGGGTGATTTCAGCTACACTCCGGCTGTAGGCGATTCCATTTCAAGTTTCACAGGATTGCTCTGGTACTCCCGCGATAACTTCAAGATCGAACCCAGAGACGACAACGACATCATCAATTAGAACAGATCATCCTTACCTCTGCCCCGGAGCTGGCGACGGAGGCCTTCGATCAGGGGAGTGGTGGGTTTCCAACCGGTTGTCTTATAAAGCAATTCGGTGGATGCGAAGGTATCACGGACATCTCCCGGCTGAACGGGCAGAAACGAAAGTTCCGCCTTCATACCGGCTGCTTCCTCCAGAATACCTATGGCCTCAAGCAGCGGGAGTGTATTGCCTCCACCCAGGTTCATCACCCTTCCATCGGTACATTCTTCGGACAATCTCAGGCCCCGGACAACATCACCAACGTAGGTAAAATCCCTGGTCTGGCTTCCATCACCGAATATCCTGATTGGATTCCCCTTGCTTATGGCTTCCAGGAAAATCGAGAATGCCATGTCAGGCCGCTGTCCCGGACCGTAAACGGTAAAGAACCTGAGGGACAAGCTTGGAAGGCCGTAGTTCCGGGTGTACAGCCTTACAAGGTTCTCCGCCGCAAGTTTTGTAACACCATAGGGAGAGTCAGGCATGGGCAGTGTCGTGTCCTCCACCATGGGCAGATCCTGCACCCTTCCATATACGGATGAGGAGGACGCGTATATGAAGTTCTTGACGTTTCCTCTCTTAACTGACCATTCAAGGAGATTCTGCGTGGACATGATATTGTCGGTGGTATACCGGGAGAACTCTTCTCCCCAGCTCTTCCTTACCCCGGCCTGAGCCGCCAGATGGTATACCAGAATTTCGTCCGGGGGATTAAATGCCGTATCCAGCCAGGACATGTTCTTGCCGGACAGGTCTTCTTCAAAAAGCTTGAAAGAAGGATTCTTCAGTAAATCAGCGATATTATCCCTTTTCAACTCAGGCGGGTAGTAATCCCGGAAACAGTCAACCGCCACTACTTCTTTGCCCTCCGACAACAGCTCCCGGGCAAGATGACTTCCAATGAACCCAGCAGCCCCTGTAACCATGTACTTCATGAATCTCCGCTTCCCGATTATTGTGCGTTTTATTCAACGATATTCAATTTTGCAAGTGTACGAAGTGACGTCCGACCCCATCAGTCTCCGCTTTCCTCTGTTATGAACCAGCTTACGGAATTCTCACCGACATTCATCAGGTATCTCATTGTTCCCTTCTTCACCGCAGGGGGAAGGAATTCTCCGCCAAAGGGGGCAAGGCACAGAAACTCCGCGGGGTCGGGAAGCTCATCAACTACCAGATCAATATGTGGAATGGGCACCGGGTCCACCGGATATTCTGCCATCTTAGAAAGGAGCAGCTCCCGAAGCTGTCTCCACGATGTCCCCTCGCAGCTGAATCCCGCCGCCATTCTATGGCCCCCCGCGCTGGTAAACACATCCCCCATGCTCACCAGAAAACCGGCCATATCCCAGTCTCCATATGAACGGGCCTCACCCACAAGTCTACCGTTTTTCCTCGGTGATACGATCAGGGTGCCGCGGCTGGTGATTCTGGTCATTTTACTCGCAAGGGTTCCCCCCATCCCATCGGGGATATAGTCCATATAGACAAGGTTCATCCCGTAAGCAGAGGCCTGATCATCTCTTCTCTGTATAGCCCTTGAGAAGATTTCAGACAGAACATAGGCTCTTCGCCTGCTGTTCTTCTTCAGCCGCTTCCAGGTTTTACGGCACAGCTTGTAATCTTCATCATTCATGAACTCAAGGAGGATCTCTATTCCCGAGTCTTCCCCCTTTCCCACCACTGAAGTAACGGCATGACGGACCATGGAGCCTGTCCAGGCCTTCTCCCTTGCCGGCCAGGATTCAGCAAGCACGGCCAGCCCGCCCTTCAGCTCAGCGATATCAATCTTTCTGAATTCCTCCAGCAGATACCTGTTCCAGCCCAGAAAGGGCACACGGTCCGATACCGTTCCAAGGGCAACTGCGGTGAGAAGCTCAGGCTGATTCTCCCAGCGTGGATATATTGAGACAAGGGCTCCGTAAAGAACTGAACAGCCTGCCAGGTAGGCTGCGGGAGGACCCACTCTCTGAGGGTTTATCATCCCATGGGCTGGCGGAAGGGGGTAATTGAGTGTATGGTGGTCGGTTATAACCACCCTGGCTCCAAGGTCAATCGCCCATTTGACGCCGCGCACTGCCGCACATCCATAGTCCACGGTAAGCAGAAGGTCTCCCGGCAGCAGAATTCCCTCCATCCTCTCCGGAAGGAGGCCGTAATCATCGGTTCCCCTCCTGGGCATCAGGGGTACAACCTGATACCCTTCACCCGCAAGTATCCTCTGACCGATATAGATACCCGTGATGCCGTCCATATCGTCGTGCCCGTAAAGAAGGATTTTCCCGCCGCGGATTCGAAGTTCCGCAAGCTCACGCTGAAGTATATCAATATCGGGCAGTTCACGGGACCAGTCCGGCTTCGGAGGAAGCCATTCCTCAATGGGATTACTTGTATTCGGAAACCTTTTCTCTAAAACCCTGCAGGCAAGATGCGTAAGCTTGCACCTGCCCCGCTGCATCGCGGGAGCGTCTTTCCAGGAACGCATCTATTTTCTCCCATAGTACAGATTGAACCGGTTAACCGGCCATATTAAATCAACATTATAGACTTACGTTTCACTGCCCGATTGTCAACCTTGTTATTTTGACCACTTGAAATTAATATGATTAATGCGTAAACTCTGAATATGAGAACAACAGCAATCCTCCTTGCCCTTTCTGTTATCTGCTGTACTGAAGGAAGGGCGGCATTCGAGCCTGTTTTCGAATCCCCCTGGCTCCAGGGTGGCATTGCGTCCACACTGTTTCCCAGAACACCACTGGTACTTACTGCCAATCCGGCATGCATGGGCCTGCTCGAGGGGCACGGCATAGCAGCCTCCCTTTCGCGCCCGTTCAGCCTGAAAAGGCTTGATAGAAGCGCCATTGCCGGATGCCTCATGTTCAGCAGGTACGCTCTGGGAGCAGCGCTTTCGCTGTCAGGCGACGAATCCTATTCGGAAGCAACCGTTACGGCCGGCGGCGCCTGGAAACTGATAAACGGAGTGGCGCTGGGGGCCTCCATTTCCATCAGAAGGCTTCAGATAAGCGGCTACAGCAGGGCAACGGGCGCTACGGCAGATGTGTCCGCTGTATGGTCCCCGGTCGAAGGCATCTTTTCTACAGCGCTGTTCAGAAGCGTATTACGGACAGGGCTTGGCGCTTCAGGCGATGGGGCAGCCCCCCGCTCCCTTGAACTTGCGGTAGGTGTGGCTCCGGTACAGAACGTAGTCTGCGCCATAGGGGCAGCAAGACAGGAGGAGCTTGATATTGAATACAGCTTTCATACAGCATTCTCCCCGTCACCCATACTGAGTATCGCTACCGGAATAAAAACCGACCCTGCAAGATTCTGGGCAGCCCTTGAACTGTCGCTGTCTGCTCTGAGCATGGAATACGGCTACCGTGAGCATGCCTCGCTTCCCGGCACACATTCAATTGCACTGTGCTGGGGCCACTGCGCTTCCCGTCCTTCGGTGCTTAAACTGACTGACCCCGAAAATGAGGATAATCAGTCGGATGTACAATTTCCCGTTAATGTTAACACTGTAACGGAAGAAGAGCTGCAGCTCATCCCGGGGATCGGACCATCCAAGGCCTCCGCTATAACCTCCTGGCTTCGTCAGCACGGCCCTGTTTCATCTGTCAGCGATCTTCAGGAAGTACCCGGCATAGGCCCATCCATCCTCCAGGTCCTTGGCGAATACCTGGTGGCGGAGTGAGGGTTTTATCAGCCCTGATCATCCTTCTCATACTTTTCAAACCTTCAAACGCAGAGGGAGACCTCAGGTTCAGGCTCCAGAGACGCCTTCCGGGCTGCAGGGGAACGCTGGAGAATCACTATACCGGCGATGAATTCGATTTCTACAGCAGGCTCAGATGCCGCTCTGATCTCTGGAGATTCATTCTTCTGATGGACAAGGCAAGGGGGGAGGAGTGGGTCGACATCATCGCCGGGGGAGCGGCCTGGACGCCTGGAGGCTATCCGGTCCGCTCGGTCTCTGTCGGGTGGCTGAAAGCTGATATGGGCAGCGGTCTGGTTCTCTCATTTCCAGGGAAGTTTTCAAGCCTGAACGAACTTTCCCTGTACAAGCCTCCAAATCCAAGGAACCGCATAGAACCCGCAACCTCTCCCTGGGGCTGCCGGGGAGAACCCCTTACGGGGATCGGGATAATGCTTGAAGTCTCCGGGGTGGACATTTCGGTACTGACCGCCCTCTCCCCGATCGATTCTCTGGTAAGCGGGTACCACCGCAACGAATCCGAGGTTCTTGGCAGGAACGCCTTCATTGAAAAACTGGCTGCGGTCCGCATTTCAGGGCAGCACTGGGGAGTGACTGCCGCCGCCGCCTCAAGGAACGAAACCCTCGAGTACGACTGGTTCAGGTGCGGGAGCGACTGGAACATCGACCTCGAATCCCTCAATCTATCTGGTGAAGCAGCGGTAGGGCTCGATTCATCCGGCGCCACAGTCGCGGCCTGGGGTTCCTTCTCTCAGGAATTTTCTCAATTCAGACATATGCTGACGGTGCTGCGCAATCCTGCCGGTTATCCATCAGACAGATCCTCACCGCCCGTTTCCAGGGAGTGCGACATAGGGATATGCTACTGCTTTCGGTGGAAGACATTCCCCCGGATGCTTTTGAAGGCGGGAACAGGCACCTATTTCAACCAGAACAGCAGCCTGCTCCTTGCATCCCTTGAAGCCGAATACCGTTTCCCCTGGAGCATGCAAGCCACGGCTGGCATCAGAACCAGAACCGAGACGGATGAAGGAAGCTGGAGAAGCTGGCTTGGCAGCACCTGGCAACCTCAGAACAGGCTCAAGATCAGAACAAAGATCCAGGTATCCGGATGGAGCAGCTCCCCGGAGGATTCGTCTGAAAGCGGAGTGGGAATAGAACTGAAATTCCGATACTCTCCTCGAAACTGGCTGACCATAGATCTGGGTGGCGCTGCCTGCTCAACAGACGGATACAATTCCAGGGTATACGCAGGGAGTTCATCGTTCCCCGGGGTTTTTGGTTCTACAGCTCTGTACAATAGAAGCTTTCTCCTCTTCTTCCAGGCTTCCGCCGAAATATCGGAGGGCTTTTTTCTGAGGGGAGCCATGGGAAGGAAAATCGTTGAAGATGCCGATTTTCTGGGGTCAGGCTGGGAAGAGACCGAAGGCGATTCAAGAACGGAACTGGGATTCCAGCTTGACTACGCCTTTCAATAGTTGAATCATTCTCCCCGATACCGCAATTTCTCACTTTCAAAGGGGGTCTGCAGTGAGACCATCATGGGACGAATATTTTCTGAAACTCGCCATGCTCGCCTCCGAAAGGGCAACCTGCCCTAGGATGCACTGCGGGTGCGTACTGGTTAAGGACAAGTACGTTCTCTCCACCGGCTACAACGGTTCGCTTCCGGGGCTTCCGCACTGCGAAGACGCAGGATGCCTCATAGTTGATAACCACTGCGTCCGAACGAATCATGCGGAGATGAACGCCATTGCCCAGTCCGCAAGACACGGTGTTTCCATCGATGGAGCCACCGCATACATAACAAACATGCCCTGCACAACGTGCGCAAAGGCTCTTCTGGCTGCGGGTATCGCACGGATCGTGGTCTTTTCCGATTACCACGGTTCCCTCGCCGAGAAATTTCTTGAGGAGTCCGGAGTTCCCCTTGACAGACTGCCCATGCCCGGTCGCGAAATCAACTACGACCTTGAAAACTACTCCTCCGCCAAAAAATTCCGGGATCAGATTTAACTTACGAAACCATATCTGAACGCTGTCTGTTGTTCATTGCAAAGGGGAAGCTAAAGCGAGATTGAAATCCCCGCAAAGACGGGCCAGCTGAGTTCATCCCTCTGGGAAACCGCCGCCTCTATCGTGTAGGTTCCTTCGGAGGTGTAATTGTACTGCAGCCCCGCGAAGAATCCGCCTATTTCATCTTCACCCGGTACGTAACTGTAACCCGCGGAAAACCCCAGGTCTGCGTATTCAATCCTCAGGCCGCCTCCGAAGGCATCAGAAGTGGAAAATCCTATCCTGCCCCCCGCGAAGCCGGTTAACATCGATCCGAACTGATAGCTTACAGCCGCGGACACCTCGGTGGGCATATTCTTCCTGATACCGTTCCAGGATGGAGCCCGTCCGACCCCGGATACAACGACGCCGGCTTTCATGCCCTCCTGGAAATCGGCGGCGAGCCCGGCGCTGCAGGTCAGCCCGGTTCCACCCTGTTCAGCGATATTCTCCCAGGAGACTCCCGCTGAAACCCCGCCTTTGAGCCATGATGTAAGCAGGAACGACATTCCCGCAAGGGCAGTGCCTGCCCCGAACGAGTACTCTCCGGTAATTGAACCGGTTTCATCCCTGCGGAGTATTCCTCGCCTGCCAAGGTAAGTTACCCCTCCCGAAATGCTCATATCCGAACCGGCTGAAACGCCTCCCGCCACGGAAATCCCTGTTGTCTGCAGATTCCACATGCCACCGGAAGCGGTGAACCCGGATACTATCATCGCCGGGTTGCCTGTTACGGATTCGGGTCCGGCTGCCAGAGCCTTTCCCGCGGGTCCCATCATCATTACCGATGGAAATCCCGGAGAGGATATAACAAGCAGGTCAGCAGTGCCTGTGTCACCTGCGAATGAGACCATAGGGGCAAAGATCAGCGTGAGACAGTAAAGTATTCTGTAAATACCACACCTCCCGACGTTCTGAAGACCGCTGCGTACAGCCCGGGAGAAACAACCCCCGAGCCGGTGCTTAAATTCCAGATAAATACCCCGCCTGCGGCCTGGGCATCAAGTACCTTTTCTCCGTTAAGATTGAAAACGGTTATACAGCACTGCCGGCTGTCCGAAGAATTCCAGGTAAAGGTCGCCTGCGTGGTAGCCGGGCTGGGATAGACGGCGAATTCATTGATCGATTCGGGACCTTCAGGGGGCATGGTGTTGAAGTATACACCCTCACCGTCGGAAGAGAGGTAGAAAGTCCCGTCCAGATCGTTCCTGTAAACAGTAATCCCTCCAGCTTCGAGCCTGTTCAATACCTCGGCGTGTGGATGTCCGTAGGGGTTTCCCGCGCCCAGACAGATGGCGGCAATTGAAGGGTTCACCGCAGACAGCCACCGGGCACAGGTAGAGGTATGCGAACCGTGGTGTCCGACCTTCAGCACGTTGGCGGAAATATCCTCAATATCTCCCGTAGAGAGGGCTGCCAGGATCACATCCTCACCGCCGTTCGTTTCCAGGTCTCCTGTGAACAGGAAAGACACATCTTCGTAGGTAAGCCGGATTACGATGGACGCGTTATTGGCATTGGAAGGCGACAGGGGGTCAACGGGATGAATAACTTCCACCGTAAGTTCCGGGCCCCAGTTCAGATAATCTCCCCTGCGGGGGGTAACGAAGTCAGAGCCGTTGTTCCATATGGCCTGCAGGTAAGTCTCATAGGTCCAGCCTGCCGCGTAGGGCCAGCCCGAATCGTAAGCGGTTACAACGGGAAGGGATTCGTAAACCGATATCATCCCTCCTATATGATCCGCATGGGGATGCGTTCCCACAGCTCCATCAAGGTAAGTGATACCCAGGCTGTCCAGCAGAGGAAGAACCCTTTCCTCACCGCAATCCCAGAGCGGGTTGTAGCCGCTATACATTCCGGCATCGATAATGAAGTTCCTGCCTCCGGGAGTGCATACCAGCATGGCATCTCCGGAATACTCCGCACAGGATGGATCGATGAAGAAGACTATCAGCGGATCCACCGCATAAAGCGAACCCGCCGCAAAGGCGAGAATCACCAGCAGAGATGTTTTCAAGAATTTCTTCCCGTTCAGTCTACTGTACAAATGCCTTTATGAAAGCCCAGCTGTTCTGTGCAAATGAATTCACGTAAACACTGTTCCGGGCGCCCGGTGTTCCCATGTCTCCGTTCCCGAAGGTCAACGTTGCAGGATCCCATGTTGAGACAAGGTTGGAAACCCATCCGGGATTGATCCTCTCGCAGGAGATACCAGCCTGTATGGGCCAGCTGCTGTCGTATTCGATCTTATCAATCAGGAGTCTGGATCTGTTGAATATTGCAATACTGCCGGTTTCATGAATGGTGAAACTGCTGTACACATAATCGGGCTCAAGGCCGCCATTAAGGGATTCGTCTCCACATCCCCCCAGAACATAGTAACCGTCGGGGGGAAGCAGGTATGTAGCAAGGGTTATTTCCTCGCCGTAATTGTTCTCTACAACCCAGTCTGACAGGTTGATCCATTCACTGGTATTGTTGTAAAGCTCTATCCATTCACCGTCAGCTTCTGTACATGAACTGCTCGGGTGTGGCATAAATTCGTTCAGGACAACACTGTTCGATGAAAATACCTCTCCATCGCCGTTCATCGGTGCCTGCGCAATAACCATCAGAATAATAAGAATCATAATCTACCTCCTGTTAAGAATGCCATTTATGAACACACAAAGGCAAACTTCATCATATTTCATAGAAGGTAACATCCTCATTGTCAACTCCTGTATAAGCTGTGGAAAAAACAGTACTTACAATCCGTATTGACCCTGTCCTGAAAAGCAGAGTTGAAAACATCGTCCGGTCGCGACTCCATTTCACCACCCCGGATCGAACCGGCGGTCACCGAGCGGTCGTATCGCTTCGCGACGCACTATTCACGAATGGGGATCGGTGCATTCTTCGAGTCCCAGATATCCCAGATATGCTCTGGGGAGAACTTCAGTTCACGCAGCTTGTTGTACTTTTCGAGGACGGATTCGCTCTCCCAGTAGTAGAAACCCGAAAAGAGCGCTGGATACTGCCTGATGAGGTCGACGATCTGCGGAATCCTGTCGTACCCGGCGAGCAGGAGCTGCGGCGAATACTCCGGTTGGAAGCGGATTGACAGCTCGTTCTCGCGGCAGAACGAGGCGAACGGAAGAGGTGTGAACAAGTTCGTCTTCACCGCAATGTTGCGCGAAACGAGCCATGCCATGAGCAGCAGAGACTCATAGAAATCGTCCCACCTCTCAAAAGGAAACCCCCACATGAAGGAAGAATTTCAACTGTTCGGCCGTCCCGCTCAAATGTGCTTCTATCATCCGCGGTTATTACCCTGCTGAAGATTTCCATCCATCTTTCAAGGATATATCTTCGATAAGGAAATATGTTTTTCCAGCTGGAAGTCATATATACATATTACAATAAAATACTGTATGTAATATAATAATAATGCACGAATGCAAGACCTGACCCTAATTGCACTGAAGCGTCCGCTACAGTGCTACGCTCTGCCGAAGCAAAAGACAGATGATATTGTCCCGTTTGGTTCATACATATATGCTCTGTATATTCTTGCCAAGATTGCAGTACAGTTCGTCTGAACTGATTACCCAGGCAGTTCTGACTCTCGGGAAACAGGAAGTGATCAGATGCTCAAATCTTTGAAAATAGCCAATGTCGGTCCTTCTCTTGAAGCAAGTATGCACTTTTCTGAACGCCTTAATATCTTCACGGGAGACAATGGCCTTGGAAAAAGCTTCATCCTGGATATAGTCTGGTGGGCATTGACCAGAAGATGGC
Organism: Candidatus Aegiribacteria sp.; assembly: GCA_013138965.1. GTDB lineage: Bacteria > Fermentibacterota > Fermentibacteria > Fermentibacterales > JCC-6 > Aegiribacteria. Next base: position 20,979 of record WTBT01000018.1, read on the forward strand.
CGGCCGAGGTAAATCCAAAACTTGCTTCAGGTTTTATGGCTTCTCCTGCCAGGCAGGGAGATGCTTCCATTAAGTTTGAGATAAAGGTAAAAACCAAACCTTTTCAATATACGAGCAAGTTTGATCGAAAAGCACAAGCCTGGATCGGAAGAGTAGGCCGACCTGGAAATCCCGGCTTGGTCCTGTATGCCCAGGCAGACGGAAGTTTTGCCGTATGGGATCCTGCGCGAAACTACTGGAGACAACAGCATAACCTTGATATACAGGAGCGTATTCCAGCTTTCGTATTCACTTCCTCGGAGGTTTGGGAAGGCCTTAGAGATGAAAATGCCAAGCTTCTCTGTAATGGATTGATTTCCGATTGGGCTGGATGGCAGAAAGAGAAGGGAGAGGCATTTCAGGTTCTTTGTTCCGTTCTAGGTGCCCTTTCTCCCGGTGATGAAGAAGCAATGGTGCCGGGATCTCTAACGCGCATCAGTCTGGATGATCCCAGGGATATTCCAACGCTCAGAATGAGCTATGGGATTGATGTTCCCCTGCCGAAAGTATCTGCCGGTATGCGCAGGATCATTTCCATGGCCTACATGCTGGTATGGGCATGGAATGAACATTATCAGGCAAGTATTCTTCTTGACCAGCCGACTACAGACCAGGTAACATTCCTGATAGACGAAATAGAAGCACATCTTCATCCAAAATGGCAAAGAAGGATAGTGAAAGCTCTTCTTAATGTGACCGGCAAAATATCCCGCTGGCCTGATGTTCAGTTGATAGCCACAACCCACTCCCCCATGGTAATGGCTTCACTTGAGCAGCTGTTTGATCCAAAGAAGGATTCATGGTTCGATCTGGATTATTCCGAATCTTCTGAGGGTTCAAATCAGGAAGTAATTATCACAAAACGGACTTTCATCAAAAAAGGAGATGCCAGTGACTGGCTTATCAGCGAAGCATTTGACCTGGATTATCCCACTTCAATTGAAGCAGAATCGGTTCTGAAAGAAGCATCAAAGTTGTTGTCATCCGAAGAAGAAATTGACAAAGCAACTGCAAAGAAGTTAGATCAGGATTTACGAACTGTACTGGGTGAGACCGACCCGTTCTGGATCAGATGGAGCTATATCGCGGAGAAAAAAGGTTGGCTTTCGTGATACGAGTCTCTAAGGCTCCAGAACCTGCAGATTTCGACGCAAAAGTTAGACAAAAAGGACTTAAGTACCTTGCATCCAAGGGTATTACTCTCCACGCTCCATTACCACCCAGAACACATATTCATCCGTTCTGGCGGGATTGCTTTGATGACCTGTACGAAGGCTATAACGGAATTTGTGCTTATCTCAGCATTCGCTTCGAGAGAGTAACAGGAACTTCCACCGATCACTACATACCAAAATCAGCAAGCCCCGCCCTCGCTTATGAGTGGAGCAATTACCGTCTTGCCTGTCTGGCGATGAACGCTAAGAAGGGAACATCTCAGAGTGTTCTTGATCCCTTCAAGGTAACGAATGGCTGGTTCCGCCTTGAACTTCTTACCGGCGGGATATATCCTGACTTAGAATTGAATCCCGATCTCAAAGCTCCCGTGATAGATACCATTGAACTACTCGGTCTGGATAAACCTGCAAGCAGAAAGATCAGAGCCCGTCATTTTCAGCAATACATCGAAAACCATATCTCACAAGCTTTCCTTCAATGCTATTCACCGTTCGTATACATGGAAGCAAACAGACAGGGTCTGCTGTAACGGATTGTCCTGATGAGAACTTACAGCTTTGTATCAATGAACGTATGAGCGGAAACGGAAGCTCTCACACCATTTCCGGGGACAAGCATCTTAAATCAATTGAAAATTACCCTGCTGAAGATTTCCATCCATCTTTCAAGGATATATTTTCGATAAGGAAATATGTTTTCCCAGCTGGAAGTCATATATACATATTACAATAAAATACTATATGTAATATGATAATAATGCATGAATGCAAGACCTGACCCTAATTGCATTTCCCTGATAGTCGTTTGTACTGCCCTGCAAGATAGAGCGGTAACGATAGCAGTTTGTACTCCACATTCTCCCCGCTAAGCCCTGTTATATTTTCTGTAAGTGATGGCATATCCATATTGAAGCGTACTCCGTATGTTCTACTTTTTATCCTGAGGAACATATGCAAAGATTTCAAGGAACCTGTTTTGCCGGCTTTAACTTCTACAGGCAGGATATTTCTTCCCAATACTGTAACGTAATCGACTTCAGCTGAAGAATTCTTTTTCTCACGAATCCAGTAATACAATTCCGGTTTTTCGTAGTATTCACGCTCACTCAGCAGATGCTGGCCGATAAACTGCTCTGCAACTGCTCCTGAATTAATCATCATTAATCTATCGGCGCCAAGCATATCAATACTGTTCAGCCCGCACGCGCGACAGAGTAGACCTACATCGATGAAAAGAATTTTGAATGTATCTGCCTTTTTCTCTGACTTCAGGGGAATTCCATTGCATGAGGAACCGAATACAGGTGTAGCAATGCCCGCTTTGAAGAGATTCCATGTCATTCTTCGAATATCGCGTGCTCTGCTCGCTCTGCTTATTGCTGAATACTTGAACTTCGAACCGACAAGAAAAGGAAGTTTTGCGAAAATATCTCTTATCAGGTCCACATTCATTCTTTTACCGTATTTTGCGAAATCATCTATATATGAAGACAGTATTGCCTGCTTCAGTATATCACTCTCTCTGTAGGATCCAGTCTCCAGAAACAGAGCAATGGATTCAGGCATTCCCCCGACAAGAATGTACTGTGTTAAGAGCTTTGATAAATGCAGATGAATAGCTTCGGGAATAATCATATCAATAGTGAATGTATCTAGATATTCGACTAATTCGGTCTTCCCGAGAGCATGAAGATACTCTTCAAAGACCATTGGCCCGAGAAACATATATTCAACCCGGCCCACGGGCACATTTATCCCGTCCTTCCCAAAATGAAACTCCAGCAGTGAGCCTGTCGCGATTACATGAAGTTCAGGCATAAGTTCATAAAAGTATCTAAGTGTTGAAAATACATCAATGGAAGACTGAATCTCATCCAGGAACAGAAGTGTCTTTCCCGGAACTATCTTTTTGCCGTATCGAGTTTCCAGAAGCGAAACGATCTCTTCCGGATTGCGAGATTCAAAGAGAGAAGACGCTTCTATTTCATATTCGAAGTTGATTTCAACCAGATTGTCAAAATAAGTGTCAGCAAGCTCTCTTGCAAGCCATGTCTTTCCAACCTGCCTTGCTCCGCGTATGACTAATGGCTTTCGTGATTTCCTGTCTTTCCATTCAACCAGGTAATCCAAAGCTTTACGATGCATCTTTCCCCCCAGTGGCTATTCTTTGATGGTATTATAACCATTGCGTGGTTATTATCAAGGGTTATTCCATCCCCCTCGAGGCTATAATACTCACTGATAAGCTCTCCGTATAGGCAGAAAGATCAGGACACGGGACATCAGCACCGGTGATATCGAATGAAACTGTCATTAATCCCGAATATAATTTTCTCTATTGTACGCTGCAGCCCTTTCCAGTTTAATCCGACAGCAGCATCTGTCCCAGTGAATGCAGATTCTCCACACTGACGCCTTGCCTGTACAAATATGGTCGCTCAACAGGTGATACAACTGCAGCCATCTCGGGTTTGAGAGATTCAAGCAGCGTCCAGAACCACTTTCCGGGTTTTGGAGCTTTCGATGCTTTAAGTTAAAATACTCTTATGCGGTTTCCTTTCTCCATTATCAGGTCTATTTCAGCCCCGTTGGGTGTTCGAAGGAAAGAAGGCCTCCAGCGGGACATCATGGTTACGATCTGCTCGATTACCATACCCTCAGATAAAACTTCACCTGTCATATAATGAGTATTTTGATACCGCCACACTTTTGAGGGAATTATTGTAAGGATTTCCCCCTCAACTTCCCTTCTGACAATACGAAATGTAACCGGTTGTCTGGTTGAGACGATTCTGCATCTTATAGCGGCTTTCTTAACCGCAATAGCAACTGCTTCCACTGGCTTCCCGATTGAAATGCCCGATGTTTGATTACTCTCTGTCAAGTGATGCAAAAGGCGTCAATTCAATTCTCAGTTAGAACGTGATCATAAACTGTTAACATTCCAAGCAACGACAATTAGAATTCCCTGTTCAGTAAAGAAAGCCAAAAAGGTAAAGAGGTATCTCATACTTTCCCCCGTATAGGATGTCATCCTTGACCAGGTATGCTCTATCGAGATTCTTTCCTATCTGCTTCAGGGATTTATTCCGCCCGCCAACCTCAAACACCGTGCCCTTTACTTCAAAATCACCGATTCTGCTGTAATGCACCTGATGACCGCTGTTTTTGATCATACTCACAAAGAATATTTCCCTGATGGATCCTATGTTGCTTTTTGAACCGATCTCAGCAGTTATGACTTCATAAAGGTTTGAATTATTCAGATAGATCTTTTCAGTCTGTTTAAGCAGACCACTGCCGGTTTTTCCCGAGCTTATCAGCGTTAACAGCCCTGTTTCCTGCAGCATGCGCAAATACCTGGCGACAGTTTTGTTATCAAGATCTATATTCCGAGAGATTCTGTTTATGCTCAATTCGCCCGGTGGAATAGTCGCGGTATATGCAAGCACCCTCTTAAAACTCGGCAGATTCTCCGTTTTTATCGTATAGTGGTTCACTATATCCTCGTAGATCGTTTTGTCTACAATCCTAAGCAGCTTCTGAGCGTAGGTTGACTCATCTTCAAGAAAAAAAGGATAGTATCCCGCCGAAAGATACTGCCTGAAAGATCCTCTCAATTTTTCTGTCGAGCCGATTTTCTTCGCATACTTTCTTTTGTTCTTCAGCAGTTCTTCGAATTCAATGGCATCTTCACTGACTATGCCTTTGAAGTGAAGGTATTCTCTGAACGACAATCCACTAATTCTGAAAATAACGGCTCTCCTGGACAGATCGTAAGTACCCTTGATCAGGTCTAAACTTGAACTTCCGGAGAAAACTGTTTTAACATCCGGATAAGTGTCGTAAATATTCTTCAATTCCTGGTTCCAGTTGGGATATTTGTGTACTTCATCCAGAAAGAAATACCGGATCCCATGGACTTCGTAGAGTTCATTTACAAAGTCGATCAATCTTGTTTCAGAGAAATAGATGTTATCCATAGATACGTAGATGCATTTTTCCCTGTCTTCGATTCTGTCCTTAATGTACTGCAACAGCAGTGTTGTTTTCCCCGTACCCCGGGGCCCTATCAAACCGGTAAGCCGGCTGTCAAGATTGAAATCCTTGTACAGGTATCTGTACGTTTTGAAGTTTACGCTTTGAAGAAGTCTCTCATAAGCAGCAAAGAATCTTTCCATATTATGACCTCACTCCTAATATTTACTATAATATCTGGAGTGTAGTCCAAAGTCAATTCAAGAATACTACGACAGGCTTCTCCTCTCATCAACAGGCAGATAGAGTAATCATTCAGAGGTGACAAACTCCCCCAGCACCGTGTAGTACTGCGGATAATTCTGTATGTCGTTGTGAGTCGCATCCTCAATGACGAGCACTTCCAGGATATCCTTGTCGAACTCCGAGACAAGTCTCTCCGTCGACCAGGCGGGAATTATCTCATCCCTCCCTGCCATAATGACAAGCGTCCGTGCGGTGATATTTCCTGCCCTGCCTGCGGAATCGTAGCGGTCCTTCAGCATGATCTTCACCGGGAAAACCGGGTAGGCTGCCCGGGCCACACTCACCATGCTGTCAAAAGGCTCAATCAGCACAAGCCTGTTTACAGCTCTCTCAGAGGCCAGGTAGGTGGCCACACCTGTGCCGAGGCTTCTGCCGATGAGGGAGACCTTCGAGTGGTTCTGTGATACATGGTCATAGATTGCCAGGGCATCTGCGTACAGGCCTTCTTCCGTAGGGCTGCCGCCGCTCTCCCCGTAGCCTCTGTAGTTGAACAGGTAGACGGTCTGGTTATCGAAGATATGCTTGAAATCGGGGATGTTCGCTTCAGGTCTCTCGGCGTTTCCGCCGAAGTAGATGACAGCTTCGTCACAGCCCTCGTTCACTACCCACCCCCTGAGGGTGATCTCTCCGCTCCGTATCTCCACGGGTTTCTCGCCGGTGTACAGTACCCCCCGCTGCGGGAAGTAAATGAAAGCTCTCTGGTTCAGATATACGTACACACCAATTGCCAGGTAAACAACCGCTGCTACCAGGATGCCTGTTATTAGCACTCTACTAATGCGCTCCAATCCCTTCTCCATGTCGTCCTGCTATGTTTATTGATAACATCAACTCCACTGGCCGGCATTAACCCGGATCGCCAGGAGCCTGTCCGGCAGCAGCCTTACTTCAGTAAAAACAACCTCTATAACTGCTATATGGTCGGTCAGTAACTGTTCATCTCTCTCAAGTATTCCCTCGTATTCGGGTTGGTTCCGGCAACGGTGGCATTCAGCGAGCACCTTCCACACTTCACCGACCAAGACCAGGAGCCTGCCCGACAATGAAACATTGGCATAAAACCCACACAGCTGGCTATAATGCCCGCATATTATCGTTAAATACATCCAGTATTCTCCTCAAATCTCCGAGCATTCTATCTCAGCTGTGAGAATCTTCTGCTC
>WTBT01000015.1 GCA_013138965.1 Candidatus Aegiribacteria sp.
CGGCGGACATTGCTAGTAAGCAGGCGTGGTACCTCCACAATGATAAGCTATTGTTCCAGATTGGACAGCCGGGTATTCCGCTTATTAAGCGCCAATCTACCGGGGAGGAGCAACAGTTGTATCTGACTCCGGGGGACACTACCGGGGAGTTTGATACTCTTGGGTTTGAAATTGTGCAACGGTCTATGAGTGTTGTTGACCCCACCACTAGGGAGCGTCTGGTAACGCACTTCACAACGAAGGTTTTACCGCAAGCGTTTATGGCATTGCAGGTAGCCACGCAGGCGGGGCAGCAGTTTAATGTGTCAACATACCTGATGAATGTGGCTGAGGATTTGGGCATATCTGCTATTGTCGATAGTATTTGGGAGGACCCTGGATTCCGCACCCGTATGCAGTGGCACCAGGATATGCTTGGGGGTGCGCCGGATAAAATGAGCGGGGCTATGAATACTCAGAACGATGGGTTTCCCGTGGGCGGGTCAAGTACGGGCACACCCACGGAACAATTTAACCAGAATGCCCAGGCAACAGCAGCTTTGGGACAGCAGACTTTGAACACTGGAGGAGCATGATGGCGAGTGTAGTGATGCCAAAATACTATGCTGATGAGGACGCACGCACTATTACCAGGACTATGGAAATATTGCAGGACTCCAAGCGTAAGAAAGCAGCCCTTATTGAGCTCAAAAAGCAGGCAAAAGCCGCTAATGCCGCAGCCTCCCGTGCAGAAGCTATAGCGAGTATGAAAGTGAAACTTGACGACACCTTCAGAGGGGGTAAGTAATGGCACTGTTTGGAAAACCGAGGAAAATAGCAGTAGGTAAGGCCAGGGATAGGTCAGAAGCGACTAAAGTAAAACGCAGGTTGCAGAAGAAGTACCCGCAGATGTATGACAAGAATGGTAATCTTAAAGAGGCATACACAGGCCGTAAGTTTTCTGCCGCCGAGAAAGCCCTGAGAAAGGCAGGCATATCGTCTGATGAGATGCCAACAGATGTTGAACGACGCAATAGGGGAAAGTAATGCCCACTTATTCTTATAAGTGTCACCAGTGTAGCCATAAAGAGGACATCACAAAGTGTATGGGGCTGTCCGATGACGTGGAGGTTTGTGATACGTGTGGGGGTGTTCTGCACCGGGACTACGCTAGTGAGGCGGTTCAAACACACGGTGCGCGTTACAACCATGAGATACACTCCGACGCTCTGGCCGTAACTGATGACCAACGGGGGGAGCACCAGCGACTGTATCCAGATGTCCCCCTGGACAGGGAGAATAGGCCGGTGCTAGGGAGCTTTGGGCAGCACGAACAATACATGGAAAGTCGCGGTGTCGTACACGGCGGCGGACGCAAACAAATAATCTAAGGGGAAACACATATGGACGCACTTATCAAAAATGAGCCAAATGAGAATGCTGCCGCTGATTTGCAGGCGGAGATAGATAAGATCGATTTTGACGGTGGCAGTGCCTTGGGGGGGATGCCCCCCACGCCTACCCCCGATCCTGAGCCGAAGGACCTGGAAGCTGACGGTGAGCCTACCCCCGACCCTGAGCCCGAGCCCGATTCTGAGCCCGAGTCTAAGGATGGGGAAGCTGATCCCGAACCTACCCAGGACCCGGAGCCCGAGGGCGGGGAAGCCGATAAGCCAGCACTGCTTGATAGTCACTATCGCGCGGCCCTGCGTATGGGCATGACCTCAGAGGATGTATCAGAATTATATGATGCTGCTCCTGAGGTCGCACAGAAGGCACTTGCCAAGTGTTTTGAGATGGTGAATGCGTCCTCGCGGCAACTTGGCGAACTTGGACGAGTTGCACAGAGAGCTCAAGCGCCGGAACCCGCCCCCGCACCTACTCCAGTACAGCCGGATGCTAGTATCGACACCTTGATCGGTAAGGTGCGGGAGCATTATGGGGCCGATGATCCGATGACGGACGTGTTATCGATGTTGCTACGGGACCGGCAACCCGCGCCGCAGGCACAGCCAGAGCCAGTGGCTCAGCGATCTGTGGATGAGGAGATTGCCGCCAGACAGCAGATAGGGACCTTCTTTGCTGCAGAGGATATGACCGCATACGATGATCTGTATGGGGCCAACGATTCTGTGCTAGGTGACTGGTCCCATCTGACACCTGGGCAGCGGGAAAATCGCAAGGAGGTGTGTAATCGCGCTCAGATGCTGCTATATGGTGCTACGGCTGCCGGTATGGAGATGGGTACTGCAGAAGCACTTGAGCGGGCGCATTTGGAAGTATCCGCCCCTATGGCGGAACAGATTGTAAGGAGTCGTTTGATTAAATCCGTGAAACAGCGCGAGCGGGGTGTTACGCTTGAGCCGAACGGAAGCAACCCCCCGGCGCAGTCTGGGGGTAAGTACGACAAAACAGAAGCAGTAGAATCCCTGGCTGCCGAAATGCGTAAAGTATTCGGGTAGCCTTATAGGAGACCATGATGTACACTTATGACCAACTTGGCGGACTTGCCGCATTTGTACACACTAAGTACCCCCGTAACAAACTTACGGTTACGTGGGACGACCACAACTACGAAGGGGCCCGGATTTTCAATGAGGAATCCATCAAAATGCAGGGCGGGACCACTATTACTGGGTCAGCCGTGCTCAGCCCCACAGGTAATGCCCGCTATGTCGGGTATTATGAAGTTGATGAGCTTTCTCAGGGTGAGACGGCCCACGCGTTTACTATGCCGTGGGCCCGTGTAACTACGAACTGGTCTTGGGATGAGTTTGAGATCCTGCAGAGTAAGTCGAATCCTGAGGGCTTCATCAATCTGGCCCAGGAAAAAGAGATGCAGGCCATGTGGGACCTTGCTAACCTGTTTGAGACCGCCTTCTGGAATCCGCCCACAAGCAATTCGGATGATAAGTTCCCCCGGGGCCTGCCGTACTTTGTTCGGATGTTGGATGCCGATTCCACCACTGGTGGTTTTGAGGGCAAGACCATCCGGTTCCGTGACGGTACTACCGGCACCGAGTGTATGGGTATTGATGCTGATACCCACTCCACCTGGAGAAACTGGGCCGATGTCTATACTGCAGTAGACAATGAATTTGTTGCAAAAATGCGTAAGGCTTTCAACCGGGCAAAATTCCGTGCCCCTCTTGGTGCCAAACAGTTTGAGGTGCGCAAAGCTGCCAAGCGGCGTATCTATACAGGGTTCACGGCCAAGGAAACCATGTTTGAGTATCTGGACGCAAAGGATGATGTCCACACCACGAAGGACGCCTTTGGGCGCATGGTTGTCACAGATGGTACGGACATGCTGATTAACGGGCATGATGTGGTATCTATCGATGCCCTGGAGGGCGCTACGGATATTGCTACGGGTAGCACTACAGACCCGTGGTACGTGGTTGACTTCGCCCACTTTACTCCAGTGTGTTACTCGGGGTATTGGATGGAGCTTCGCGGTCCTGTTCATGGTGGAACGAAGCAGCACACCGTTTGGACCATGTATAAGGATGGCGCCCATAACATCTGGTGCGACAGTCCGAGAAGTGCTGGCTTCGTAATTCACAAAGCGATCACGTCCTAAGAAGATGAGGAGATAGTATTATGAGTTTGGCTGTACGATACAATACTGCTGGTACTGCTGGGCAGCCTTCCCCGAATATCTGGGGGGACTGTCCTGTTGAGAAATCGCTTATTGCCCCCGATGAGTTGACGTATTTGTATGATACGTTCCTCAATAACTTTACGGCCAACGAGGTCATCCTCGGCAACTGGCTGGTCGTTGGGACGAACCCGGACACTGCTATTGTCACTGATGAGGCTGATGGCGTTATCAACATCAGCGGTAGCGCTGCCGGAGACGATGAGGCATACCTCTGCTCCAACATGCTATGCAATGAGGTCATCAAGAAAGGTAGCAATAAGCGGCTGTGGTTTGAGGCCAGCATTAAGCTGGACGACGCCGATGCCGATGTGTCGATTATCTGTGGTCTTGGTGAGTCCGCACTGATGGCGGCAGAGGCCATTGCAGATGACCCAACCAGCTACCCGACTTCGGCCCTGGCTGACTACGACTTTATCGGCTTTATGGCCGGTACTGACGGCACTAACATGGGCGGTTTTGATTCCGTGTACCACCAGGACGGTGACAGTGGAACCGTGACTATCGTTAAGGCTGATTGCCTGGCGAACAGTAGCACCGACAATGACGACACCTATATCAAGCTGGGCTTTAAGTTTGACGGCAAGCAGACTGTTACGTTCTATGTAAACGGTACTGCTAACGGGACCACGTTGGATATTGACGACCTCACTGGCGATAAGTTGGACGATGCCCTCGGTATCATCATCGGCATCAAGGATGACGTTGGTGGCGCTGATGATCTCAAAATTGATTGGGTTCGGTTTGCCTGCGACAAGGTCGCTTCCGGGAGGTAATCATGGCGTATCAGTATAAAGAACTTGAGGACATGGAGACTATTGCTGCTCCTGCGGGGGTGGCAACTCCGCGTACCCAGCACGCTACCCTGGATGGCATAACGTGGGCATATGGTACTACGAAGCCAATTGATACGGCTGCGGACTATGCGCCGGGGTGTGACTTTACCGATGTTGGTAGCGGAGCCCGCTACATCAACGAGGGCACTGCTGCCAGTGCTGACTTTAACCAGGTTGTGACTGTTGAGAATATCGACTCTGTTGTGTCTGCTGCAGAAGTGGTAGCCCACATCGAGGCTACTGAATTGGCTGGTACTGCTGCTGGTCGCGGGCCAAGCCCACTTATCTGGGATGGCTGCCCATGGCTACAGTTCCAAATGGGGTCGGACGATGGGTTGACGTATTTCAACGACTTCCACGACGGCAACTATGTGCTTGCGGCCAACCAGACTGTCACTGATCTAGGGCAGGGTGTCAGTGGTTTTTCCGCTGCTACAGGTGGTAGTACCATCTCAATGAATGCCGATGAGCCAGTAGGGGCGCTGACTCTGAACAGCACAACGGACAACGAGGACGCGGGTATCTGCATTCTCGGCGGTCTTAATACTGCTGGCCAGGTCAAACTTGTCTCTGGCAAGAAGTTTTGGTTTGAGGCCCGTATCAAGAGTCTCAACATTACGGACGCCAAGTTTGGCATCTTTTGCGGCTTCGCAGAGGAGGGTGTTAATGCCACTACGGCACTTATCAGTAATGCCGATGCACTTAACGACCTCGATTATGTGGGGTTCCACAAACTTGCGGCTGACGGTGATAAGCTCGATACCGTACACCGTAAAAACTCAGGTGCTGCTGTTACAGTGAAGGCCGATGCGGTGACGCTGGTGGCCAACACATATAAGAAGATCGGTATTTACTGCGATGGGACCACCATCACGTTTTATGCGGATGGTGTGGCCCTAGCTGATACGGCACTCCTTGCAACAGCGACAGTACCTACTGGTGAGGAAATGGCGTTCTACTTTGTTGCTATGAACGCACATGGGGATGCGGCTGAGTCTACTATTGATTGGGCACGCATTGCTGTAGAACTGTAACGGTGATATACGCCCATAGCATACGCTGCGGGTTTGTTGAGCGGGGCCGGGGTTTGTTCCCCTCCCTGGTCCCGCTATTTATTCTGGGGAGCATCAGGGGAAAGCTGTTATGAGTATGACAATCGAGCAGGCTGTTGGTAATATTGACGCGGTATTGCGGGAGGTGCGCAATCCCCCGCTAAATCGGGCCGAGGATGCTATTATGCAGCAGAGCCTGCAGTTTCTATATAAGACTGCCAAGGATGCTCAGGAGCTTGAGCAAAGGGCGAGTATAGTGGAGGAGCCACAATAATGGCTGAACCAACGAGTGCTTTATCGGTATACGACCTCGTTTTGGAGGTTGCATTAGCCGCAGAAATTGCGTACTACGGGGTAAGTGGCAACGAGGAGGCTATGGTCCCAACGGATAGATCCGATATGGATCGGTGCCTGAAAGTTGTGAATGATGCAGTGCGGCACTTTGTGGCCCACGGCCCAGCGGAGGGCTGGCGGTGGCGAAACCGCCTGATGGAGGTTGATCTGGTAGGGGCGTATACGGGCACGGCTGAGTCTGGCTCAGCTACAACTCTTGTGGACACCGGTATTGCGGACGAATATGACGATGACTATTTTAACACCTATCTCCTTACCATCACAGCCGGTACGGGCGTTGATGAGTACGCGACGGTCACGGACTTTACGGGATCTACAGGAACATTCACGTTTGCGTCGCTCTCAGGGGGCTCTACCCCAGACGACACCAGCGACTACCGAATTTGTAGATCTCTTCAAGTTATTGACTCTGACCCAGCCCGATACCTACTGACCCAGGATTTCCAGGGCCAGCCTACGGGGCAGATAACCTACACGGCTGACCAAAATGCCGTGGATATACGCTGGGTAAACGAATCACAAATACGGCGTATGCGTGAGCTTACCGTATATCAGAACGATGCCCCCTTTGTGGCTGCCATCCGGCCCAACGAAACGAGCCGCAGGTGGGAGCTTATTGTTAATCCCGAACCCACGGGTGAGAACACTATTGTGTTCCCCTACAAGGCATCGTTCAACAAGCTCACGTTGTTGTCTGGTACGGCTTCGGATGGCGCGGCTGCCGCACTGACTGACTCCACATTGGCGAATCTATACCCGGATGATTACTTCAACGGTGATACTATAAAGATTATCAGCGGTACGGGTAAATATAGTTATGCCGCCATTGCTGATTACACAGGGGCAACAGGTGTGTTTGCGGTAGACGATTGGTTAAGTATCGATGGGGGTGCCGCCGGGCCCTGTCCTGCGACAGATTCGGCGTATTATGTAGAGACGTCTGAGGTTCATCCCGCCGGTATGCAGTTTGATGATGCTATTCTGTCGTCTTGCCGGGCACACACTGAGCGTGAGTTTGTCGATGTGGAGCGAGGGTATATGGCCCAGTATATGCAGTCAGACCTGATGGCGGCATACGTGCTGGACGGAAAGAGCGCCCCCCGTAAGATGGGTATCATGGGCTCTGGTAGCGGGCGGCGGGATCGATATGTCAACCGGCCAATAGTTAGGTACATACAATGACAATGTCACTACACTTTCCGTTTAAGGGGCTGCATAAAGGCGGTCCCGCAGGGGCGCAGCCTGAACAGACTAGCCCCCAGTTGCAGAATGTTCGGCCATATTGGCAGGGCCGGTTACGCGGGGGCCAGCGGCCGGGCACGGCAAAGTGGGGTGGTGGCGATCAGATAGGCGGTGCTGAGCAACCAGTAGTTGTTATTTGTTCCGTGAGCGCTATGGAAAGTGCTAGCTGATGGCTACGATTATTGAAATAACCGACGACAACTATATAACTTCTAACGTCCCACAGTTAGCTACACGACCTGATAGGGGTTCTTCTTTTACGCACAGCACCCCCTACACGATAGCGACAATTGGACTTTGGATGATAAGGGGGGGACAGCCGGGTACTATTACAATGCACCTATATGCGGCTGATGCAAACCACGCACCAACAGGCGGTTCTTTGGGGTCAGCTACTTATGATGGGGACTCGTTACAAGTAAACCCCAACTGGACTTGGACAGAGTTTTCTTTTTCTGATATAGCCATTCCCACCGGTGTCGAGCATTGTTATGTTATTACTGTTAGTAATGGTAACTACATAACTGATTATATTAGCATAAAAAAACCTTCCGGATCGCATGGCGGGTATCAGGCTGGCCGTGAGATTTACTCCCAAAGTGGCACGTGGTACTATACCGGACATGGCCTGATTTACCGAATTGAGGGCACAGAAACTGGCCACGCTAAAGCCACGAACCCAACTCCAGCAGATACAGATACAGAAGTGGATTGGGCTACCCCCACACTTTCCTGGTCCGGCAACGGCGACACCTATGATGTACGGGGTGGGGCTGCTGGAAATTTTGTACTCCTTACGTCTGGTATTTCAGGCACCTCTTATACTCTCAGTGCGGCGGAGAGACTATTATGCAAGGGCGGAGTAGTTTCTTGGCGGGTCGATTCTACCGTGGGTGCTGAGACACTTACCGGGGACACTTGGACATTTGACCCACGTCCCGGCCAAGTGTCGAACCCAACCCCGGCGGATGTAGCTACAGATCAGGCCCTGACAATAATTTTTTCGTGGGATGCTGCCGCTAATGCGGACACATACCATATCCACGGGACCGCAGGTGCCATAAACACATTCTCTGCAGAGGATCTCGTGACACTAACATGGCTGTTGGGCTATGGTACAATATCCCACTCCGACAATGTTACTTGGCAGGTTGATGCTACCAACTATTACGGAACAACAGACGGCCCTAGCTGGTCCTTTGATGCCCTGGACCTACAGTATCTAGTGTCGTCCTGGGAGGCAATACCAGTATCCGAGGGGGGCAGTGGTAGTGGGTTAGGCCCCCTGACGGGGGGGGCTGTTGGGGTTGACTTTAGGTGGACGGGGATAAATAACATGGTGGTGACAAAGAGAATAGTCGCGGCTGCGGCGTCGGCAATTTGGTATGAGGGATTCTAATGGGAAGTGCAAGTGACTACACTGAAAACAAAGTACTGGAACTAATCGTTGGCAAAACTGCATTTGCTACACCGACGTGTTACGCAGCCCTGTCTACAGCCGACCCCACCGACGACGCATCTGGTCTAGCTGAGCCGAGTGGCAATGGTTATGCCCGTGTGTCAACAGCCGGGGGCGATTGGGAAGCGGCAGCGTCTGGGGCAATCCAGAATGCCAATGCTATTACATTCCCGGAGGCGTCTGGGTCGTGGGGGACGGTGACACACTTTGCCCTGTTCGACGCATCGACTGCTGGTAACATGTTAGCACATGGGGCGCTTGGGTCTAGCGAGGCAGTAACATCCGGTGAGACACCGAGGTTCGCTGCTGGTGCCTTAGGTGGGACTTGTACCTAATGGGTGTACTACAGGACTCATATACGACGGGGGATGACTCTCGATACCAAGGCTACGGCAATCGCTGGCCTGGACAGACCTTTACGGCCAGCAGTAGCTACACAATAGAGAGTGTAGATTTGCTATGCTACCGAAATGGCGACCCCGGTACGGTGACGGTGTCGCTGTACGCAACAAGCAGCAGCCTCCCGACAGGATCACCCCTCGCAACTATGACGATGACGGGGACAGACCTGCCGTTGGATGCTGCCGATTGGCATAGTTTCACCTTTGATGCCACATATGGCCTTACCAACGGTACAGAGTATGCCATTGTAGTGCATTGTACTGGTGGCGATAGCTCCAACGATTTTAACTGGCGGTATAAGATAACAGGGGCATATGCAGATGGCCGGTTTGTTTATTCCACTGATGGGGGCTCTGGCTGGACCGGTGCAGCTTCTGACGCTCTATTTAAGACGTACAGCCCGTCAGCCAGTTACATAGAATTGACGGGCTCTTTTGGTGTGGCAGTCGGCCTTGATGGCATACTGGCTATCTCAACTGCACTTGAATTGACCGGGTCATTTAACGTAGCGATCGGGTTTAGTGGGGGCCTTACCATCTCTGGTTTTCCTACCAATAGCGGGGGTCTGGGGGTTGTGACAAAAACACGGGTAATCGCTATCGGCAATAATGCACTCTACTATGAGGACAAATAAATGGCTGCCGGGGACATGACAAAGTTAGCGGCGTCTGATGGGGACATAGACACATCGGATCAACTACAAATGACCGAGGCTTACGGCAAGGTGTTTATTGCCAACGGCAGTAATCTCAAGGTGGCCGACTTCCAGAACACGAAGCTGACAACGGGGGCCCTTGGGGCTAACCCCCCGGACCGGGGCAACATACTGACGGGCGGTACTAGCGGGGCGGAGATACTTGTTGACTACGTGACTGCCCTGTCGAGTGCCTGTACCATCTACGGATACCGTATCACCGCCGCTACCTTTGTTGATACTGAAACAGTAACTGGTACGGATGATGATGGCAACGCGGTGAGTTTTGTGCTCACGGCTGATGAGGTGGCTCCCCCACACTGGTACGACTGGACAATTTACGGCAACGACGAGGGCCTATACGGGTCTATGCCTGACCAGGCGTACCTCGTTGGTGTGTCCGGTGGTAGGCTGATCCTCTCTGGGGATAGGGACCACCCGCACCAGGCTCCCACAAGTGCGTCGGGAAATCCGTGGGATTGGAACCACCTACGTACTTCTGTTGATAGGGCGGCCAAGATTGGTACGGGTGACGCGGGGGCTATTGGTGATGTAGTCCGTGCAATTATCCCTGTACGAGATGGGCAGATTGTATTTGGATGTGCGAACTCCATACACGTGATGGTGGGCAATCCGGCGTTTGGGGGTCAACTTGTAGCGGTCGATAAGGCCATTGGTATCTTTGACGGCACTAGCTGGTGTTTCGATGGGGAGGGCGGGCTGTACTTTTGGGGGAGTGGGGGGCTACATAAAATGGACCGCAATAGTTTAGCTGTGGACACGGTGAATAAAATATCACTCCCCAATCTTGTAAATGATACTGCCGCCGACCCGTCCACACACCGCATAACTATGGGATATGACCCAGTGCGTATTGGGATTAAGATATGTGTGACCTTGCTTGCGGACGGCACTAGCCAGAACTATTGGTACGACGTTAAAACAGAAGGGCTCTTTCCTGAAATTTGGGGCTCGGATCTTCATGGCGTTTACAGTCTGTTCAACTACAATGCTAACGACCCTGACTATAAAGGGTTGCTGATGGGCTGTACAGATGGCTACATTCGCGTACACGACGACACTGAGGAGAATGATGATGGTACGGCCATCGACAGTTATGTAGACTACGGCCCCATCCCCCTTGCGGAAGACGGCAAGGATGGGAGCCTGGCAGCCTTTGATGTTGTGCTGGCTGGTGGCGCTTCCGGGGGGTCCGCTACGGACTCTGATGATGTGTCCGTGCAGGTGTGGGCTGAGGATGTTGCCGAAACGGTGCTTGAGAAACTATACTCTGGGGGGTCAACAAAACTGTCATTTACATTCGGGGGGCCTGGTCGGAAGCGGGGCGGTAAACGGCGGCGAGGAGTGCGTGGTGCTTACGCGGGCATCAAGATAGGCAACAGTACCGCAGGAGAAACCTGGGGGTTTGAGAAAATACTGCTTGACGGTGGGACATCTGGTAGGAGGTTACGATAATGGCACGAGATTTTTCGGGGTATTTTGCTGGGGTGACATCAACTAGTGAAGCACTACAGCGGTTGAATACAATGTCGGGTAGTTCTAATCGTAGGGCAGCAAAAGACTGGATACGGCACGGCACTGGTCTCACTTCTGTTATTGCAAAGGCAAAGGAAAAGGCTGCAATAACACAGCCTTTTCAGCAGGCTATTGATACTCTGTCCGGGGCCACTGGTGATGTAGAGAAGATGTACCAGGCGGGCAAGCGACGCACAATGGGCAACGTTGCCATGCAGTCAATACAATCTGGCATGGCCAACACCCTAAACATGCCTGCTGCGGGTATCGCTTACGACGAGGCTAACCGTCCGGCCACCAACTTAGGTATTGCCTCCACTAAGGCAGGCGTGTATCAGAATCTAGGACAAGCGGCAGCGGGCATGTATAGTACAGACGTAGGCGCTGCTACGTCTAGGTATGCAACAGACGTGGGATCGAGCACGGCACTAGGCACGGCTGGTATTGGCGCTGCAGCGTCCCAGGCAAATTCCCTTCGAGCCGCTCAGACTGCTAGAACGACTGCAAACCTACAATTCCAATCGAATCAAGCGAATCAAGCACTCAAGAAATACATCGCCGACCTCCAGCATGGTGGTTCTAGCGGGAGCGGTGCGCTTGCCGGGGCCCCCACGGTATGACGCTGAACAACACAGTAAACATACCTATGCCAGGCTCGCCTCGGTTTGAGAGCGATACGGCGAAGGCCATCGGGCGTATTCGGGACTCACTAGGGCCCCACGGCCTGCCCTCCTTTGGGGCGATCACACTACAGAACCTTACAGCATCTCGGTTGATCGCTACCGATGCGGACAAAACTACAGAGTCTATTGACCTGGTGAATTGGGTAGCCGGAACAACTAACCGTGTGACAGTGGCTGACGATGGGGACGGGTCTATTACCCTATCCGGCCCGCAGGATATTCACACTGGGGCGTCGCCAACATTTACGCAATTGGGCATTGGAACAACCCCCGGCTACCCTTTGGAAGTAGTCGGAGTTGGGTTATTCACAGACCCCGGTGGTTATATGTGGATTTACCCGTCGGCTGGGTTGTGGATAGCCCAGCGTGCCCATTCTGACTCCCAGGGCTGTACAGCAACGCGGTTCCAGCGAAGTCGCGGGACAATGGCATCCCCAACCACAGTATTAGACGATGATTGGATTACCAAGTGGCAGTTTCACCAACACAACGGCAGTGCCTGGGAAGAACTTGGTGGAATGTTATACGACGTACCAGACGTATCGGGGGACAGGGGCAGGTTCAACTTTTATTCCGGGGCTATCGGGTCCGGCGTTATTTTGTCCATCGATAAGCTCACCACTAAAATTGGTGATGCTGATGGGACCGCCTTTGTAGAGATTGACAGCGTCACTGGACAATTTGATCTACACGGTACAGCCAGAGTGACGAAAAGCATCTGGCTTAATCCTGGTGGAATTAGGGCCCCTGGGGCTAAACCAGCGACATTCATAGAGTACGGATTAACAGGTGCGTGGCAGTTTGCTGATGCAATCGAGGCCAATCAAGAAAGTGTCTCTGGTACCTTGAAGATTTCAGCAGACATGGACATAACTGTTGCACCAACCTTTCATATTGGCTGGAGTGCCAATGGGGTCTCCCCCGGAAACTGTGAGTGGCAGTTAGAATATCTGTGGATTTCACCCAACGAGGCCACGAATGCCGCTGCTCAAGAGACACTAATAGTAACGGCGGCAGCAAGCTCCACAAGTGAGGGTTTCACTTTTTCAACCATAACGGGGGTAGATGTCCCAACAGCCACGGACAAAGCGATGTTGTGGCGAATTACTCGTAAAAGTGGCCACGCTAATGATACTATAGCAGATACAGTGGAATTGCGGGGGTGCGCTCTCACCTATACATCGAATAAACTAGGCACTGCAACATAGGAGATGATACAATGACGACAATGTCGCGGGGACTACCTTTCCAGTCACTACCAGCGGCGGGCGAGCTTGGCGGTCCGGCCTTCGAGATGGTAGATGCCCGGGGTAATATCACTCGTGCGGGTACGATGGTACGCGACCCGCAGTCTGGGGTGTTAGGGCCGGACTATAGTGATATTGGTTACGATATTCAGGACACCCCTAGCCCACCGGCGGGTACTGCGCCCGAAGGGCAACCGAGTGCCGATCCCCTTACCCTCATCATAGACCGGGGTGAGCAGGATATGGGTCAGTCAATGGCCGCACATGATGCAACCATCGCCAGCATCGAGGCCCCGACACAGCAACTACTGGATGTTTCCTACAAACAGTATCAGATAACTACGGATGCGGCTCGCCGCACTGGTGCTAGTAACCAGGATATTGATCGCATAACTGCGGATTACCAAAAGAAGTGGGTAGCAATCAAGGGTAAGACGGAGCTACAGGTGGCCACAGCTACTCAGGCAAAAGCCGCAGCACGCCAGGAGCTGCGCTTGACCCAGGCACTCCAAATGGGGAAAGCACAGAACTATCTGGAGATGGCCCAGGAGGGGCTGATTGATGATGCCACTGCTAGGTCCCGACTATTTCGGCTTGCCGGGTATGATGTGCCAGCTACGTCCCTCAGGCCCCAACAGGGCCGGCAGCAGGACCCGTTTAAGACGCTGCAGGACAACATCAAACTGATAGGGCAGTATGATATGCAGCTAAAGAACAAGTATAGGTACGACCAGAAAACAGGTAGGCTGCGGGTGGTAAAGCCCCAATACCTGTGGCAAAACCCTGATGCGAATAAGCCCAACGAAAAACATGATACTGTCCCCGCAACATGGCGGGATCGCGGAGAGTTTACGCGGGTACAAATATTCCGGGAGCGTCTAGCTGCTGATAACCACCAAATATCCGCTCAGCGTGTTGGGGGCCGGGTGGTTGACATTGCCAGTGCTGCTGGCCCTCTGGCCCACGGTATTACGAGGGAGAAGCCCCGCACACAGCGACAACAGCCTGCACCTGCTGAACTACAGCGGCGCGGAACCCGTGAAGCATATGATCTAGGCATACAACTGGGGTACTGGCAATGAGTTTTGAAGCCTGGAAACAGCAAATAGATAGGGGCACCACTGGCGGCTTTACGGCGTGGAAGGCTGGGCTGCCACAAACACCCGTTCCAACACTCCCAGCCCCCGCAGCGCCAGCGGTAGACCGCACACAGGTGTTTCAGCAGGCCCTTGCTGAACAGGCTGCTGGTGTTCCAACTCCGGTAGGCCCCACGCAAGACTTTGTATCACCCGACACTACAGTTCCTGGTTCTGCCCGTATAGACCTGGCAATACAGCGGGCCCTGGCACCCCCACAGCCAGTCAAGCCCCCCGGCACATATCGGGGTGACTTGTATCGCGCTATTGGGCGAGGTGGTATCAAAGCAATAGCCTCTGTACCCGGAACCCTGGCCTCACTGATGGAAGCCGGGGAGAAAGCGCCGTATGACTGGGCGCCGTCTATACCTGGTTCATCTGGGGAGCGGGCAAAAACCATCATGGGTCTGCGCAGGAAAGCACGGGGTATCTACAAGCTGTCTGATGCTGAATCACTAGAAGCTCGTAAGGGCGGGGCCCTCGGTATGCTGACAAATATTGTGGGTGAAACGATCCCGCAGTTTGGGCTATCAGTGGTGGCATCTATACTCGGTGGTCCAGCGGGTGTTGTATCTGTTAGTGCTATGGCGGGTGGCGAGGAAGTTTATCAAAACCTAATTGATTTGGGGGTAGATCCCGGTAAGGCAAACACTGCCCGATGGGTCACAGCCCCCATCATCGGTTTAGTTGAAAAATGGCAGATTGACGGCATTCTAAAGATAAGCAATAAGGCGGCTGTTAAAAAGTTAGTGCAAGCTGCTAGGGAGCGTGCATTTAAGAAGATGGCCCTTATTGGAGCAGACATCTCCTTTGAGGCTGCCATAAAAGCTACTGGAGATGGCTTACAGGAGGTTTTACAGGAGGGTACCGTGATCGGGGCCGAAGTAGCCCTGGGCCGTGAGCTTGATCTCCGTGCTGATGCTACTCGTTTAGGCGCCTCGTTTATGGGTGGTGTTGTTGTGGGCGAAACACTTAGAGGGGCTGGTAGTGCTGGTAAGATTCGGGGGGTTGTCAAAGAGGCCCACCGGCAAGATGCTGTAGATCACCTCCGACGAGATGCTGTGCCCGGAGTCCCGCCTGCTGGTCCTGTAGAGTCTGAAACCCCGGTAGAAACTGTCGGTATTTCTGAGCAAGTACCTACGGAACCGCCCCAACTCTCTGAGCAAAGCCAGGAAGCAATGGTGGGGGCCCCTGGCACGGCCTTCCGCAATGCTGACCTTCGGGCACAGCGGGAGGCTATGGGTATGCCCCCTGCTCCAGAGATGGCCCCCCGGGGCACGACAGAGGAGCGGAGACAGCAGGCAATACAGGAGGGGTGGGGTGAAGTAGAAAAGGCTAGGGCCGTGGCAGCTACGATATTGGAGAACCCCCGGCCAGCTTCGGATCTGGAATCACACGGTATGCACGCGGCACTAGACACCCTGGGGGACACAGCAAATAGCCTGGAAGAACAGATGGCCGCACATCCAGCCAACTCAGTGGAATTTCGCGAAGTTGAACAACAGTGGAAAGATGCGCGTAGGGACTATCAACTAATTAACCAGATTGGTCAGTGGAGCGGTACGGAGTGGGGCCACGCTGGGCACTCTCGTAAGAAGGTCTTAAATGATAATGGCAATGTGTTCAGTGTGCTGGCCAGAGTGAAGGCATCGACGGGGAAGGATGTAGACCCACATATTGAGCGGGGCCTTAGACGATCAGTACGAAAATTGCGTAAAGACCGGCAAACTTCGGTGCAGGCTGTGCAGCGGGACACTAAAAACCACATGCGGCACACAGCCAAGAAGATAACCAAGCTGGGCCGCTTGGCAAAGATGACAACCGCAGAGAAAGATGCCGAGCTACAAGGTCTGTTGGGCAGAGAGCAGACTGAACTGGTCCTTACTGACATATTTATGAACCTAGCGTCAAGGGACAGCACTGCATCTATTGATTCAGTTATTGCCCAAATGCGAAAGTACTTGCCGAATATATCACACACTGATGTGGTTGATGCCTTTGACCGAGCCCGGCGGCGCAAAGCAAAGAACGCCTTCGGCCTTGAGTCCATGCTGCGTCGGCTTCGTGGGCAACTAAAAAAGGAAAAAAATAAGCTAACATCTATTGATGATGTGCTGTACTGGCTTAAGCAGGGTAGGCTCCCCGATGCCACAGAGGTAACACCCGATATAGATGATAGGGTGGTGCGGGATCTACAGGTGGTCCTTAACCAGGTGACTAAGCTGCGCAAAGATAGCGAGCCTCAACTACAACGCAACCTGGAAAAGAAAATAGCCTACCTATCGGACCGTCTCGCCTTTGGGGATTTTACCAATAAGCCGCAGGCCCTGGCGTTCAAGCCTAGTAACCGCACCCTGGACCTACAGTATCAGGCAGCCAAGCTAGACTCTGAAATAGGTAGGCGCATATCACGGGCGAAGGCGAAAACACAGACTGGCCCGCTGCGTCGGTTTGCTGCCAACGTAGCCAGATCAAGTATGTCAATGAAGTCATCTTTTGACAACAGTGGGCTCTTAAACCAGGGCGGGTTCGTGGCTCTCGGCCACCCGATTATGGCTATTAAGACCATACCCAAGGCCATCTCTGCGGCCCTATCTGACAAGCGGGCTTTTCGCATCAACCAGGAAATACTCAACAGGCCAAACGCACCCCTGTATCAAAAGTATGGGCTGGGGCTTACCCGTGCATCGGAAGCAAACCAGTTCACCGAGCGGGAGGAAGAACACAGGGAGTCCCTTGCTGATTTTGTTCCCGGCATTATGGCCTCAAATAGGGCCTTTGCGACGACCCTCAACATCCTGCGGGCCGATAGCTTTGATGCTATGGCGGGTGCGTTCGCACGTAACTCGGGCTTGACCGATGTTGATGGGCAAGCCATCACCGATTTTATTAACATAGCCACCGGACGGGGCAACATTCGTGGCCTGGAGGGGACGATGCGCACACTAAATGGTGTGCTGTGGGCCCCACGGCGCACCCTTAGCCGCTTCCAAATGATAGCTACTCTGGGTGGGCAGCTTGAGTGGAGCCATCGCAAGGGTGAGTCCCGGTGGAAGCCGGAGGTACATCTCCGTGGGAGCCGTCACGTCCGCCGACTTATGGCACAGGAAGTAGCCCGGTATATTATGGGGGTTACTGCGGTTCAGGCGCTGGGGTGGCTGATGGGCGCTGAGTTTGAGTGGGACCCACTGTCTTCTGACTTTATGAAGCAGAAGTACGGGAACCTGCGTATTGATCCTATGTCCGGTTTTGCCCAGATGATGACCATAGGCAAGCGATTTGCCTACCAACAGCGCAAGGATGCTCAAGGGAATATTCAAGATCTTAGTGGATACGATATGGACCGGCTTGTCCAGCGATTTGTGCGGTATAAGCTATCACCTGCTCTTGGCATTGCCTGGTCTGGTATCTCGGGGCAGACACCATTCGACGGCCCGTTTACGTGGGGGTGGGCAGCAAGAGAAACAGTCACACCCATCTCGCTTGATGATGTGTTGAAGGCTGCGGACGACCAGGGCATACCACGTGGTATAATTTTCTCGGGGATCGGGTTCTTTGGGGCCGCTGTTCAAGTATATGGGGACAACACCTCGTCGGGTGGGTCGTCCAAAGTATATGATATGGGGGGTTTCTAATGGAAACACCGGAGTTGCTAATCCGAGTTGATGAGCGTGTGGAACAACATGATAAGTGGATGGACGCCCATATGGCCCACCATAGTAAGCTATCGTGGGCCTTTGTGTCCACTGCTGTGTCTGTTATCCTCACTCAGGGCGGGATGATTTTTGCCCTGTTGCGGTATATGAGCAGTAGTTGAGTCTGTGCCACTGGGCAATTTGGGGCCCCCATCACGACCACTGATAAAGACACAATCCCTCTTGGGGTCCGGGGGCTCCGTGGTGCCTGCATCCAGTTTACGTAGCGTGTCTTTTAGTAGCCTAACCAAAGTATCCACAGAAGCCCTAGCTAACCAACGACGGACTTGTTCCTGGCCATCTGTGTCTGTACTCATTACGAGTTCCCCTTAATAAAATCATTCGGCTAGACTTTGCAGGTGGGTTAAGATTTTGTACGTAAATAGTCTACCCACTGAGTAACCATAGCCTTAGCAATACCGGGGAATGTTTTACTACGGACCACTGCACGTTCCTTTGCCGGTAGGTTATACGTATCAGCGCACCATTTAGGCATGGATTTTCCACTAGTAAAAACTATTCTAGCTGGCGGCTGTACAACTATTGTTGGCAGCAACTTTGGTAGCCCACGTAACCATAAACAGGTTCGTTTTTCATATGGATCACCATATTCGTATGGCTGTATTATCTGGTCAGGCTTCCGGTACATGGTAGACATTATACCTACTGGGTTCTCGATAGCGACCCGCTTATAATTGCTATTGACAAACTGCATGAAAAAGTCAATACCTTGTTGTTGTCTGCCATCCGTTTGTTTCTTTGCGAACCATCTTGCACCGCTACACGCTAGATGTGTGCATGGCGGGAAGGCAATAATAATGTCCCAGTGTTTAATCCTAAGTAGGGGCGATACGTCGCCCTGTATATGCCATTCTGGGTGGCCCCCGGAACATGGCAATATATCACAGGAGTATGCTTCCACCCCAATAGCCCTAAACTGAGTTGTGACCGCTTGTGATTCCTCGCAGGCTACTAGCACTCTCATCATGAGTTCTTCTCAATAAAATCATCCAGCCAGGCTTTGCGGGTGAACACACCACCCCCATATTTACGGGGCTTGGTGACCGTTCGTATATTCCTCGATGTAATGTGCTTGCCTATTTGCTGGGGTGTGAGTACTACCCCCGTCTTCCTACATAGATACGCCTGTATACCATCATATGGCACCGCGTCATCGTAGGGCAGGGGCTTATCCGGTTTCTTCTTCATCGGTCTCCCTCTTCGCTAGTCTACCGTACAAGTATGGGTCCCCTATAACATCAGCATGGATTTTTACACGGTACTCCTTACCCGTACGGGACCAGGCTGTTACTATCCAGGGTCGTGATTGAACCTTTGGCGGGTGACTATGATTGTTTAGGGCGTTGAGTAGCACCCTATCGTTTTTGCAGTGGGCTATAAGCCACTGTATCAGCATGGGGGGTGTATATATCATGGGACCAATAGCTCCTTACACTTAGCATCCGCCTTGCGGCTCGCACAATAATCGGCTAGGTGTATAATTCGACACATGCGGCTTATACTATTTAGATACCACGATTTATCTTGCCAGTCAGGGTAACTCCACTTCCCCATATGGTACTTAATGCCTTCCAGTATGTTCCATATTATTGATGGTACCTGCACATCCCCCGAAAATTTTTCTTTCAAAATATCATCAACCAGCCAAACACCGTGATAGTGAACACACTTATGATGTCTCATCTTATAGGGCTCGCCACTCTTCTTAAGGTCATGCAGTAACAGGGCGGCGATGATAGTATCCCGCTGATCCCCCATCCAGGACTCAGTCTGCATTAGCTCCACACCCCACCAAACGGCGAGCTTGGTGTGTCGTACAAGGCCCCCTTCGCCGAGGGACACCCCCGGGTGGTACTTACCACTCATCGATGCCGGGCAGGTCCAGAAATAATCAGGGGCCATCGTATCCATTATATCAATTACGAAGTCCCGCACGTCGCTATCCATGATGTGATTAAGTTCCGCCCCAAATACTTCTCTTGCTTTATTCATCCCACACCTCCTAAAGTCAGGTACTCTGGGAAACGCCGCTGTAACTCATCCCGCATACAGGGGTCCTTTGCTAACACAGGGTCCCATGACACTAAATCCCGTGCGGCCTGCTGGGCAGTAAGCATCAAGCCAAAGTCCTCAACCAGGTCAGCCAACTTCAAATCTGGCATACCGTGCTGCCGCGTGCTGAGTATGTCCCCGGGCCCGCGCATCTTGAGGTCATGCTCGGCAATCTTAAACCCATCGTTGGTCTGCTCCATTATCTTCAATCGACTACGCCCAGTGCTACTCTCTGTATCTGATAGCAGGAAGCAGTACGACTGCTTATCACTGCGCCCCACCCGACCGCGTAACTGGTGAAGCTGGGCCAACCCAAACCGCTCCGCGCCCTCTATGACCATTACCGTGGCGTTGGGGTTATCGATGCCTACTTCTACAACTGTAGTAGCTACGAGGATTTTACCACGCACATCGGGTGTGCTCCACCACTCACATGTACGGTGCTTCTGATCGGGGGTCATACTCCCGTGTAATTGGCTAATGCCAGCAACACTCGAAAACTGCTCCCGATACTCAAACACTACCTCCTCGACGGCGCGCATCTCATCATCCAGCGCCTCAATACGTGGGCAGACAACATAGACCTGGTTGCCTTTGGCCAACTCCTCACGCACTACCGCCGATGCTGAGTGACTTAGGGCATCTCTTGCTACGGAATACAGGGATGTGCGCCAGTACGTCTCCACAGGCCGCCTACCGGGCGGCATCGTTTTAATAGTGCTCACATCCAAATCACCAAACGCAGTCATGGCGATAGTGCGAGGTATGGGCGTGGCAGACATCAGCAGTACATGGGGGTTCCCGCGCTTCTGCAGGGCTGCCCGCTGCTCGACCCCAAACTTGTGCTGCTCATCAACGACAACAAGACCAAGGTTGTCCCACTGGATGTTGCCGAGTATGGCGGTAGTGCCAATCACTACGTCTGTGTGATCTAGTCGTGGGCGGTACGGAGCCAGTAGTATTCCTTTGTATGTGGGAGCACTGCCTGTCACTAATTCACAGTTTAGTCCCGCCACCCCAAACCACTCTCGCACTACCGCATAGTGCTGCTTAGCCAGCACCTCAGTCGGACATAGGATAGCCGTTTGCCCCCCATTACAGGCCATAAGCATGGCGGCAGATGCAGCCACAGCCGTCTTACCACAGTTACCAGTGATGAATACACACCCGTTACGCCGTAGGACCAGGAAAGAGTCCGGCACAGTAAAGCAGTACTTAAACCCATCTCGACTCGGCTCTCTGGTTATGGCCCCCTTTGGGTTTGACATAATGCCGGTTTTTGTTTTCTCGTACCGCCCCACTACATAGTCGAACTTACCGCCGTTTCGTAACTGTGTCATCAAGCGAGCCCGGTATCCACAGGCAGAGAAGGCGTACTGGATAAAATCTGCCTCAGCTTTTTTGCAGGTATAGAATTTGCTGTGCTGATCGCCATCCCAATGTACTACCTCATCTGATATGATATGTAGTTGGCCAGGACTTGCACACCAGTACTGTTCAAGCCCTTTACGCAGAACGGGGGGTCTAAAGCGTATCCGGGTGTACCCACTAGACGTAGTCACCCCATAGTGTATGCCCGCTGCGTCTAACAGCCATTTGGCTCGATCAATCTTATACGGCCTCTTGAAACTTAGCACTACTGTTGACTTACTGGCAATATGCCCGTCTGCGCACACCGCTACCATTACACGTAACTCACTGGAGGTGAGGGGCACACGTGATCGCCCCTCTAGCGTAAACGAGGTCTCGAACCGCCCGCGAAACCCCAGTTTGCTATCATTATGCTCTTGCTCCATCTGCTCAGCGGGGAGTACTACTGCCCGGTCGTACTGCTTAGTCACTTTAGAATATTTATACACCAAACAGCGATGTTCCGGCGACAGCATCTGGGATACCCCATACTTTGTCCGTATACAAATAAACTCACTGCAGGGCTCCCTAATATACCGCAGGGGTATAACAAAGGAGGCCCCACGTGTAGCGGGGTTATACTGTAGTACTTCTTCGCCGCCCCACTTTGATATCGGTATCCATCCGGACGGGGATAGAAACTCGGTATCCGCGTCTACGCAGCCGACATCACCTTGCAGAAGACGGTTCATTGAGCTATTCCCACCCATGTCCTGCGTAATATCGCTTATGGCCCCTCGCTGATCCTCAGTAAAAGTAAATGGGAAGTACCGGGCCAAGTCCATGTTTACCGATATACATCGCACATTGGCGGCCGTCTGGTCCCTCGTCTGCTTACGCATTGCCAAGGCAAGCTGCATGTAGAATAGCTCGTCATATTTCTCTTGGGCTATGGCTTTGTCATAAGCGTCCTGATCGCTTGGGTCATGTATCTGCTGTAGCGTCGAAGATATGAATCGGCCCACCTGTTTAATGAGTCCCGATATATCCTTGCTGGTGATGCCCGCCACAACCGGGTAGACTATCTTACGCAGGTGCGGCATAACTGTTCGGGCGTGGGCAACAAGATCCCCGCACGTGGGTAGGATCTTGAACTGGGGGTTGCACATACTAAGATCATCTATGGGCCCACACGCTACGAGCTTTGTGCCCCTCTGTATATACCGATGTAGGTACCTGGAGTTGTACCACCTGATATGTACCCTTTCGCTCAGCGTACTAAGTACAGTACAGCCAAAAGTACCACTAAACCAGTCCCTTTCACTCTCTAACACAGTGCCAGTCACAGTAGCGGTGCTCCCCCTATCCTGACCCCGCAGCAGAGCTGGTCCCGGGGGGAACTCCACACGGCTGGGGTAGTAGTGAATCAGGTCATCGATGGTTTTGATACCCAACTGCCCAAGGGCTCGGGCCCGTTTGGGCCCGACGCTCCTTAATTCAGTTACTGGTGTGCCTAGGTTCATACTGTGGTACCCCCCTTAAGTGCCGCGAGGGCGTTGCTCTTGCTCTTGATAACGGCATCCTTCTTACGATTGTCTACAACCAGTCCAAGACCCATGATGCCGGCAAGAGTAGATGCCAAACCAAGTGGGCTCACACCCCCACCCTGTGCGTAGGCAAGCCCGGCCTCTAGGATGGCCTTGCGGATTGCCTGTTGCTTCTCAATATCCTGATAGGCAAGGGTCACTTTACTGGCATAAGCCCCTACCTCAATCTCAAGCTCAGCCTGGGTAATCTTGGTGCCTGGGTCAAACGGGCTCTCCGTTGTCACCTGGCACCCCAGCCCCCACGCACACAATGCGACGCAGACGATAAGTGCTACAATAGTCCCCTGGTAGTGACGTGCTGTTTCGAGTACTTTATTCATGGGTTGTTTCTCCAATATAGTAACCAAGATTTCTGAGTGCCTTACGTTCTTTTTTAGTGAGGTCTATGTTAACGCTTTTGTACTCTACTTTACCACACAGGCTACACTTATAAATGGCGTAGTAACTATCAGCGTGCAGTAGAAAGGTAGATACGTCCCCACTGAAAACCATATTATGCTCACACTCAAGCTGCGTTACCCGCTGCCCTAGTTTCTCAATATCTGTGAGCAGGGTCATCACACCATATGTCGGACCTGTCTTTTTCCTAAACCACATGGGTTATTTCTCCGATAAGATTTCCTGTATCATGTCGCTCCCACAGTGGGGGCATATTTCATATTCTTCGCGGCCACCATTGACCACTAGCGCACTAATGTTTGGTGACTCAAACTCTTCCAGGCAATCTTGACATTGGTACATTAGTCACACATCTCCTACCTCAAATATTGTTCCATCGCATCGGGTCGGATACTAATACCCTCATACACATACAGTCTCTTACCGCAATCCATGACGCGCTTGCGTATGAGGGACTGCTTTAGACCCCGCAGCTTCATCCCAAAGGCAATCCGGCTTAGGTTACTGCGGGTCCCAGTAGCAGTACACCAAGCTAACCACATATCATACAACGTAGTACAGTCTGCGTGATGTGTAAAGTACTCAGCGCCAACATAAAACTGGCAGCATTCACTTATCATAGACCCAATGGGGTTAGTTAGCTCCGCGATCCCATCCAGATGTTCGCGGGAAGCCTTTGGCAGTGTGAACTCATCTCTATCAAGTAGCCGACGCAACCCCCTAATGGCCCAGTTTGCTATGCCAGGTATCTCTGCTATCAACTTGTGGTCAAGTTGCCGGTCTGGATTATCTAGCCGGTAGTTATTCGGGAAGTACAACAGGTTGGTTCTCCCCGTCATGGCCTGGCTAGAGTCATCAAAGGGCAACACCTCATTTGCGATATACATCAAGCGGCAAAAAAGACGGGCATCGATAGCATCCTTATATAGCCTACGCACACTCAGTGTATCACCGCCCGTTATCGCCTTCCACGTTTGCAACAGCTTATCAATATCACCACGATTAGTGTCCCTCGACTCAGACATAATTGCGAGGTACTTATTAAGCAGAGCGGCTGGTCCAAATAGGTCTTTGAAGCTGTTCGTATTAGCACCTGTTGTGCGGGCTCTACCCAGCATAGCCTCTATCACCCTCGCTACCGTAGACTTGCCGGACCCCGGTACACCAAAGAAGAACATCATTGACTGCATATGGTTTGATGCAATCAGGCAGTAGCCCATCCACTCTTGTAAGAGATCAATGCAGTCCTGCTCTCCGTTGAACCAATCTGCTACGGTCCACTCCCATAGCTTACATAGGGCGCGAGGGTCGTAGTCATAGGGGAGTGTAGTCGTTAGGAATATATCTGGGGTTACGGGAAGGATCTGTGATTCATTTATGTGATATATCCCATTGCGGAATACTACAGCCCTAGCCAGGTCCATACTCTTACCGGTCTTTAATATCAGCGGCTCATGTGCTGACTCATCTGCGTGTACCCGACAGTAAGCCCTAGCGGCATCATCTATATCCAGCATGAAGTGCTTGTTTGGCTTTATAGCCAATATCTGCACACCATCCTTTGTGTTCCTGGACAGCGTGCGGGCTGCAAACCACTCGTACCACCAACCACGTAGCTCAGCCTTTGTCACTGGGCGATACTTAGTGCCATCCCATTGGTAGAAGTCATCATGTAGACATTGGATTATCCGGTGCCCGCGATATATCTGCCTATCCTGTACCCACGCCTTTACCATATCATATGGGGCATCGCTGTCAAGCACAAGCGAATCTTTGCGGGAATCCCCCACAGATATAACATGCTCTAGGAATATATCCCGAGTGGGGGCCCAGCTACGCAGGTCCTTAAAAGGCTCCGGGGGTAGGATTTTAACTACAGTCTTACACACCGGCTGTAGCGTTTGGAACAGGCCCTCCATTCCTGCCTGGCCTGTCCCAAGGATGTCACGGTCCCCTACAAGGATAACGTCACGGCCCTTTATCAAACTACACAGGTCCCCCGCCCCAGCGCCCGCTTGAGGTGTACCGACCGCAACGAAGCCAAGCGACATCGCAACCAGCGCATCAGACGCCCCCTCAGTAACGACCACCGGTTTATCCGATACAGGTAGTATCTGAGCCCATCGTCTTCGATCATCAGTACCAGTGTTACGGTAGTGGAGATACCCTGAACTGAGAATGTACCTAGTAGCTCCGGCGGGCGTTCGTACGCATATGACCCTACCAGGGTTATGAGGGTCCTCACTACTAACCATACATCCGTCGTTTTCCCGCCCACAGATGGGACATGGCACGCCTTCCTCACCAACCCGGAGCATCTTGCTGTTATCTTGTACTCGCCCATCTTTTTGTCGTATACCCAAACATTCATATGCTAGTCCCCGTTTCCCACCTTTCCACGCAATTTTTCTACCGCTACTGTACCGCAGAGTCAGCCCAACTACAGCACCCGCACCGTCCCTCTCTGGAAATACCCAAGTATTTTTTGCTGGGTAGTAACCCACACCAAGCCGCTCTATGGCGTCCGGAGTCACTGTGCCGTCAAGCTGCTCGGCAAGCACGGCTACCATAGCGGGCTGCATGTTTGCTTGTAGCTTTTCTAGCAATTTACCAAAGTTGGTGGCCATCACCCGATTCCTAACAAACTCCCCTACATTCCCACTAGCTATCTATCAACAGATACAAGGACAAAGGGATATGGCACTCCCCGGCCTGGACGGAGGTTGAAGCAACATATCTGGTGCTCTCCAAACCAATCATTCATTTTCTCTGTGGTTTCCTCAGTAACAATGACCTTACTACATCTTACATCCTTGGCAAACCAAAAAGTTTGGTCGCACTCCGTACACTTAATCCCAATACTTGCATCACTCATAGGTTGCTCCCAAAAAGAGGGGGGCATCCATTCCCCCAGTATCAACGCAAAGGTATCGCGCTACGCGATGGCTACTGAAAACCCGTCCTTGATCGCAAGCCAGTTATCCCCCACGGTCTCATTACTTCCTGTACCGTCGGGGCCGGTGGCTTTTACTAGGCCCGTCCATATGGCTGTAATCTCTACCTGAGTCTTGCCAGCCTTCAGCCCAGCCTCCATACATGCAGTCCAGGCCGCTGTCATATCGATAGGCTTAACCTTCTTCTTGCGCTTTGGCTTTGTGACAACCGGGATACAGGTGGCCAAGGTAGCCGCTGCGGCATCTGCAATATCTTCGATGGGTTCAACATCTGGAACAAAAGGAAGCTCAGGTTCAGGCGGTTCAGTACTTCCACCACTCGGGGCTGCTGTCGGCACAGTCGCACTCGTCGTCGGGGATTCCGAGATGGGCATACCTGGCAATAGAGTCGTGGCTAAAGGGGCTACCTTGGGGGCCCCCTTCGGTTTCGGGCCACCACTCAGGGCGTGCATTTGGGAAGCATACTTTGCCTGCATCTGCTGAATATCCGCACGGCCTAACTTCTCAATCCGTTGTCCCGGGGCAGCATCATACTCGCTGATCCATTCACACCGAATCGTAGTATTGCCCTCATAGGTGTTTTCACCCATGCGCCACTGAATCGTTTTACTGAGCTTATCGCTATCCTGTAGCTCAGCAAAATCCAGGCCATCCCATCCGAGGGCCTTCATAATTTGCGACACACTACGAGTAGCCTTATCATTCCGCCCGAACAGGATCATATACGCATGGGCCTCGCACTCATCAAACCCCCAGGGAACCCACACCCCGTTCTCCAAATCATACATCTCCGTGGCCCGCAACTGCAACTCCAGTTGCATAAACCCACCCGAAGATTTTGAAAGCCCCCGGTCCACAACCTCACCGCGAAAATGACCTATTCTGTCGATAACGCTCATACTTCTGTCTCCTAATATGGTTTTAGCTTCTGGTGCGGGAGAACCGGACCTTACCGACACCCGCCCCGCAACATCGTTTGAACTTTGCTCCTGACCCACAAGGACATGGGGCGTTACGCGGTGGCTTCTGCCCGCCTACAATGGGCCTCGCGCGACCGGACATAACTGTCTGCTCCCTGTACTCTTTGGCCATCATATCACTTACTCCTAGTAGGGCACTACTGCGGCTATGTCGATATAGGCCACGTGCTCATTAAAATTATACTCTACAATAATACGCAACATCTGGGCGATTAAAACCAACTGTATTAGTTCCTTCGCGTCATCAAAGGCTGCAGTCATGCGGCCAGTATGATAGTTTGTTTTACCGTCCTGCTCCCTATATCTATCACCGTGCTGATTGCTCGACACAAACTGATATGTGGGTACGTGTTTGCTGTTCATTTTGCTGTACACCATATCACCTACCCCCAAACAAAATACGCCACAGAGAGTCGTCATTGGGCTTAGAGAATGTCACAGCCGGGTACTCAGCAAAGACATTGCTACGGCTCTTAGCCTCAAAAGTTGCGTCTGGGTGAACCCGAACCATACGGGTACTGACTGGTGCTATTTTACCATCAGTAACGGTGGCACCTTCCCAGTCTATACGGAATATGTGATCTACCCATTCGCAGTACATAGCCTGGATGTTGTTGGTTCCTTTCTTCCCGCCCGGGTATAAAGCGGGCCCAGTTTTAACGTAATCATCCCCCCCTGCATTGCCTGTGATGGACCCCCTAAGCTGACACAATAGAATAATGTTCTTTCCCATATGCACTAGCCGTTCTAGGGCTACTGGAATACTATACATGGCCTCGTATAGATGCGTAAACCCCTTACCATACCCATAGTCCTCAAACTTATGTACTGTATACCCCTTCTCATGCTTCACAGTGGTTAGAATATGGGGGATGGCCCAATCCTGTAACACTGTGCCCGTGTCGATGACGACGGATGTATGGTCATCAAATACATGTGACCGAAGCGCATCCTGCACATCACGAAAGTTAGCTATCCCTGGCACATGTAGCACGGGTTCGCCTGTCAGGGGGTTCCTGATTCTTCGGCCCCCATCATCACACCCGATGAACACAGGGTCCGGGGCCATTGCGGCTAACGTCGTTTTGCCCATCCCACTTGGGCCATAGATGATGATCTTCTCCCCATCCCCCTCCCCAGTCCACGGGGCTACGGTAAAGTTTCTGGGGGCCGCTGCTACCACATTACTCAATGGCGGTGCCGGCGGGGCTATCTTTGGTGCTCTTGGTGCTGGTGCTGACGGCATTATGTGATCTCCTAGAGTTTGTTCCGTGTTCTTTTTAAGTGACTTAATCAACCCAAGGGCCCACCACCGGGCTGTGTCCTCATTTGACACTATGCGGTCTCCTCTACTCGGCGATTAACCACTCTGTATCCAGTTAATCTCATAGCCATTTTGTACCCAATCAATCTTATGGCCAACTTCACGGGGCATACTCTTAACCGCATAAGACTTCATGTTCACCGGTCTTGAGCAGTCAATCCCGAGTGGGGCAGTGTGCGGCTGTAGTGCATGTACTGGCATAATGGCCATACCTATGCCCAGTTTAATGGCCTCCCGTCTGGTAATCGCGTTACTCAAGGGAGATCTCCTTATTATCGATCTCCGGCACCGGCGGTGTTGAGCCCCAGCCCAGCTTGTACCCACACGGGGCCGCATCACCGGGTGTATACTTTGCGCCTGATCTACAGAAATCATAAAACTCACACCGGAACGTGCTGTTGCAAGAGTGCAAGTCAGCGAGCCATATATTGTTACCCTCTACATACCGTATTTGCCGGGCTAGCATAGGCTGCTTGCCCCCAAATGCGGCGAGGTCCGCGTCTGTATAGGAGCAGGGCCGCTGTTGAAAATAGAACTCTGGGCGATCCGAGATATCCTGCAGGAGGCGAGCGCCAAACATACCAGCAGTCTCGCGTATTGCTATGCCCTGTTTGCCTTGAACGACCTGGGCGGGGATGCCGTTAATGTTGGTGCTGCTATCCTCAGCCCCCTTGCCTATGCTGAACACCTCGCCCAGGTACTGTCCTGTCTCCATCAACACCCTAGTATCCTTCTGGGTCAACATCCTGGGGCCAATAGTTGGCTTGTGCCACACATCACAGAAAGCCCCAGCAATAAGTGTGTCCTCGGGGCTTACCCCGTATGCTGCCAGCAGCCCCAGCTTCTGTGCAATTCTTGCGCCCCATACATAGCCCGTCACCTGGTCCCCTTGAGTCAGGCCCTGCCAATAGTCGTCATTCAGCGATCGCGATGTAGATTTACGCTCCCACACATACACAAGTCCCGTGGCTTTCTCACGTACCAGGCGATCCATCTTCAATACGAACACCGCTTTACGCATGCGCCGCTTGCTGTGTTGATGTCTGTATATGGGTATTTCGAGTTTGAGTTCGCTACCGATTATTGTAAACCGGTCCTCTGTATCCTTGTAATACCACTGATGTCCAATGAGGGAGTAGAGCAGGTTGACGCGCTCCAGTTCCCACTCGTCCGCTGTCATGTTGTCGGGGGTGACGGCGTACACTTTGTTCAGATAGCGGGTGACAACCCCCATGCGATCTTCCGGTACTCGCCCGCTACCCTCACATATGTAGCAAGCTACATCTACCTCCTCTCGTTTGGCACATCGGGGGCAGAACACCCCTGGCTTAAGCTCCAGCATCTCATGACAAGTATGCCACCTACCCCCAACACGCAGGCTTTCTTTATCAGTATCTGTCTTAAGCCCGTAGATGTGGGACAATTGGTATCTTCGTTGGCAGCTTAAAAAGTCTGAATTTGAACTGGCCGATAGTCGTAGCTCTCGCATTAGTTTATCTCCGGTACTGGGGGCACCGTACCAGCAAGACGGCGGCCCATAAGTTCTACTTGGCTCTCGCGTATATCGATACTGATCGACTCTCGACCATACTTCTTGGCGACTGCTGCTGTGGTGCCCGACCCTCCGAAGCAGTCAAGCACGACACCACCTGGTGGGCAGAAAGACCGGATCATAAACTCAGCCAGCCTTTCAGGGAATGGGGCTTCGTTTTCATGGGCAAGTTTGGAGCCTAGATGGCCCCCGCTACACACCCCTCAGTATATAGACCTGCCCGCAACTCCTCTACTGACCGCACTAACAGGTATAACCCACCATTCACCTCAATCTTATCCTGAAAAGCCCTCTGCGTTTTGGACTGCCGCCCAATTGCGCTCTTACATTCTATTTCTAGCCGTTTACCACCTGGCAGTATGCCGGTTATGTCCCCGGCCCCGGGATATCCGAAGCTAACTGGTTGACCATTCGCCCAAAGAGTGCCCGTATTTTGCCGGTATACAAAAATACCCTCTGACTGTAAGTACTTAAGGCAGTCTCTCAGGACAGTGGATTCCCTATCTTTTTTCGCAGTAGCCTTTTTCCTCTTTTTCTTAGGGGCATTACTAACGATAACCGGCGGCGGACTCCCTCCCACACTATTCCGTGTTCTCGCGACCCCTGCAATGAGTTCCCCGAGGGGTTTTGCAGCCCTTGCCAGTTCTGATCGGTCAATTGCACTATTCTGTCTCCTATTCATCGTTTATGTCAACCCCCACAATATGAACTATAGCCCCGCAAGCATCACAGTACAGGCAGTGTTCCCACCCGGGGCGCTCGTAGTCCTCACCACCTATCATCCCAGTGCCCAGCATCTCATCCCATAAGTGCATACCGCGCGGGCACAGTAGTTTTTTCCACGCCCACCGCACTCCTAGCCAGCCCAGGAAACGTGGGTGAGAGAATCCGTGATATTTCTGCTCTTTACCCATGTGTTCCCCTTTCTATTCTTTGAACCGCCTACGAAGTGTTCCTTCTGTGGCCACGGGCAATCCCGTGGCCCACTCTGGTATTACTACTTGAAGTGCGTGCATCTCTGCAAGTTTGTCCTGTGCCCCGCTATCATCACGAATGAGGGTAAGTGCTTGG
The DNA here is from genome assembly GCA_013138965.1 of Candidatus Aegiribacteria sp. Taxonomy (GTDB): domain Bacteria; phylum Fermentibacterota; class Fermentibacteria; order Fermentibacterales; family JCC-6; genus Aegiribacteria. Next base: position 31,287 of record WTBT01000015.1, read on the forward strand.
TCGTGTACGGAGAATAGGTTGGTAAACCCAGCATCCTCCAGCCGCAATAAGCCATCAGAGAACACGTCGCGGGCTGTTGCCTGTGTCGCGTTTTCAGCGATTTTGCCGCCATATGTATCGTATGTTCTAGGCCCACTCTTATATGATAGACCCCCTCTTGCGGACACTCGGGCATGAGGGTAGAACATACACCTACCCGATGGCAGTTGTATCACTGTGGTGTCATTGTGGTTAAAAAATATAAGGGCATTACCGTTGTGTTTTACTGTTGTCACCTGGTCTTTATATTTGGTGACAAACCGAAATGCGCGCTCTAGCTCCCCCCAAAATGAAACTATCTTTTTGTGGGTTGCCCGGTACAGCTTCACCAGCTTAATACAGAACACTTTGTCATAGGTGCCAGCATCAAACAGGGGTCGCAGTAGCGGGTTCTGCCTGCACCGTGTATAGAATGTATTTCCACTCATCGAAAAACCACAAGCCAGTTCTACTTCCTTCCCAAAATTACGCCGCATTACTAGCTGCTTTACTAATTCTGGGCTATCACCCTCCCTTGGTTTTCTTGTCTCCTCATGGAAGATATGATTCTGGGCAAATATTGAGTATACATCCTCCCCTCTAGCATACTGACCAAGCAGGTCTGTCTGCCCTGCAAGCCAGGCAATGACGCGGGCCTCAATCTGTGACAGATCGCCACTCCCCATCAGATAGCCCCGCCGGGCCATAAGCATACCACCCACCTGTTTTATCAGTTGGTGTACGTTGCGGGCCCCAAAATTCTGGGCGTTGATGCCCCCCGCGCCAGACCAACGACCGGGACCAGCACCACAATATTTAAGGGGTATTCCCAACAGCCCGCCACGGCAAGCGGCTTGGGACATAATGCGGCGAACTTTCTTGATGTGTCCGGGCCACGAACTAATAGCCTGTCGTGCTTCCATCAATGCACGGACAGCGGGCTCGGGGTGCTCAAGCAGGTACGTAACAGCGTCATCTGTTTTAGCCAGGGCGGGTATCATTTTCAGCTTACCCTGCTTCATGGGCACTGTCTCGTCGCCGGGTAGAGCTTCGTTTAGCAAATTGACAAACAGCCCGTCCTTAGATATGTCCTCCTGTATAATTTGCCGTATCACTGGGGGCTTACTGGTTCGTTTTGTGATCTTAGGGGGTTGATAGGATACGATTCCGTACTTACGTGTAGCCTCAATGGCCCCGTCAACAGCCCTTCCCATATCCGCAGCCAACTTATTTCCGAGGTTTGTATCTACTTCAATGTTGGGCACCAGGAACATACGCAGCGTCTGTGCGGCAAGCCGTAACTCCTTCTCTGGTCGGGTTATCATGGGCAACAGCTTCTTAACTAGGAATGCCGTGATCCTTATATCATCACAACAATACTCTGACATAGCCGCCCATTGTTCCGAGGACATATCCCGGGCGTGTAGCCCCAGAAACTGCATGGTGTCCCCCTTTGCTGTGGGACAGCCATACTTCTCAGCTAGGTGAGCGAGACTGTGCCGATCCCGAGCGTCTAAATGCCTGGACAGATCCATAGTATCCACGGTATACTTTGGGGTGATGCCATATTTTTCGCGGAGAATAAGGGCATCAAAGTATAGGTTATGCCCCACCACAGTACACCGTTCTAGATTAGGGCCATAAATACTTACCTGCTGCTCAATCGTGCCCGGTGCCTCATCTACTTTAGCGAAAAACGGCTCTAAATCCCGACCAAACCGTTGTACGCCCAGTCCCAGGGTCTCAAATCGCGGGTCGGCAACAAAGTCTACATGGTGCGTGTCTTTCTTCTTTAGGGAGTAATTCTTGTCAAAAAATGTCTCCCAGTCCAACACCAGTATATCTGTCGGGAACCCCGCAGAGGCCAGCACATCTTGGTAGGGCTCAGTCATTATCGTTTGCCGGGTCGTCATCAACTGTTGTGCGCAATAGTCCCACTAGGTCGCCCTTTAGCCTGCTTATCAGCCCGGGCAGGTAGTCAGCCGCAGTATTGTTCCCCCTAGCGTGAAGGATTCGTGCCTTGATAAGCTTGTCTATGGTATCTACAAAAGCATACGTGCATTCTTTTTCAGTCATTGTTTCTAACCTCCTTATTAGCCTTCACTTCTATCCAATATCCATCTAATACGCTACCGCACACCACGGCATCACATAGCGTTCGCTGCAAGCGTGAGTCATTCTGCGTGATTTCATCAATGCCTTGCATGTATTCCCGTATTGGCGCTTCATCCCCTGCACCATGCAAACACAGGGTCCAATACATCTGGACTATCCAGGATAGTCTGGTATACAGGCAGGCCAAAATCACTGGTGCGCTCCTGGTGGACCAGGCCGCAGCCGATAGGTTCGGTCCTGATGCCTGATACGGGAGCCGCGATACATCACATACACCACCCGGTGACACAACATCCCGAAACCCCCAGAACATTTCCTGCCAGCTTGGGACATGTGTTGCTCTGGCCAGCCGGATAAGCATGTCCCGTATGTCCCCGCCCAGCGCGTCTAGTTGTTGTTTTCGCTGAGCGCCGGGAAATAGACATGGCTTAGGGACCTCAATAACTGGGGGCGGGGGGATTTTCACCTATTAGTCCTCTCAGAAAAACGACTCTTGTGGTACTTCTCGCCTCTAGCCATCGGCATTATGAAGTGCTGCGGCATACCAGCGCATACGACACCAGCAGATATGATGGGCTTATCGTCAATGTTGCGCCCGTAGACAAATTGAAACGCATCATTATCGATCCCACACCCAACATCCATACCAAACCATCTACGGATGGGGTTTACGTGCCACTTAACACCAGCCCTAGCGTGACAGTGGCCCATGACAACCGACATGCCCAGTTTGGTGCTCTTGTTCCATGCCGGATGGATACCGCCCTTGCCAGTGCCATGACAATAGTACACATCGTCGATCATGTAATTAAAATCCCACGTCCATGTGGGTGTGCCCCAAAGGTCACTATACGACTTCAAAAACCGGTCCGGTACGCCTGCCGATTTGGCTTTGCGCTGAGGGCGTATATCATGGTTCCCAAGACACACATATGCACCGGGGAACGCCCTATGCCATTTCTTTACTTTAGCCTTAGCCGCAATATACTCATCTATTGCACCGGGGCACTCCGGCTCTTTATCGTGGTAGCTTATCGCGTGCCAGTCCACCACATCGCCAATAAGTACCGTGGTGTTACAGGCATGTTCCTTGTATAACTGTTTGCAGAACTTCAAATACCCAGGGTGCTCAACTGGGCAATGCAAGTCTCCGATTACTAGAACCCGCTTACTCATACACGACCCCCCTATAATAGTCAACTATCATCGCTACTACCCTCCGTAAGCAGGGCGTGGGCAGCTTGTTTCTTCGCATCTGTGGGTTTTTGCTGGCCGCACCGTAAGTATTGGCCCGCCCAATCCCCATATACTCGTACATTGGGGGACCAAGCCTGTCTGTATTCTGGTTTTTCTTTTGCCTCCATAGCCTCTAGTTTGTGGAGTAGGTGGTCATAGTTTTGGTCTGTCTCACAGGGGTCTGCTTTAACATAATACCAGTAGCAACAGTTAATTAGATATGCGGATAGCTCAAATCTGTTCACTGGTCACCCCCCTTTTTATTGTATAACATCCTACTAAATACCACACCCGATGCTCTATCTGCCCTAGCACAGTCATCATTCCACGGGCGGGGTACTAAAATAGCCCGCCCCCCTGCTGCGCGCCAAGCGTCCACATTATCCGATGAGTCGTCTATCAAAACAGAATCGGGCACCCGGGCGAACATACTCTTGGGCGCTGTACTGATGATAAGCTGTTTACTAAGCTCCGGGATGTTCTTTTGTACCCACGCGACCTTGCCACTAGCTGACATCACATTGGGCATTGGGGCTGTCAATAGACGAATATTGTGGCGGCCAAAAACCAAGCAGGTATAACTATAAATATCCCGCCCATCAGGCGTCCAGTCTAAGTTTGTCCACAGATCATAGTCGCACACACCATCAATTTGCTCAAAGGACAGCCCTATCTCATTGTGGAAGTGCCACCCCTCGCGGCCTGTTTTATAGGGCCATTTGTCCACACTAAAGGGTATATTAAGTAGCTTGTGGATGCCCCCAACCCAGTTGGCCAAGACGCCATCCATATCGAGGAACGCTATCATCTGGCTACCCCCCTGCTATAGTAAATAATCTGTCCCAACCAAAGGGTGTTTGCGATAGCCACACTACCCGCCCCGAAGGCGCTTGCCCACTGGCCTAGTACCGGATAGTACACCAAGTTGAACCAGCCCCATATGGCAAAGAACACAACAGCAACAATGCTCACACCCATTACCTGTTTGTCCCGGTGTAGCCTATGAATATTACACGCGATGAATAGGCCCCCAGTAACCTCGAATAATGCGTTTATCCAGTCTAGTTCCATTGCGGCTATCCTCTATATATTCTGCCGCCCGCTTAATTATTACGGGATCATCTAGCAACAAGCCAACTGCTGAATTACATGTACGACACAACAAACCACGTACTTTTCTTGTGGTGTGATCGTGGTCCACGGCTAGTCTTTTCTCCGGCCTCCTGTGGCAGATAGCACAAACGCCGCCCTGACTGTGCTCCATATCCGTATAGTCTTTGGGTGTCAACCCATAGTAGTACTTCATCTCATACGCAAACTGTTTATCCGGCGACCTCTTGTGCTTTTTTACCCAGGCCTTATTACAGTTTTTACACCGGTGACACAGCCCATCAGGCCTGGAGCGGTCTTTGTGGAACTCGGCCAGTGGCAAAGTGCGCCGGCAATAACAGCAATATTTGGACATCATTAGCTCAGTCCGCCGACAACCTCAAAGAGCCCGTTTACATTATCCATTGTAGCACCCTCCTTACTTAAATGGGCAACCGGGGAGATTTGAACTCCCAATACCCGGAGCCACAGTCCGGTGCTTTACCCTTAAGCTACGGTCGCCATCAGGTTGCCCATTCAGACTCCCCCGGCAGGGTTCGAACCTGCAAACACAAACCATTGGGACCGTCTAGTCGGGAGGACCTATGGCCACTCATGCCCTACTTTACCCGCGTTTTCAGGTCTTGTGGTTTGTGGCGTATACCAATTCCACCACGGGGGCTATTCAGATGTCAAAAAGAGCCATGCCGACTGCCGAGTTGTCAAAAGCTGCCGGTAGGAATCGAACCCACGTGTGCGCACAACTGGCCACCAGCCATCAGCAGCATAAATACTAATTAATTAGGTGTATACCCACCACGATCCAGCACCCCAACCACGATATAATGTACCAAGGCGGAACCTCAATCCCATCTCTAAGATGGGCGGAAATTTGAAGATAGCTAATGAATGTGGCCAATGGGCTCAGGATGCCCCACGCAAACGCAAACATGATAATCACAGTAGTAAGCATATTCATTCTATACTCCCCATAAAATCCAATCCATGACGTGTCCAGCTACCCGATCACGCTCCGCTTTGTCCGCACACCGCACAACACTGGTCATAAGGTGGCCATGCAGCAAAAAGTACACAACAACGTTTGAGATATTTGATATAGTGGGGCACAGAACTGCTACTATATCGGCTATCCGGATCATATCACCATTGTCAAGGGTGAGCCATTTTTTATCACACATTATTTCGTACTCTCCGCTATCCCCAGCCGCTTCTTCATTTCCTCATGGATCATGCCATCAATGTTGAATGCCGCACCACACAGTGCCTCCATTAGGTCAGGCGGGCTCTGATCCGTGGCCTGCCCGGCGATCATGGGGTAGCCCCGCAGGATAAACCAAAGATCCATGAAATGACGCCAAAAACTCTTGATATATACAGACAGCGGCATACCCTTCTGCCAATTATCGCTGTCCCTCATAGCCCCGTCTGATTGTTTGCGGTGTTTGTGCATGTACTCCGCGCGTGCCCGCATGGTGAGGGGGGAGAAGAACCCCTCATAATCGAATTTTGTTGTGTCCTGATCGCGGGTGGCCCCAGAGTCAAACTGCCGTGTTTTCTGCGGTCCTGGACGCCCATAAGATTTCGTCGCTGCTATAAGCTCAAGTGGATTGCTTACGGTGATTGGTTTATCTGCCATCACAACCTTCTTTCTGTCTGGGAGTAGGGGCCCCCACACAGGGGCCCCAGGGTGTATGAAGAATGCTCAATAAAAACCCACGACACTACCGGGTTATAAGTCCGGGCGTCGTGGGAAGCAGGAAGGCCCACGCCGTGCGCGCCCTCTACGGCAGAATGTGGCCGGGGCAGAACCAACCGTGCATATAAAACGTTAAACAGCACTGCGTCGCGGTCAATCCCTTTATAGCATCGATGTGTGTGATTCGTTGGCGCAGTGCTGTTAAAATCTCTGTGCTTCTGATATACTCGGCTCTTTGGTGTTTGGGGCATCCAGGGGTATCATGTGGTTTAGGCTGGGTAGCCCACGACGTGCTGCTGGATCTACCCCGCACCCCATTACTCCGCACACCCGCCTGAGTGACGCCCGCACAGCGGATATTGTCATGCCCTCATGTGCAGCAAGTTCTGCTAATGCCCAAGCGGGATAGTTCAACCATATTTCACAATCCCGCACAGCAATCTCTTTTAGTGGGTGCGCTTTTAGCGGGAATACTACCCACTCTGGACGTACACACCCACTGCTCTCTCTACCTTGCCGCAGGCTGTTGTATTCTTCCTGGCTCATTCGCCCATCCGAGACGCATTGTTTCAAAAAGGCTTGTGTTTGTTTTTCGATCTTATCCATTATACTCCTCTATAAGTACGTCACAGATGCTGTTATATAGTGGGTGCGGGGGGTACATCATCATATGTAGCCGCCGTGTAAAAACTAGTAGCTAAGTGGTCACAAGCATCCCCGGGTATCTCTCGTTTGATGCGATCTGACCACTCGTCGGGGTGCTTAGCTATCTGGCGCTTAACCTGGCTCAATATCTGCTCATTGATGCGATTTCCTATCTCGTAGGCTTTGGCCAGGCCGTGCATACCTATGAGCGTAGTAACTATAGTGGTGGCTAATCGCCCAATTGTCGGTTCACTCTTCATCTGATGCCTCCTGCAAGAGCTTCTTATGGTTCGCCGCTACTGTTATCCGGCTACCCCTTTTTGGCACACCCGACACCATAAAAGGGACGCAATGGCAGGCCATACGGCATATTTGTGCCATAAAGGTCCATTGGCTCTGAAAAACTCGGGTGTACGTGGGGGTTTTCATTATGTGGTGAATACCGTAGGCCCTGTCTAGTAGACAGGTGTACTTCGTTTCTAGTCCCCTATTCCGCGCCTCTAGCCACCTGGTATACTCCTCTGCTGCCCAAACAGTCCAGCAACTGTCAAAATGAACATCTGCCGGGATTATGTCCCGGGGCCACACGCCATGTTTGCGAAGGCCCAGGTATGCCTTACGATGCACCTTATTGTCGATATCAAACCAGTTCTTGAACATCTTCATCACTATTCCTCCTCACTTAAATAGTACAGGTCTTCGCCCTCAGCCAGAGGGCACATGCCGTCAGGGTTAAATGTTTTGGTTAGTATTTGATCCCACACCCCAAAACTCCATGTTATGTCGTGTCGTATCTCGCTATTTATCACAAGTCGGGCACTAAAAGGCCGCTTGTGCAATACCCACATACGCTGGATACTGTCTTCAAGTACCCGCAGCCGGAGTGCATCTGCGGGGTGTACTGGACTGTGTACGGTGTAGGTAATGCCTGACAACTTGTTTAATAGGAGATATGCACCAGATCGCCAACGTGCAGTTGATAGATAGATCGGCATACGCCTCTTATACAGAGTTGCCACCACCGACGACGTTCGGGCGAGTAGCCGCTCTGTGTCTAGGGGCTCCCCGCCTGTTATTACGTAGGCATCATATTGATTCGGGATCTCTGCTAAGCTGTGGACGGTAGTACAGCCCTCCATAGCGGGGTTGTCGGGGGTGTTACAACAGTAAGAACATCCCCTGGCGCAATCTTTCGTTACCATTATTCGTGCTGTTCTAAGCATCACCCGCCCCCCTTGCTATACATTCCCGGCATTGCCCTATAGCGTCAACAGTGCGCCCTGGGGTATTACACTCGTCACAGTGGGTCTGTCGGTTGTCCCATATTGCGGCCAGCAGTTGATAGACACCCTGTAGCGTCTCCCGGTCTTTCTTACGACATTTTCGCCTCGTGTGTGCTATTCTGCTTAGGACAACAAGTTGTTTGTCTAGTAGAGCATAATCAATTGTATCTTCAATCGACATCAGTGTCTCCTACATCTAAAGCAAAGGATTGGTGCTTCATACCCTCAATATAGGCCCGGTTGGTGTACCCGCCATCAGGTTCGCCAGAGCCCGCCGGTGTGATATTCCACCAGGAGCCGCACGGCGGATTGTGGTGATACCAAAAATCATAGCCGTTCTCAGTTTTGAGCAGTTTGGTTTTGTGGCCTTTCATTGTGTGCCCTCCTATTCTGCAAGCCCGGCCAGAGCCAGGCTAACGGATGACTGGTTGTAGGTTGCCCCGTCAGGCGTCCGTGTACCCCCATAGGCACGCATGAACCTATCTATCGCTAGTCGGGGGTAGCATCGGCGACCGTCTGTCCTGGGACGATTGATGCACTCCATAGCGAATCGGTAGATGTGTTCATCACTGCCTATCCACAGTGCTACATTCCAGGCGTTCCAACTACGGTGTCCATTATGCTCTTTCATTATCTGTGCTCCTTTACAATAATGGCCCATGTCGCGGGTGATCGGGCATTAGGTCGCGCCTTAGGGCAGTGTACTCTGTTCCGCTGATGATTTTTTCAACATATAGTCCGCCTAGTATGGTGCGTATCCAGGCCAATGGGTCCGGGCCAATCTTCACGCATAGATGAGTCCATCGTTCTTGTTGTGTTATCATAGCAGCTTACCTCCTTCTCTCATGGCCTAGGCATCTGGCGTGTGTCTCCCCACACTTATCGCACGGCCGGTCAAGGTAGAGCGCCTGTTCGACGGCGTCCGCTTTGCTAGTGGCCGTGACGAACTTCGCCCATTGGCTATTACACCGGCAATTCATCTCAACCTTGTATACGCGGTACTCATTCATCAGGTCCCCTTACAATTCGCGTTGCGGGTATCGGCCAGTGGAAAGGGCAGATACGGCACCACCGCAGTTGCTCCGATGGCCATTCTGCGTATTTACAGTTTTTGCACGGTGGTTGTTCTGTTCTCATGGATATAGTATAGCCTATAGATAGGATGGTGTCAAGCGGTAACTTAAGAGTTTTGTAACTTTTTATAGTTATGAAACGCTTAAGAGTTTTGGGGTTTTGGGTGATTTGTTAGGTAATTTTTGAACAGGTTATCGGGCTGGTTTTTGCTAACTATTTTGTAACTTTGGCTGGTTTGGTTGTTTCTTAAGTGATCCATAACTATTCTGTGTATTTACCCTAACCTTGCCCTAACCTGATGTCACGCGCTATTGGCAAATAATCGGCCTTGGTGGGGGTGTAAAGCCCGATTTACCCCCTTTACCCCCTTTGCCCCCATGTTTCAGAAAGTCTCTATAGGGGAGGTGTTCAACTTTGTTGATTTTAGTGTTTAGTGGGCAGTTAACATCGTTGTTGTTATGGGAGTAGTTTGTAACATAGTTGGTGGAGGGTTTGGATTACCCTATCTATTTTTCCTTTAGGTGGGGGTAAAGGAGGTAATAGTTAGTTTAGAGAGTCTGAGGGCCGATTATTTGCCCCTAGTGAGTGACTTTAGGGTGGGGTAATGGTCGGGGTAATGGGCTAGGTCGAGGTACTATGGGGTATAGTAGTGAGTTACGGTGAAAATAGCGTGTTTTGCTACTTCAGGCCATAGTAGGTGATCGAGTCACCACTTTGCGAACCCCAGGAAGGCCCCCCACACCTCGCTGAAGGGCCGATCGCCGCTAGGGCCGGGGGGTGTCCCGCCCTATCTAACATGGACACTAACATGGGCTCGGGGTGCTGTATTGTTGTCAGCAAGACTCTGGTCGTTCAAGAGATCAGCACATCCATCGACATCCCAGCCCATTTGGGTAAGCAGCGCCAGTGCATCACGCAGCGCCGTATACTCGCTGATGCCAACGCCTGACGCCACGTCACTGTATGCCGCGCTGTCGCTGAAGTTGATGTTGTGGTAGATGATCCTGTAGTCGTTGATGGTTCTCATCGTCTGATCCTCCTTATGGGCTAGTAGTCTGCACATTCCAGGCTGCAATACCGCAAGCCAGGTTCTCTCGAGTAAAAAGCACAGCCACAAGAGAAGCAGGCTATCTTCTGGTCGCGCCATGCATCCGGGCAGCCATGCTCATGGCACAGCACGCCGTTAATCATGTCCGGGTTGCAACTATCACAGCCGCAGTGCAGGCTTATCTCGTCGCCGTTCTTATAGTGTGTTCTCATTATAAGTTCTCCTTATAGTGTTAGCAGAGTGTTATGTATGCCATTGTGGCCAGCAGTACGACTTCGCGGTCTATCACGTGTGTCCATAGCCAGTTCATGCGTGTGTCCCCCTTAGCGAGTGTACTTAAGCAGTCGAAACCAGTACATGAGCCTGTCTTTTGTGCCCATGTGTAGCGTCTCTGTCTCGATGATGCCACGGGCTGTATCGCGTGACATGCCCATGCGCCGTAATTCATAGTATAGCTGTGCGTGAGTCATTGCGTGTGTCCTTGTCGGCACCATTGCCGTACCTATAGTATAACTCATGATCGTGGTAGGTGCAAATTCTTTTTTATTTATTTATTTATTTATTTATTTATTTGGGTAAGAATGAGCGCGCACGCGCGCGTTCCTTCTGTGTGTGCGTTCCCGCGAAGGGGGCCGTACCACCTTTGAGCAGGTGCCTACGGCCAGAGGGGACCCGTTCGTAGAAATCCCCGAGACACCAAATTTTTCAAAAACAAGACCTCCCATGTCCGAAATACACACTCCACAGCAGCATTCGTGACGTACTTATAGAGGACCCTCTATGTTTATAAGGACCCAAAGATGACAAACCAAGTAGCACTCACCACGACAAATCTCCCCTGGACATCTCTTACTGCCATGACTACGGCCTCAGCGGCCACTCCATCTGTTGCAAACAGGGCATACGCGAAGGTGGCCGAGAAAAACGTAGCTACTCACCGCGTTTTCGAGCCCAACTACATGCACAACGCCTTAGAGCTACGGTTCTCAGGCACCACGAACGCTGATTCAATAGTACTAGACCTCCTCGCAGCCCGGGGCCAGGGCGATTACTACACAAGGATCGCTACGCTCACCCTTACCGTCGGAACCCAACAGCGCACAGGAGCTACAGATCTGTTTGTCGATACCATCATTGTAACCAACGAGTACTGGCTCAAACCCATCAAGGTCGTCAGCGATGCTGGTAACTATATTGCCAGGGTTATATTGGACAAATGCGGGTATAACAGCTTCGCTATTGTTCCGACTACCGTAGCAGGATCAGTCATAGCTGAGTTCAGCGGTTTTTAGCAACCACCAGATAAGGGACACACAATGAGCCTATTCGGGCGTGGCAGATACGACTTCGCGGACGAAAATGCAATAACACCCCCCGGGGGCACACTCACAATCACTGGGGATCTGGACCTAACAGGAGACCTACAGCTTACTGCTGGTGGCTCCGTCATCACCACAGCCAACGGTAACTTCATCATTCTCCCCCACGGCACTGGTACCACTATCATCGGTGATGCAGGGAGCACAAGTCATAGTCTAGCTACTAACGACGATCTGTTTGTTAGTGGTAGGTTGGAGGTGGATGGGACGGCATTTTTTGATGCTGGCGTGGCATGTAGTTCGACTTTCTCCGCCACAGACAACACTGTTGGGCTACGATACGTCGATTTCAACGATGCCCATCAGGTTGCATTTCAATCTTCGTTTGCAAGTGAGTCCGTCAGACGCGCTGTTCATGAGGAAGTTACTATTCCAGTAGCTGCGGGAAATACTCCGGTGGTTGTCTCATCCGGTAACCTCGCCCCGGCTAACTCCGTTATTAAAGCCGTGGCTGTACGGGTGACACAGGCCCCCGGTGGCGGAGCGACAGTTGTCAGTGTGGGTAGATCAGGTGGCGGCAATACCGACGAGTTCATCGATGATATTTCTACGGCACTCGGAACCACTGGAAATCAAGTGGCCAACAGTGATGGAAGTTTGACTTACGCCCTGATGATGAATGCTTCCGCTGATACTTTCACAGTTACCACGGATGCTGACGTTACCGGCAGCGATATGAAGATCCGCATTGTGGTTTGGTATGAGCAAATCACCGTCCCAAGCTCGTAAGAATACAGCCATGAAGACTTGCATTAAATGTAACAAGATTAAACCACTTACAGAATTTGGGGTTCGGCCCCAAAACAAGGATGGTCGATCAGGCTCTTGCGCGGAGTATGTCAAATTATACACAAGGGCATGGAATAGGGCCAATCCTGACAAATGTAATGCCGTTCTTGGTCTTGTTGTGGATGATCCAATAGTTTTACAGAACGCAATTAACTATCTTACCACATTACCCGCAAGCTAAGAGAGGAAGCACAAATGACGTTCATACTAACCGATCAAGAACTAGCCACCGCCGATCTCGCGGCTCTGACGGCGGGCATGACCACGATTGAAAAAATCGAGTGGTGTAATAAATACACCCACCGGGCAGCCAACAGACAGGGGCAGCTTGTCGCTCTGTATATATCGGGTGAAGTAGGCCATCTTGGGTATGATATTGATTTGCCTCCAGCTACCATCGACGCGATGAAGGTGGAGGTTAATGCCCTGGCAGATCGCGCCGTTATGGCACAAAGCCATATAGCATCGGTTACCGACTAACAACACCATATTAAGGGGAACACATGGCGAAGGAACAGACGGTACAACTCAGACTCACCAAAAAGGAACTTAGTCTCCTCGTCAACGCGTTCGGCGAGGTAAATGTCGCTGTGAAGCATATTGAGGAATACGTGCTGCCCCTACTCGCCAAGCTGGAAACAGTGGCAAACAAGTTTGAGGGAGAATAGTTATGAAGCGTGACTGGACACTCTGCATTGTTATGGTGGCACTAGTAGTACTTCTTGGTGTTGTACAGCTATCCCAGACCCCCGCGCCCTTCATCGGCATTGCTGACCAGGTCGCCCGGGTACGCGGCGCTGTGGTCCACGTGGGTAAGACCGGTGTGTGCCAGGGGTCGGGGTGTATCATCTCCTCCGATGGTATCATCATAACCGCGAAACACGTATCTGATGGAACCTATGGGGAGTATGCCATCACCCTGGACGATGGGCGTAAGTTTCCCGTAAAGTACGTGGTTGAGGATACCGAGAACGATATTGCATTCATGTGGCTTGACCTGATGGGCGCTGAGCCCAATCTCCCATATGTAGAGTTGGCCCAGGAAGACACCTTGTGTGTTGGGGACCTAGTGTACCTGATGGGCAGTCCGCTGGGCAGGGGAAACTTTAACAGCGTATCCCTCGGGCTGCTGGCAGCGGAGAATCGGAACCTGCACGACAGGCCCGGATGGGAGCGAAATCGGAAACACAGTTGGCACGTGATGATGCAGCATAGCGCAATCACTGAGGGCGGTAGTAGCGGGGGGCCGGTTTTCAATATGTGCGGGGAGGTAGTTGGCATACATGTGGCGGCGCATAATGGCCTTAAGTTTGCTGTTCCCGTCGTCCGATTCCGTGGCACAATCGACAGTGTATGCGCTCTGTTTCGGCAGGCTCGCTTTAATGTGGTGCCTGTAGAGGAGCCGGAGCAAGACCAGGGTGATCTCTGGTATAATTCCCGGATGGGAAAATAGAACCATATTTTAGAAGGGGAACGAAATGACAATGCGATGTCTACACGACAATATTGTCCTCATAAGAGGCAAGAATGTAACAGAGCGGAAGGGTATTCTGCTGTCTGATTCTGCTCAGGAGGAGTCAAATACCGGCGAGGTCATCTGTATTGGGCCGGATGTGAAATCTATCCAGGTGGGTGATACTGTGCTTGTGCCCCTGTTGACGTTTATGCGGGTGATGAGCACTAAGCAGGTGGACCTGATGGTCAATGACAAACCCGCTCTGGTCGTTAAGGAGGAGGACATTGCCGTTGTGTGGCCCCAGGAAGACATTGTCAACAGCATCCCTGGGATCAAAAACTTGAGGGATATGGTGAATTGATGGCTACCCTCGAACAGACAAGAGCCAAGCTGTTAACAGAGCTAGGGCTAACGCTGCGTAGTATAGCGGGGGTCCCAAAATATACACTGGGCTTCTCCGAGGGGGATGATTGCGCAGTAGTGCGGATCGATATGACAACTGTGGCGAATGTGCCGCTCACTCAGTGTAGGGACAAAACTGCAGTAATGGCATATGTACACAGTTGCCTTGTAGATGCTCGCGATCTGATCGATAACTCTATTCAGGCTCTGGGCGCATGAGCGGAAAGGGCGACAAACAGAGGCGACGGCATATTTCTATACGGGAGTATGATCTGCGGTGGGACCTGGCTTTTGGTAGGATAACCCCCAAGCAGTTTGCCCGTAAGTACCGCGATATGAGAAAGCAGAGCTGAAGATAATGGAGTGGCTACAGCAGATATTCGACAAGATACTCTCCCTGGTTCCGGGGCTGATAATGGTGGAGCCAACTGAAATGGCGGCACGCATCACAGGTGGCAGCCACTATAAGGTACTGGGGCCAGGCTGGTACATTGTGTGGCCGCTGCTACAGAAGGTTATTGCTATGGATGTCGTGACGCAGGTTGTTGATCTGCCGTCACAGACGATCCGCACCAAGGATGGGCAGGAGATAGTGGTGTCCGGGGCCCTTCGGTATCACATCCGCGATATTGAGAAGGCCCTATTTGCCGTGCAGGATATTGACAAGGGGCTCGCCACTTTAGCCCTTGGTGTGATTCTTGAGTACGTACAGACCCGGACTCTTGAGGAGTGCCACGACATTGAGGGTGTGAAGCAGGGGCTGCGTAAGCACCTAGCTGGGGCCGCAAGTGGCTGGGGCGTCAAGATCGAACAGGTGTACATCACCGATCTCGGGCGCGTACATAGTGTTCGCTTGTTTGGCGATGGCCCAGGAATTGTCCAATAGGATTCATATGGCTAGACCAAAGAAAAATAAAGAGCCCCACCCCTATGGGGACAAACTGCGGGAGCTTGGTAGTAAGCAGCGCGCCGGTCGTGCGTTGAGCGAGATGATACGGGCTATCGGCACCGAGGTTACTGAGGTTGTACTTGATGATAGCCCGACACCCGGACCACCCCGCATAATCAGTAAGGCCGAGGCCCTGGCACGGTACATATGGAAACGGGCGTTGCCCCATAAAGACGATGAGGGTATGTTCGTACCGCCAGAGTTGGACTATGTTAAGATCACTCTTGACCGGTCTGAGGGTCGCCCAGGGCACAATGACGGCAAGGCTGAGGATAAGAAAGAGAGTGTGCCCGATCGTATTTCGAGACTGAACAAGGAGCGGCTGAATGCTATGGCCGCGACTGTTACGGGGGATGATGGAGACGCTTAGGCCACAACTCAGTACTCCTTTTCCGTCTAATCGTCGGATGTGGACCTGTCCCGAGACAGGGCTCGTGGTTCCGATGCGCGAAGACGAGAACATGGAATACCGGGAGCGGATACTCCACAAGGCCGAGCACGATCCAGTGATGCAGCGGGATCTCCTCGCAGCCTGTAAGAAAAGTATGCTGTTTTGGGTCAATACTTTTGCGTATACCCTGTGGGAAATGGAGGTTAGTAGCGACACCCACGGGTACGTCCCCGCCGTAATGGCGCTGCACCCCTTCATCTGTTTTGAGAAACAGGAGGAGTGGGTTACGTGGGCGCTTGGGCGGTTCCGCTCAGGTGAGGACGGGTTGACGCATAAGAGTAGAGATATGGGTGCCTCCTGGCTGCATGTGAATCTGTTCCACCACATTTGGTTATTCCGCCCACGCACGCAGCTCCGCGAAATGAGCCGTGTTGAGGACCTTGTAGACAGTCCTATTTCCAAATCTCTATTCTACAAACATGACCTTATCAACATCTATCTTCCTGATTGGATGAGACCGCCGGGTGTTCTGGTGCGGGGCCGTGAGAATCGGACTAGTATGCGTATCCACAACGCGCTTAATGATTCTACGATAGCCGGGGAATCAACCAACCGGTCGGCGTTGTCTGGTGACAGGTGTGCGATTTTGTTGCTCGATGAGTTTTCTAAGGCCGATAATGGTGAAAGTATAAAACGGGCCACGTCGCCTGTTACACCATGCCGTATGGTAAATTCGACGGTAGATTTGCCGGGGTCCTGTTATTCAAATTGGAAAAACTCTGGCCGCATAAAGGTGTTCAATTTGATGGCTTGGGACCACCCGCGTAAGGGTGTTGGCCGATTTGTTCTACAGGACGACACGACAAAAGCGTATAGGATCACATCGCCTTTTATTGAGCATGAGATTGAGCGTAACGGGTGGAGGGAAGTTGCCAAAGAAATCTACGGTGAGGAGGGTGCCGTAGGGGACGCATTTTTCCAGGGTGCAGAAATCGACAAGCACGCGGCCCTGTATGCGCGCAAGCCCAGTACCCGGTTGAACATTGAGTTGCGTAAGGAAATCGCTAATGCCTCTGTTCCGAAAATCCTGCGGCGGCGGGATATTAAGGCTATCAAGCTCGCCCACCATACTACCGGGGATCTTTTGGTGTGGGCCTCGTTAACCAAGGGGCGGTTGGACCAGACCAAGACGTACACACTTGGGGTTGATCTGTCAAGGGGACAGGGGGGCGATACGACGACGGAATCAGTTGTGTCAATACGATGTGATCAAACAGGGGAGTTTGTGGCCAAATGGGCCAGTAAGACGACCCCACCCTATGAGGCCGCAAGAACTGCTGTTGCTATAGCTCTGTGGGTTGGGGGTGCTGCACCGAGACACCTGCCGTTCGTTGTCTGGGAGATGAACGGCCCAGGGTGGGATTTTGGACATGTGTTTGTCGCGGTGATGAAGTATGCACACTACTATCGGGACGAGACCATTGGCCAGGTGGTGACAAAGAAAACGGCTAAGTACGGGTGGCACGCAAGTCGGGAGCGTAAGGCCCTGCTGCTGCGGGCTTACGAGCGCGACATACGCGAGAATAAGGTAATCAACCGGGATCAGCAGAGTCTCGACCAGACAAAGACATATATCACGTATCCGGGTGGAGGTGTTGGCCCCGCAGAGCTTAGTGACAAGTCAAAGGCAGACTACCTGGGGCATGGTGACAGGACTATTGCTGATGCGCTTACGACGCTAAACAAGAGTAAGATGAAACCCCGCACCAGTTGTGCGGGTGCCCCGGAATGGACATGGGGGCACCGATTCGATAGGTGGAAGCGGGCCAGGACGGCGGATAAGAAAAACTGGCGCAAACGATTTTCATTTCAGTAGACAGGTTTAAGGGGACAGCTATGTATGTAAAGATTGACTATGGCGGTGGCCACACTCGGACGGTGGAGTGTGGTGTGCTGCATAGGGGTGATCTACCTAACGGAACTGGGTTTTGGGTGTCCCTATATAAGCTGGGCAGGTTAGTGGAGACCTCCAGTTTTATAGATGCTTGCGTTGACATCTATGTGATGTCTGACTCAGGCGGCACGGTGGAGCATATCCGATACCGCCACTCCTCTATTGGACCCGAGGAGGTTCAGGTATGACCGTACGAGAGCTTATTGCAGAATTGTTGAAATACGATATGGATCGGTCTGTGGTTGCGATGAGCACAAGAGTGTGCGACGATGGCGGGTGCTGTGATGTTATGGAGGACTGGTACAGTGTGGTAGTCCGCCCCGGGGAACCGAAAAACAGGAGTACCCAAAATTATAGACCAGCAGACAATAGGGTCTATATACTGACCGAGGGGGGCTAGTATGACGGTTGCAGAGCTTATATTAGAACTTGGTAAATACGATGGCGGTAAGCCGGTGATGATTCCCGGTAAAAATGCGGCTGGCCAGCCTGCGATGGTACATATCGGCCATGTTATTGCAGGGTTGGCGTCGGGGCGGTTGCAAGGCTTGAACCCCGATATTGCGGTATTCTTGCGAAAGTGATGGGTATGAATGTGTATTGTGTGTTTTTGCCGGTCCCTTTTCGATTGGCATACAGTGGTTTCACAGAGTAAAGGATTTATATGTCCCGATCACTAACAGCACAGAGGTTGAGCGAGAGTGCGCACGGGGGCTTCAAGCGGCTAGACTGCTTTCGGAAGGCGCGCGCGTATGCCGTCAAGGAGTATGTTGGGACATATATGGCCCAGAAGTACGGTATTACTGGGGAGAAGCCCATAAACTTGGTGTTCTTATCTATCCGGGCCCTGGTTCCTAACCTCATACAGAAGGCGGGTACTACCAAGGTACTTACCAACATCCTGCAGCAACGGGAGTACGCAGAAAAACTGGGGCTAGCCCTCAGTGACCTACACAAAAAACTGAAACTACACAAGATTCTACGCGCGGGTGTTGTTGATACCGCCCTGTCTGGTTTGAGTATCTACAAGACTTCTTTGAGTGCGTCAGGACAAAAACTATCTATATCTCCCGATATAGATGTTGACCCCATGCAGATATACACCCAGGCCGTCAGTCTGGATGATCTAACCGTGGACCCGCTATGCCGTAGTTTTGACACGGCTGGGTTTATTGGCCACCGTGTGCGCATAGAGCGGGCCAAGCTGATGGGGCTCAAGGGGTGGGATAAGGGTCTTATTAAGCGGCTCCCACGGGCAGGTTCGCGGCATAGTAGTGTAGACCGATCTGAGTTACTGACCCAAGAAGATCCGGGGTCCTCTACCTATAATGCCTGGCAAGACTATGTGAACATCATTGAGGTCTGGGTGCCCGATGCGGGGGCCATATGCTACCTGCCCGACCCAGAGGAAGCGATAGCAAAAGACTTCTTGAAGATAGAGGAGTATTACGGTCCGCCGACTGGTCCATATACCTTTGGCTCGTTAACCCAGCCTGTGCCGGACAACCCCTTCCCCGTGGCACCCGTTGGGGTGTGGCGGGACCTGGCCGACATGACTAACCGTCTGTTCCGTAAGGCGATGGACCAGGCTGACCGGCAAAAGAACGTGGGTGTTTATAACCCGGCTAATTTTGATGCCGCTGAGGCTGTACACGATGCTGTAGATGGGGAGATGGTGGCGAGCGACGACCCGCAGGGCGTTAATATACAGTCCTTTGAGGGTGCCGACCCTGGTACTGTTCAGATGACGCAGAACCTGTATGGTTGGTATAACCTCTGTGCTGGCAACCCTGATATGATGAGCGGGTCGGCTATCAACTCAGACAAGGCGACAGGTCAGCAGATACTGCAGCAGAACGCGTCAGTAAGTATTAGTGACATGCGGGACATGCAGTATGAGGTAACGGCGGACATTGCTAGTAAGCAGGCGTGGTACCTCCACAATGATAAGCTATTGTTCCAGATTGGACAGCCGGGTATTCCGCTTATTAAGCGCCAATCTACCGGGGAGGAGCAACAGTTGTATCTGAC
>WTBT01000044.1 GCA_013138965.1 Candidatus Aegiribacteria sp.
GAGCAGAAGATTCTCACAGCTGAGATAGAATGCTCGGAGATTTGAGGAGAATACTGGATGTATTTAACGATAATATGCGGGCATTATAGCCAGCTGTGTGGGTTTTATGCCAATGTTTCATTGTCGGACAGCCTCCTAGCAGCCTGGCAGTTACGATAATGGAAGATTTCGAGCCACGTATCATAGGGTTTCTCTGTAACTGGTGTTCCTATGCGGGAGCAGACCTTGCCGGTACAAGCAGGCTGAAAATGCCCCCGAACCTGGTTCCAATAAAGGTCATGTGTTCAAGCAGGGTTGACCCTGAAATGGTGACGGATGCCTTCCTCCGCGGTGCGGACGGCGTGCTTATCGCCGGATGTCACCCGGGCGACTGCCATTACGACAAGGGAAATTATTATGCAAGACGGAGATTCGCGGTACTGAAGAAGGTAGTCGAAAGCCTGGGTCTTGAAGCGGACAGGCTCCGTCTCTCCTGGATTTCCGCCTCCGAGGGAGCCCGGTTTCAGGAGGTCGTGGAGGAGTTCACCGAAAAGATAAGGAAGATGGGCCCGAATCCTACAGGGAAGGAAACACTTCTATAGTGGCTGCCGACGTCCTCGTTATAGGGGCCGGCGTCGCTGGGATGAAGGCATCTCTCCTTCTCGCCTCGGCCGGAAGGCGAGTTCATCTGATCGAGAACTCTTCCATAATCGGCGGCAGGCTCATCCGCTGTGAGGACATATTCCCCGCGATGGAATGTGCCACCTGCATGGTATCACCCATGCAACAAGACGTTCTCCGAAACGATCTCATCAATGTAGTTACACTGGGGGATATACTCTCCATTGAGGGTTCAATCGGAAACTTCCGTGTAAAGATACGCAAGAGGGCTTCATGCGTAGACCCCGTGGCATGCATCGGTTGCGCTGAATGCTGGAATGCCTGCCCGGTCGAGATCAACAATGAATTCGAAGAGAACCTGTCGAAAAGAAAAGCCATCTCCATTCCCTGCGCCGGAGCCCTTCCCAATGTTCCCTGGATAGACAGGGAAAACTGTCTCAGGTGGAACGGCGATGAAAACTGCAGCCTGTGCGCTGAAGCGTGCGTTTTCGCTGCGGTAGATTATTCGGAGGTGGATTCGGAGTTTGAAATAACCGTATCCAACATAATACTGTCGACAGGTTATCAGCCTACTCACGGAGAAGTCTTCGAGAAATATCAGTGGGGGATCTGCCCGGGGGTTTTCACCGCGTCGGAATTCGAGCGGTACTACTCCTCAAACGGACCCACATCCGGGGAACTGGTAACAAAGGATGGGCTGAAACCTGAGTCAGCGGCGATAATTGTTCACGCATGCGGAACAGGCAGTCACTCAAATATCAATACAATGTATTCTCTAAAATTCCTTCATTACCTGATGGAAAAGCTCCCGGATATTCGACCTGTGGTGTTTCTTGATGCTTCATACTCACCCGATGCCCTTGAGGACAGGCACCATCTGAAATGGCGGAATGTTGAAGCTGATGTAATTCTTTACACTCAGATTCCTGAGGTGAATAAGGTCGGTGACGGTAAGAGCCTGAGTATTACCTGCAGCACGGCTGAAGGCAGCTTCCAGGCGGAAACTGACCTGCTCGTGCTTGGCACATCAATGCTGCCTTCAACCGGAACTTCGAAATTCATCAAGCTGCTTGGCATTGAGTGCAGCGATGAAGGATACGTCACAAAACCTGAACCCGGGCTTTCATCAGTAATGACCACTGTCCCGGGTATATTCGCCGCGGGATGCACCGGTGGTCCACTGGACATAGCCTCTTCTGTCACTGAAGCCGCTGCCGCGGTCGGCAGAGTGCTGGCGGATGCAAACAGGGGAGAAAAATGAGAACCGGCGTTTTTGTCTGCAGCTGCGGGCCTAATATCGGTGACAGGATCGATATCGAGAAGATCGCTGAAGAGGTTTCAAAGATCGAGGGTGTAGTGCTGGCGGAAACCCACGGTTTGCTATGCTCCCCTGACGGGAAAAAGTACCTGGCATCTAAAATAGAGGGAAACAAACTGGAAAGAGTGGTCATAGCAGCATGTTCTCCACGGGAGCACGAGGAAACCTTCATGAAAGTCTGCGAGACGGCCGAACTCAACCCTTTCATGATGCAGATGGCGAACATTCGTGAGCAGGTGGCATGGGTAACGCCCGACAGAAATTCCGCGACACAAAAGGCTCTCAGACTTGTACGGGGTGCCATAAACAGGATCATCCGCCATAAACCCCTGGAGAAGACAAGCATTGTCTGTAATCCCGAAGTTGTAATAATAGGAGGCGGAGTCGCGGGTATGTCTGTTGCTCTTGTCCTTGCGAATGCGGATAGAAAGATAACGATAATTGAAAGAAGCGCTTCTCTCGGCGGCTATCCGGCGAATGAAAAACTTGTGGAACATCTTGCGGAAAAAGTGGCAGAGCGTAGCGAGATCACGGTCATAACCGGACGTGAACCGGTGGAGATCGTTGGTTTCTTCGGAAACTTCATTATTAACCTCGACGAAGATGCTGATGAGATAAAGGCTGGATCAATAGTTCTCGCCACCGGGCGCTCAGTGGATGAAAGCGGCAGAGCCGTCTCTCCTGAAGGATTCAGGGAAATCACGGAAATGCTTGGAATCTCGGCTGATGAGAATGCTTTCCCGAACCGTGAACATGTTTCCCTCGCGCCGGTATCGACTTTGATTGACGGTGTATACGTAACCGGATGTGCCGGAGGGCTCTGCAGCCTGACAGAGGCTGTATCCCGCTCGGAGGCGGTGGCGGGTACTATCCTCTCCTCCCTCATACCCGGCAGGGAAGTCGAAACCGAACCGAAAACGTCCGTTATTTCAGAAACACTCTGCCGCGGATGTAAGACCTGTCTGGAAGTCTGCGGTTACGGAGCGATTTCCTTCGATGAGGAAAGGCTGGTCTGTACTGTAAACAGCGTCCTGTGCAAAGGATGCGGCAACTGCGCAGGAGCGTGCCCCTCCGGAGCTGTCAAGGCGCAGCATTTCACACCGGATCAGATCCGCTACCAGATGGCGGGGCTTCTGAGATGAACTCCATATTGATGGATTTGCTCGAAAAAGCACTGGTCAGTGGTATTGTCAGTTCAGTGATGGTTCCATCCCGAGGACCTGATAATTCTTTTCCATGGACTCTGGTAACTGATGTATCCGCCCTGAACCGTGTTGAACCTGTTCCTCCTGTCATGTCCGTTCATGGAGCAAAAGCGCTGGCTTCCTTCACCCAGTCCATGCCGGAGGGAAAGCTGCTGGCTGTTATGCGTCCATGTGAGGCCAGGGCTGCAATAGAGCTTTCAAAACTTGAACAGATCGATCTCGGCAACATCATCCTTCTCACTATGGACTGCCCGGGTGCCGTACCCCTTAAGGAGTACGGTGAGGATGGTACTATGGAACCGGACATTAACCGCCCGGAAACCCTTCGCCCCCTCTGCAGGCAATGCACTGAATTCACCTCAGCGGGGGATCTGTGCCTGGCCATGCATGGAGGACTCCGTACGGTAATTCCCCTGACGTCCGGGGGGCAGGAACTCCTGGATTCTCTTGGAATGAAGGCGGAATCGGACACATCGCAATGGAAGGAATGGGCGAACGCCCTCAGAGGCGAACGGGAAAAAGTCAGGGCCGAAAGTACAGAGAAGTTGAAGGAGACGTACAGTGGCCTTCAGGGTCTGGTCGAGGTTTTCAGCGGATGCATCTCCTGCCGCAGCTGCAGAACAGTATGCCCGATCTGTTACTGCAGACTCTGCTTCATCGATATGAAAGACAGGCGTTCTCCGGCTTCCGCGCACCTTGAACGTTCCCGTAACAGTGGAGCGGCAAGGCTTATGTCCAATACACTTCTCTTTCATATCGGCAGAATGGCACACATGAGCCTTTCATGCGTATCGTGCGGAATGTGCGAGGATGCCTGCCCTTCCGACATTCCAACAGGCAGGCTCGTCAGTATGGTTTCCGGTAACACCACGGAGCTTTTCAGCTACAGCGCCGGAAGGAATCCAGAGGACCCTCTTCCCCTGAATACTTACCAACTGGAAGAACTTCATGAATACGAAGATTAGCAATTCCCAGGAGGTGGATTTTGGTTGAGAACAGCGTACTGATATCCGAATCATCAACCCGGGATACTCTGATACATTTACTTGCCAGACTTCTTCAAAACGGGGAGGTTGATTCAGTTTTCGCCCTCCGCGGAACCAGCCAGGAGGGTAGATACTGCTATTCCCTGATAACCGACCCTTCCCTGCTAAACGAAATTCTTCCCTTCCATCCTGTTATGCCGGTACAGGGGGCTCGAGCTCTTTCGGAACTTACCATTACCGAACCATTCGACAGGCCGGTTGCCGCACTTCTTAGGCCCTGCGAGATAAGGGCTTTCGTAGAGAACGTGAAGCAGTCTCAGGGAAGCCTTGAGAATATCTTCATAATCAGCTGCACATGCCCCGGCGTGATACCGGCATCGAGATTGCTCAGGGAAGACCGGGAAGAGGTTCAAAGGAACCTTCCTGCCAATATCAGAAACGCATGCAGGACATGTACCGAATTCATTCCCGGCACACAGGCCGATATGACTGTTCTTATTGCTTCGGATGAACCCCAGAACAGTACTGTCATTTATCTGCATACGGAAAAGGCTGTCGAAATTGCTGAGATACTCGATTCATGCACGCTCGAAACAGGCAAACCTCCCGCTGAACTCACATCCGGAATTCTTGAAACAAGGAAAAAAGCTCTGAAGGATCTGATGAGAGAGATGAAAGCACCCGGGGATGGACTGCAATCACTGGTATCGCTTTTCTCAGCCTGCATAGGATGCCGCGGATGCAGGGAAGCCTGTCCTTTATGCGGCTGCGTTCTCTGCGATTATGAAACCGCACGTACCCTGCATTCACCTGAACTGGTCCGGGCCGAAGCGAAGCGGAAAGGATCACTCAGGGTACCGGCGGGAACCCTCCAGTTCCAGCTTGGCAGGCTTATGCATATCGCGCCTTTATGTACAGCGTGCGGCCAGTGCAGCGATGTATGCCCTGTGGATATTCCCGTATCTGATGTTTTTATCAGAGCGGCTAACCTGGTTCAGGAATCACTTAACTACTCCCCCGGCAGAGATACCGATGATACCCCCCCGATGGCAACCTTCGCGGAGAAGGAACTACTGGACATAACCGACTGATCTATTCCCTGTCGGTTTGCTCCGATTTTTTGAGCCACTCGTTCTCAACCTTGAGACGACCGATTTCCTCGTAAAGACGAGTCTTATCGTCTTCATCAGCCCGTTTCTCTCGCTTCCGCTTGTCGGAGAATATCCCTGACATTTCCTCAAGAAGCTGTTTCTTCCAGGCTCTGATTTGGTTAGGGTGAACCTCATAATTGGAAGCAAGCTCTGATAATGTTTTCTCGCCTTTGAGCGCCTCAAGGGCAACTCTGACCTTGAAGTCCGCACTGTAACTCTTTCGCATGGATCTACTTTCTGCGCTGTTTCCATAACACAGGCAAATCCACCTTATTCACCTCTCCAGATTTTCCAGACCATTATAGATACGCATGAATCCCCAGATCCAAAGCAATATCTGATTCAAACGAATCTCGGTCTCCGCTACATTAACAGAGTAAGTCAAGTCGCTAAAAGGCAAGTTTCCAATGAAAAGGCGGGGCACATACCCCGTCTTTTCATCCAGTGCAACTGATTAAATATGCCGGGAACAAATCCATACTTAAATGGTATATTTTTAGGTTTCATCTCTCTATCGATAATTTGTATTAAAAATCAAAGGATAAAGCTTTTCAAAAGAGAAATACCAAAAACGGAGGAAAGAGCCAAATGAAAAGAGTCATTTCTTACTGGGTTCCCGTCACTTCGATATTCGCATTGATTTTGCTGGTCTCATTCACAATTGCAGGTTGTCATGATTCGGCGGCAGAGTATCTTCACGTGGAGGAATCCACCGGGTGTAGTACAGATGACGGTCATGACCATGGAACAGTAGAAGCTCATGTTGAACTTGAAGAAGATCATGTATGCCATGATCACGAAGCTGATGGGGTTCATTCCGACATTGAAGACGATCACGATGGGCATGACCATGAAGCCGAGTCATGCAATGAAAATCATGACCAGGAAGAAGCGGTCAAGCTTGTTTTGTCCCGGCGCAACCTTGATGCGGCAGGTATCGAACTGGCTGTAGCCGGCCCTGGAAGTGTTGATCAGCACACTCAGCTTTTTGGTGAGATTTCTTTGAACAATGACCGGATGTCTCATATTGTTCCGCCGGTTGCAGGTATTGTTGAAGAGATCAGAGTTCAGATCGGGGATCAGGTGCGGGCAGGAGATGTGCTGGCTGTTCTTTCCAGCAGGGATCTTGCCGAGGCACGAACCGAGTACCTCCGTGCCCGGGAGAAACGTACCTTGGCTTCCACCATATACAGTAATCAGCAGGAACTCTATGATAATGCTTTTCTTTCAGAGCAGGATTATCTGATTTCCAGACAGGAGTATACAGACGCAAATATTGGGTTTCAAGCTGCAAGACATACACTGAACAATCTTGGTCTCAGTGATTCCGAAATAAATTCACTAAGCAGCGGTGGTTTACTTACTCGTCAGGAACTCAGAGCCCCGATCAGTGGCACAGTGGTCCACCTTGATTTCGACCCGGGAGAAATTGTTGGAAACGATGTTACTGTATTAACAGTAGCAGATCTCAGTTCAGTCTGGGTTGATCTTGATGTTTTGCAGACAGATCTGGGCTCAGTCCGGGCAGGGCAGAGTCTTACTGTTTCAGCGTCGGAAATTGATATTCCTGAAGCGACAACCTCTCTTGATTTTGTTTCCCCGGTTATTGACAGATCCACCCGCACAGCCAGAGCCCGGGCAGAATTGCCCAACCCTCACGGACACTGGATGCCGGGACTTTTTGTAACAGCCCATGTGGCTTCCACACAATCAGAAGCTCCTGTCGTTGTTCACAAGGAATCAGTGCAGTCACTTGATGGTGAAACCGTTGTATTTGTTCCTCTGGGAGATGCATTTGAAACGCTGCCAGTTGTGCTGGGTCGTTCCAACAGAACCCATGTTGAGATAGAGGCGGGTCTCAGGCAGGGTGATCGGTACGTATCAAAGGGTGCTTTCGCACTGAAGGCAGAAATGGTTACAAGCGGCCTCGACAGTCATGCAGGGCATGGTCACTGATGATTGGTAAAATTATAGAGGCATCACTCCGAAACAGAACCCTTGTGGTTCTTGGGATGTTCGCTGTAATTATTATGGGAATTTTTGTTTACAGATCAATTCCGGTGGATGCATTCCCTGACATTTCTCCTGTAATGGTACCTGTTTACGCTGAAGCTCACGGCATATCTCCCGAGGAGGTGGAGCGGCTCATTTCATACCCTATTGAGTCCTCCATGAATGGGCTACCCGGTGTTACAAGGATAAAATCTACATCAGCTTTCGGTCTTGCCGTGGTTTATGTTTATTTTGAAGATAACATTAACATATACTTTGCAAGACAACTGGTATCAGAACGGCTGGTTGCTGCAATAGTTGATCTACCGGAGATGGATGAACCCCCGGGTCTTGGCCCTATTTCAACAGGTCTCGGGCAGATATTCATTTATTACCTTACAGCGGACCAGAATATTGATACCGGCGGAATGCCTCTGGATATGTACCTCCGGGACTTGAACGACAGGGTTGTGAAATACCAGCTTCAGACCGTTCCAGGCGTAACAGAAGTGCTTTCCATGGGTGGAAATGTGCTTCAGTATCAGATCAAACCCGATCCCCGGGCTTTACTTGAATACGATGTATCCATGGAGGATATCATCGAAGCAGTTAACAGCAACAACAGAAATGCCGGCGGGCAGTTCCTTGTTATCGGTTCCGAAGAACACCTGGTTCGCGGTATCGGGCTGCTCACCAGTCTTGATGACATCCGCGGGTTGCCTCTTAAAACAATTGATGGAATCCCTGTGAGAATTTCCGACATAGCTCTGGTTGAACTGGGCAGCGAGATCAGACGCGGTGTAGTCACCAATAACGGAGAGCGTGAAGTTGTTTCCGGTATAGTTCTAAAGCTTTACGGTGAAAATACTTCAGAGGTTATCGAGCGGCTTTATAACAAGGTGGATGAAGTCAGAGCCAATCTTCCTGAGGGTGTTCAGCTTATTCCTTACTACGAGCAGTCGGAACTTGTTAGTAACGCCACGGGAACTGTTAACAATGCACTTCTTCTTGGGGGGTTGCTGGTGCTTGTTACTCTTGCGTTCTTCCTGGGCAATCTCCGCACCTCTCTGATTGTTGCTCTGGCATTGCCTTTCTCTGCTTTAACTGCATTCATTCTCATGAAGGTGTTCGGCATATCTGCCAATCTGATGTCACTTGGTGGGATAGCCGTGGCAATCGGCATGCTTTGTGATGGTGCGATTATCATGGTCGAAAATATCTACCGACACTTAAATATTCCCGCAAACAGCGGACAAAACAAGAACAGGGTCATACTGGATTCAGCAAAAGAGGTCGGTAATCCAATCGCCTTCTCAACTTTTATCATCATTCTGGTATTCCTGCCAATCATGACCCTTCAGGGTGTTGAAGGAAAGATGTTTACGCCTATGGCACTGACCATCTCCTTCGCGCTTCTGGGTTCCATTATCATGGCTCTGATGATAACACCGGTGCTTTCATCTTTTCTGCTTAAAAAGGGGAAGCACACAGAGTTTTTGGTCCTTACAAAGTTGAAGAACCTCTACCGACCGGCGATCAGTTGGGCAGTTAAACACAAGAAGAAAGTTGTGTTGATCGCCCTGGCAATCTTCACTGCAAGCATGGCGGCCCTGCCGTTTATAGGTACTGAGTTTGTGCCCACCCTTGAGGAGGGATCCATCTTCATAGGTGTTGCCATGGCTCCATCCATCTCGCTTGAAGAGGCTACTTCCACAATCATGACTCTTGAGCGCCGGATCCTGGAGTACGACGCAATTGAAGAAACAGTTTCAAGGATCGGAAGACCGGAGGTCGGGAGCCACCCGCACCCGGTAAACTACGGTGAGATCCAGATTGAGCTGAAACCGCAGAGCCAGTGGAGTGATTTCAATTCCAAGGAAGAGATAGTGGAAGCTCTGAGAGAGGATCTTTCAGGATATCCCGGAGTTCAACTGAACTTCACACAGCCAATACAGAATGCATTTGATGAACTGCTGTCGGGAACTCGCGCAGAACTGGCCATAAAGCTCTACGGGGAAGATCTGGAAGTGCTTAGATCAAAATCGGCAGAGATAGCCGCTGCCATAGAGAATGTGCCGGGGTTGGTGGACATGGCTGCAGAGCAGGGATTCGGACAGCCTCAAATTCAAATAATTCCCGACAGAGCCGCATGCGCCCGGTATGGTGTATCCGTGGCGGAGATACTTGAACTGGTTGAGCTATCCATCGGTGGTGAAGTTATTGACGACATGTACCTGAATGTTCGCAGGTACGGAATACACCTCCGTCTGCAAGAACAGTACAGAGATGACCCCGATGTGATTCATTCGCTCCTTGTTCACACAGAAGACAGTACTCTGATTCCGTTATCAATGGTGGCTGATATTCATGAGGTAATCGGCCCGATACAGATAAACCGGGAAAAGAACCAGCGCTACTGGACTGTTCAGGGCAATATTGATGGCCGTGATCTTGGCAGTGTTGTTGCAGATGTGCAGCAGCGTATACAAGACAATGTGGAACTGCCACCTGGATATTTTGTGGAATATGGTGGGCAGTTTGCCAATCAGCAGCGTGCAATGAAGCGGTTATCGATAATTATACCTATAGTGATAGCAGGAATTCTCATCCTCCTCAGGATGTCTTTCGGCGTAATGAGACACGCTCTTATCATCATTCTGAACATCCCTCTGGCCCTTATTGGTGGCATCATGGGGCTTCTGCTTACAGGTGAATACCTGTCCGTCCCTGCAGCGGTGGGATTCATTGCCCTGTTCGGCGTTGCACTCCTGGACGGTGTAGTGCTGGTGAGGTACTTCAACCATCACCGCAGCAAGGGTATAGACCTTGATGCTGCTCTGGTGGAGGGCTCACTGTTAAGGCTGCAACCGGTCCTGATCACCAGCGTAACTACGGTACTGGGTCTGCTTCCCCTCCTTCTCTCCACAGGCATGGGATCAGAAGTACAGCGACCGCTGGCAACGGTGGTTGTGTTCGGCCTGACAACTTCAACCCTGCTTACCCTGTTTGTAATACCGGCAGTGTACGGTTGGATTGAAGAAAAATTGGACCCTTCATTAAGACGGTAAGAAGAGAAACAGGATAAATAGTAACCAGGGAAGTAAACCTGTCCACATCAACACTGCAACAACTTGAATCTTGTGTATGAAATTGACTCAGCAGACCACGAAGCAGGTAGGGCTAAACCTTGTGCTCATGCTGATCTCCGGATGATCACGGTCAATTGCAGCACGCTTTTCATTGACGCTTAAGTCCAGATGACGCGGAAGATACGCATCATGCCTGCGATTAACCTTGAAGCGGTAAACCTTATCCTGACATCTTCCTTGGCGTGGCTGACAAACTTGGAGTTTCACCGGGGGAAAGTGGTATCCGTGGATCACATCAGATGCTTTACCATGAACAAAAATATCTCTGTCTGCTCGTCAACATTCATCTGCGTGGTCCGACCGGCTCCATGACCCACATTGGTCACTGTTCTCAGGAGAATCGGGTTATCGGAAGCACTGGCAGCCTGAAGTTTTGCTGCCATCTTGAATGCATGCAGTGAGTCAGTTCCCCGGTCATCATGCAGTGATGTTTTGAGAAGTGTCGGCGGGAAATTCGAGCCATCCTTCACATTGTGATAGGGTGAATATGAGAGGAGCCATTCAAAGTCTTCAGGATTATCCGGATTACCGTATTCGGACATCCAGAATTTACCGCCCTGGGTGAGATGGAAACGCAGCATATCAAGCAGTGGAACATCAGAGATAACCGCAGCCCAGAGATCGGGACGCTGAACCAGTGCAGCCCCTGTTAGAAGACCTCCATTACTGCCGCCTGATATGCCAAGATGTTCGCGACTGGAATACCTGCGAACAGAGAAACCATCCTCGCCTGCAAGTCTTACCGGTCTTTCTCCGATCAATGCTTCTCCTGCTGCTATGAAATCATTAAACACATTCTGCTTCTTTTCCAGCATGCCACCCTGATGCCAGTTCTCGCCATACTCACCACCACCGCGAATATTTGCAATGGCATATATCCCTCCCTGTTCCAGCCAGAAGACAACCGGTGATGAAAAGTACGGCAGCCTGGAATAACTGAAACCTCCGTATCCTGTAAGAATCACAGGGTTTGAACCATCCAGTTTAGTGTCACGACGCCGGATGACAAACATTGGTACTGCAGTGCCGTCAAAGCTTCGAAAGAACACCTGTTCAGTGATATAGTCATCGTTATTAATCTTAAGACAGCTCTCGGTGAATCTGCTTAATTCATTTCGCTTGATGTCATACTGATATGTTTCATCCGGTTGAAAAGAAGAGCAGTAGGAGACGAAAACAGCATCTACCTCTTCTTCTCCGTAGGGCAGAGAGCCATCACCAACTCCGGGATACTGAAGTTCACCAATCTCCGTGCCATCCAGAGAATGGATGAAGGTATGTGTTACCACATCGACAGACCGCCTGATAAAAATCCTGTCTCCAATCACATTCATTTCAAGCAGCGCATCATCACCCTCAGGCACAATTGTCTCCCACTTGTCTAAAAGAGGTACTGCCCCGTCCAGGTCGACTCTGCATACCCGGTAATTCGGTGCCTCATTACTGGTTCTTACATAAAGCACACCCTTGTAAATGTTTGCGTAGTACAGACCAAGATGATCCCCGGTGATGGATTCTGCAGTAAGCTCATCAGCGGAAAGGTCTGTATAGTAAAGTTCATTCAGAGTGAGCCCGTGCTCCACTTCGATTATCAGATGATGACCATCACGAGAAATCGCCATCGCATTGGGAATATCTGTTTCCGAAAGGTCTCCGAGAATCATTTTGTCGTTGCGCCAGTCATCCCCCAGTTTGTGAAAGAAAACTCTCATATTGTTTTTTGAAAGATTTTCGGGATCGGTTGAACGGGAGTAGATGAACCCGCTGTTGTCAGGCAGCCAGGATGTCCAGGTATAAACAAGATTTGGAATCTCATCAATAATGTTACCATTTTCAATATCCATTATGTACCAGTGCTGCCAGTCACTGCCATTTTTTGCCAGACCGTATGCGAGCAGACTTCCATCTCGAGTGGAACTGTATCCTCCTAAACTGACATTGCCCTGTTCACTGAATTTATCGATATCAATAAGAAGCTGTTCTTCACCACCGGGCCATGAACGCATGTAGAGAGACGCATGTTTTTCACCACATTTTATCTTTGAGTAAAAGATTCGTGAAAGGGTTGCCACTGGAAAACCAGTTCTGTCATAGTTGAACAATTCATCAAATCGTTTTGTAAAATCTGTGCGCTTTGGGTCATCAAGAACAAGACTGTCAAAAAGTTCGTTCTGCTGTTCTATCCAGGCAGTGCGTTCTTCACCGGCAGTTTCCAGCCACCTGTAGTTATCAACCATCTTCCGGTCGTGCAGTGTTTCCTCGAAAGGTCTGATTTCCGTTTTAGGGTGTTCCGGTTTC
The DNA here is from genome assembly GCA_013138965.1 of Candidatus Aegiribacteria sp. Lineage (GTDB taxonomy): Bacteria > Fermentibacterota > Fermentibacteria > Fermentibacterales > JCC-6 > Aegiribacteria. Next base: position 12,700 of record WTBT01000044.1, read on the forward strand.
ATGGTACTCCTGACACGGTTAAAGAAAAAAACCAGGTGATTCAGGGGAGACAGCAATGGAAAAAACATAATCAACAAAACGCCCGGCGGACATGGATCCGGCAGGGCGTTCTGCAGGTTTTGGTTATCCTGTCAAATTCTTCTGATACAGGAAAGTCAGTTACTTCTCTCTGAGAATCAGATGATAACCGAACCGGTTCTTGTCTGTTGGTTTTGCAGCTTTCTTTGTTGTTGCTGCTTTTTGTGTTCGTCTGTATTTGGCGTATTCAATTTCAAGGCTGATCAATTTGTCTGAAAGCTCTCTGTACAGTTGGTAATTTGCCATTTCCTGTTTTACTTCTGCTACATCCCTGTTTCTGATGTAGAGGGTGTGGCCCCTGCGCATGTGGCTGAAGCTGAGGTGGTGGTACTCTCCTCTGTGGGATCTCTTCTGGATTGTCAGAGAGCCGGGGTGGAGGTTACCGATGCTGGTGATTGCCCTCGTATTCTTATCACAGATAATGAAATCCCTTTGTCAGTAATCTTCGTCAGGCAATACAGGTGCAGGAATTGACAGGGTTAACACATAAGTCGTACGAGATATGTGAGAATATACACAAAAGACGTTTGACTTATGTGATGATTGTGCTATGTTTTCTATTACAGGAGGTTGTTGTGTATAGAAAAGCCATTGAAGAATTAAAGTATTGGAAAGAAAAAGCTGACAGAAAACCCATTATTATTAAGGGAGCCAGACAGACAGGTAAAACATGGCTGATGAAAGAGTTCGGGCACACTTGCTATGAACAGTATGCTTACATCAATTTCGATAATAATCCTAGAATGAAAACTCTATTTCATAGTGACTTTGATACAGATAGAATAATACTCGGTCTTCAGGTGGAGGCCGGATGCACAATTATTCCAGGTGAAACCCTCATTCTTTTAGATGAGGTTCAGGAAGTGCCATACGCACTGGCATCACTGAAGTATTTTTATGAGAATGCTCCTGAACATCATATTGTAGCAGCAGGTTCTATGCTGGGAGTATCCATACATCCAGGCGTTTCCTTTCCTGTAGGTAAGGTAGAGTTTCTGAATCTGTTTCCACTTTCCTTTCCTGAATATTTACTGGCTACTGGAAATAAATCATTGCATGATATCATAGAGGCGCTGGACTTTAAAATGCTCAGTGTTTTCTCCACAAAGTTAACCGAACTTCTCAAGCAGTACTATGTTGTAGGAGGTATGCCTGAGGTAGTGAAGAATTTTATTCAGAACAGTGATTTTGCGGAAGTACAACACATTCAAAAGCAACTTCTTGCAGCATACGAAAAGGATTTTTCAAAACATGCACCTGGTAGAATTGTACATAGAATCCGAGCTGTATGGAATAGTCTGCCAGCACAACTTGCCAGAGAAAACAGAAAATTTGTTTTCGGCCTTTTAAAAAAGGGAGCTCGAGCCAGGGAGTATGAGCTGGCAATTCAATGGCTTTTTGATTGTGGTCTAATTAACAAGGTAGATAGAATTACTAAACCCGGCATTCCTATTTCTGCTTACCGTGACAATGCTGCATTCAAACTTTATGTGCTTGATGTAGGACTCCTTTGTGCTATGAGCCACCTTGATCCAAAGTCTATCTTGCAAGGCAACATTCTCTTTGAAGAATTTAAAGGTGCTTTAACTGAGCAGTTTGTTCTGCAGCAGCTCATTTCCAGCGCAGGTATTAACCCCTTTTACTGGAGTGCAAGCCGTTCTAGCGGTGAAGTTGATTTTGTTGTTCAGACGAATGGAATGGCACTGCCACTTGAGGTAAAGGCTGCAGAAAATCTGCAAGCGAAAAGTTTGAAAAGTTACTATTTGCGATATTCACCGAGCAAAGCCTTTCGAACATCTCTTTCCGGATATAGGGAAGAGGAGTGGTTGATAAATATTCCACTTTACGCTATTCACTCATTTACAAAAATAGTATGTGCCATAAGCGAATCGTAGGTGCAACCACCTGAGACTCTTATTTCACTTCTTCAATCAGCAGCACTTTTTTTATCGAGCATATAATAACAAGCTGAATCAACAACAGAGTTTGATAATGCTTGAACTCCTTGAAGAGCCCAAAACGGGAAGGTGATATCAAATGATCCAAAAAGCAGTTATTGCTGTTACAGTACTGATCACCGCCGGAACTGCGGCAGGTTCACTACAAGAGGATATAAACGTTATCCCTCTGCCGCTGATCATCGGCGACAGCCTGGCCTTCTCACTCGATGAAAGCGCCCCCATCAGCGATGAACTTTTTGATAGATTGTATCTTAGCGAGTTTCCGAATACCGGCAGCCCTTACGCGCAACACTTATGCGGTAAGGTTGGAATTGAAGGAACACCGATCCTGCTTCTGTTCTTCCAGAATTATACTGAAGAGATCTACGGCTGGCTGATCAGCTATTCCAAGGATGATCAAGTTATTGACTGGCTCTCTGTTTACTACTGGAACTCAGAGGGTTTCGTGTCACGAAACGGTTATGTTGACACCGATGGAACAGTCATCGTGAACGAGTGGCTTATCGATGCGTCGGGAGAAACTACTTCGATTGACACCATCTCCCTTATGGAGAATGGCTTCTTCGGGGTAACCGGCAGCACCAAAGATTAAGCAACAGCGCATTCCAATCATGCATGACTTCTGGTTACATGTATACCGCGGCCGGATCGATGTAGTCTTCGTAATGGATGAAAATACCGATCTCGGGGTGGTAGACTATGATCTCACTCCCTCTGTAGACACGGAAACTCCATCTTATCGGCTCGTTATTCTCGGTAGTGATTGATTCTGCATTGTGCAGTTCACTGACGGTGTCAGAAAAAGTGTATCCAGACGCGTGTCGTCAAATCCCTCTCTGATATATCTGCCTGTGGCGATGACAAGCCTGCTTTCTCCTGAAGGTACTGATTTGATCATTGATTGAAGATTCGTCATGATTATCAGCGCTATTGTCTGATTTGCCTCTAGCCGCTCTCCTGAAACTCATATGCATTACATAATGAAACCTGATTGAACATTTATATCAGTAATGATGTCGCAAGACAATACTGCTAATGTACGTCAAGAAGGTTGCTATCTGAAGTGTTCTTTTGCGTTCTGCACCTTCCAGAGGAGTGGTGGATGAGTTCTTATCAATTCCTGCATATTTTTACTATACGGGAAAAGAAGCTCAGGTAGCAATTCTCCCTTCTGGAGCCTGTTGACAAATTCCTGTTCATCATCATTGAGGATTGTAAATACCTCCAGGATTTCCCATGCTTCTGATTTCAATGAGTCAAATTCAGGATGATCATTCACTAGAAGCATTGGAATGAGTGTTTTTAGGAAATGTTCCCTGGTTATCCTTCTCATGACAGTATCTATTGAATAATCCGAAACAGGTTTTGGAAGAAGTCCGGTGTAAGCGAGGATAATGTTCCTCATTTCGGGAGAGTTCCACTTTTCCCCGGCGATTAGTGGGAGTCTGACTACATCGTAAATATCTCTTGGAGATGTTCTGTCAAAACAGGCACATATCTTGCCTGCACATAGTTCTTCAATTGATACCAGTTTTCCACTGCAGTTCTGTGAATTATCCGCAGTCCAGGCGGATCGTGTGCAGTATGGAAGTAGCAATTGTCTGTGAAGGTAATTGATATCTACTTCAATTCTGTCACGGGTACCGTCAATATTTTCATATCCCAGATAGAACTTACGGCCTGCGTGTGCGTATGCCGAATTTTGAACGAGATACCCCGATGCTTTGCAGATACTGACAACAGTATTCTCAACTCTGTTTCGATTATTCAGCATTTCTTTTCTATCGGTTGCCCCAATGTAGTTGAAATCAAGATCTACCGACAATCTGGATGGAGGTCCGAAAAATAGATTAAGCGCAGTTCCGCCTTTCAGGACGAACACATCTGACAGGAAAGGGTGTTTGAATATGTCATTCAGTATATCTGTAAGACGTATGACTTTCTCCAGGGCATTAACCCTGAAGCCGGTTTCTACTGAGAGATATTCGATTCGTTTTCTGTCAGGTTGCATAACCTTCAAACTTTCCAAGCAGGTTGTCAGGAAGGATTATGTTCCATCTCTTAACAAGTGAACCGTTACCGTATGTTCCTGGAAGGTATTGAGGGCTGATCGGTTTCCTCTGCTCTAATTTTCTTAGATAGCTGCTTGTGACTCCGAATTGTTCCATATTCTGGTTAAGAAACCAACCAACAGCTGCCCAGAGGTTTTTCTGATTGTACACCTCGAGTATTCGCATGAGAAGATCGAGATCCAGTACCCCAAAACCTGAAGCTGATACTACAAGCTCTTCCAGACCACCTGAATGATATGGCTTACGGAATCCCTCAATCAGTGTTCTCTCACGTCCAGTAACCTGCAAGTTGACATTCTTCCTTATGATTGTGTTTGTTCCGATGTCAGGGCAGGCTTTCAGAGGTGCTGGTGTACCCAGGAACCTGATAGTCGCATTCCTCATGTTGATTGTTGTATGTCTTAATGAACAGAAGACAGTGCAGTCTTTCCAGATGGAATGGCTGAATCCCAGTAACTCAAGAGCAGCATGGTAGCAGAATATCCCATTATCCCTAGTTGCTGCTGCAACCAGGTATCTGTCTGGTTCATATATCTCAGCGTCAGCCCCATAAGGAACTACTGCATATATTGTCCTGGAAATGCTAACTATACGGCCTTTTCTACGATGATATTTCAATATATTGGAAGCGTCTGAAAGCTTGTTCTTACCGTAATAATCGGCAAAGGACTGAAGAGTAAAAACCGGTGTGGTGCTGAAGAATTCTTCGGGATTTGGTTTGTGTTTCGTTTTCATAACGGTAAAAATATTACCTATAACGCTACAGAATGTCAAGTAGTGGACAATTCTCACCAACACAATTGAATTTACTTGAGACTATTCTCTCGCTCCAGTTAATAGTACCTAAACTGAGATCAGCAACAATGGTATTGGTAGCGGTATCAATAACCTTCACCTTATCATCAAAGGATGCAGCCACAAGGCAGTACGCACCGTCAGTGCTTACCCGAACATCACTTGTAACACCGCATGCAGTCCAGAGTACACCTATGACGCCACAGGGGATTTCAGCTATCTCAGTGCTGGAAGCACCATCCAGCTGAACAACTGAAACGGTATTGTCAGCAACATTCCCGACGTACGCGTAACCATCATCGGGAGTAATTGAAACAACCGAAGACCTCGATCCGGTTAATACATCTGCTACAATAGCGTTGGTATCAAGATCGATGATCTTAACTGAATTTGAGTTGAAACCGCAGGCAGCAGCCTTCAGAATATCGATGACATAGAGATATATGCGATCCCGCAGACAGGGATCGAGGGGGGGCAGGCCCCTGTGCTGCCTCTGTCCGTTGATCCTGTTTATCCCAATCCATTCTCATCACAGGTTACGGTTCCCTTTACTCTCGCGGAAGCGGGAGAGGTGAGGATTTCCGTTTACGACCTTTCCGGAAGGCAGATACAGACGATCACATCCGAGGAATTCGCCGCAGGGGCTCATACCGTTTCCTGGGAGGGAATGGACGGCAGCGGTAACAGAGTAACTTCAGGGATATACTTCGTAAGGGTATGGACTGATAATTCAACGGTAACCAGAAAAGTGGTTCTTACAAGGTAACTCTCTTGAGGCGGGGGGTTGTTAACAGATTCTCTATGAGGGAGTCTTCGAATATCTGAAGCATTATCTCCATTTCCTTCTTCGTTGTAACCAGGGGAGGCCATAGATAAAGCACCGAACCCAGTGGGCGGATGAAAAGCCCTTTTCCATGGGCAGTGTCGGCAATCTCAAAAGCCTTTCCTGCGCCACCGCTCTCTTCGCTTATCTCCAGTGCGCTCATGCAGCCAAGAGCTGTTGATCCATAAACCCCCGGTATACCCCTGTACTTGCCGAACGCCTCCGAGAGCATTTCCGAAAGCATCTCGACATTTCCAAGAACGTTATCCCTCTCATATACGTCTATGGCAGCGTATGCGGCGGCTGCCGCAATGGGATTACCGCAGAATGTGTGTCCGTGGTAAAATGTCCTATCTGTGCGGGAATCACTTCTGAACGCATCGTAAACCGCTTCCGATGCAACAACGGCGCTCATTGGAAGCGATCCTCCGGTAAGCCCCTTTCCGATGCACATCATGTCCGGCACTATTCCTGCAAGTTCCGACGCGAACATTTTCCCTGTTCGGCCGAACCCTACCGCGATCTCATCCAGGATAAGCAGCACATCGTTCTCATCACAGAGTTTTCTCAACCGCGCTGTATACTCGGGTGGATAGATCCTCATACCACCCGCGCCCTGACAGACAGGTTCCGCTATCACCGCAGCGGTGGAACCGCTATTTTCCGTAATAGCCTTCTCCATCGAGGCGAAACACTCCAACCCGCAATTCTCTGGCTTCCTATGATATCTGCAGTGAAAACAATGTGGCGATTCAGCTGTTATTGATCTTTTTACAGCATGCTCCACCGATTTATGAAACCTGCTTATGTATCCCAGTCCGACACAGCCGAGCGTATCACCGTGGTATCCGCCGGACAGAGATATCATCTTCCTTTTTTCCGGCTTTCCCAGGTTCCACCAGTACTGCAATGATATCCTCATTGCCGCTTCCACCGAACAGGCCCCGTCCGATGCATAGTAGACTCTTGTGAGCCCCTCGGGCGATATGGTGGCTATCCTTTCCGAAAGTCGAATGACCTCCGTATGTGACATGCCGCCGGTGATCGAGTTCTGAAGCCTGCCTGACTGCTTCCTGATTGCATCGATAATATCAGGGTGGCTGTGTCCCAGATTCACACACCACCAGGAACTGATTCCGTCAAGCAGCCTGTGTCCCTCGGTATCCACCAGGTATACACCTTCAGCCTTCTCAATGACAGGGAACTCTCTCCGTTCAAGAGAATTGATATCGGTATAGGGATGCCAGAAATGGCTGATATCCTTTCTTCGAAGAATCTCCGTTCTGTTCATGACTGCTCCATGATGTTCCGGCTCAACCCTGACATGCTTTCCATGAAAGAAGGATTGCCGACTGATTCTTGAGGGTTCCGCATATGCGGGATCTCCACGATCTGAGCTAACTCAGCGTATTGAGCTATAGCCCGGGGATTATCAATCGTAACTATTGAAGTTTCTTCTATAAGATGGTTTACAACTACTGCCGCAATCCGCAATCCGGCATTCTTCAGAACCGCAAGCGAAAGTAGTGAGTGATTTATCGTACCCAGATCTCCCCTGGCCACAAGGACTACAGGCCAGCCCAGTTCAATCATGAGATCCAGCATTTTCTCGCTGTCATTAAGTGGCACCAGAACGCCTCCGGCACCCTCGGCAACCAGGAAATCGCATTTCTCAAATAACTGATCCATCTTTCCAATGACAGTTCCCACATCAGGATAAATACCGGTTATCCTTCCAGCGAGATGAGGTGAACATGCAGGGCTGTATCGGAATGGACACATCAGATCCTTCAGAGACTCGTCGGGCGCAAGACCCGCCGCGTTCAGGCTGAATTCAAGATCAGGCGCCGAGAGCCTGCCGGCTATCGAAGGGCATCCTGTCTGAACAGGTTTGACCGGAAGAGCGGACACTCCTCCATCTCTGAAGGCTTTCAGAAGCCCGGCGGCAACCAGTGTCTTGCCTACGCCGGTGCCTGTACCGGTTACGAACACGCCGCGCACGCTTACACCTTCCTTCCGAGAATGTACAGAATTCTATACGTCGAGGAGACTTTTCCGAAACTGTCCACCTCGAAATGCCTGCGGTAGTAGTCCGTCATCTTCTTCATGTCTGCGGGTTTCAGGAATGCCGGGCTCTGATCGATACCGGCTCCGATTCCTCTTATCGCCTTGAGTACTTCAAGCGGATGATCGTATAAGCATGAAACACTTTCAGTTGAACTTGACAGGATATCCATTTCGCTGTTCTCAAAGCGGGTTTCCCATTCCTCTCCGGTATCAAGATCCAGCTGGCGCATCACTTTCCGGGCTCCGCAGATACAGCTTTCCACAAGCTCATGTAACATTCCCCGCAGGGGAATAGCCATAAGACACTTTCCACCGACCGGAAGCAAAGCACATATGCTCTCAACGAAACGTTCTCTGTCATGGATCCACTGAAGCGAGCAGCTTGACGCCACAAGATCGTACCTGTTCCTCCTTCGGCAGTATTCTTCGGCATCGGTTACCAGGAAGGATAAGCGCTTTGAAAGGTTCAGTTTCGATCTGCAGCGGTCTATCATATCAGGGGAAATATCCAGCGCTGTTACATCGGAAGCAGGAAAGCGGTCAAGCAGCTTTTCCGTGAGAATTCCCGTACCGCAACCGACTTCAAGGATCGATCCACCGGCAGCGTCCGGGCGAATAAAATCCATGAGTCTTTCCGCGATTATTCTGTGATGATCCGCATACCTGTCGTACAGAATGGCTGCTTTCGAGAAACTGTATTCAACGGCTGCCTTATCGGGCAATGCAGTATTCACTGAATTCATTCAGTAGATTCCCCACTGTTTCGGGTTTTACAACAGGCAGGAGATGCCCCGCCTTTTCAATATATGTAGCGCTGGAATGAGCGGTGTGCCTGCTGATGTATTCACTGCACTTCCAGGGGATTACATTATCATCCCTGCCATGAACCACCATCAACGGAGCTTCAAAGGTAAGCCCGGCCTCTGTGTCAGACATATATGCCAGCCCTGACAAAAGAGTATCCATGGTAATGGAATCAGACTCTTCCATCAGGCTCCCGATGATCCGAGGATCTGCGATGGGGTACAGACACTGCGTGAAAAAGGCTCTCAGATACACTTTTCTGTTCCGCTCAAGCATAACTTTTATCTTTTGCGGCGTTTCCCTGGAAACCCCCGGTCTCTTCCCTCGCTCAACAAGACAGGTCATAGATGACACAAGGAATAGACCGGCAACATTATCGGGATTACAAGCCGCTGCGCGGAGGGCAATCTGTCCTCCCATTGACCAGCCGGCCACAATGCACCTTTCAGGATTTTCCGCTATTCTCCTGTCCAGATCACCATCAATCGCTTTCCACCAGTCAACTAATTCAATATCAAGTTTATCCGTAAGAATTTCCATAACAGTTTTCCAGACAGTGCTTCTCGTTGCCCAGCCTGACACAAGATAGAGCTTCACTACCTGCCGCCATTGATGGAATTCAGGATAAGCGCAGCGCTACTGAGATCCTTCCGGGAATGCCTGAGCGTAACTGAAAATCTTATCCTTGCCGTTCCGGCAGGCACGGTTGGCGGCCTTATGGCTACAGCCGAAATACCGTTCCTCTCAAAGTATTCAGAGAAAGCGACGGCCTTGCGGTTCTCTCCCACCCGAACAGGCACTATCTGTGATTCAGACGGCGCTGTAGAAAAACCGGAGGATTCGATCATGCCTCTGAAATCGGCAGCCATATCGAGCAGTTTCCTCCCGCAGCAAGGCTTGGATTCAATAATATCGAGAGCTTTCAGGGCAGCTGCGGGAGCTGCCGGAGGCAATCCTGTAGAATAAATGAATGTCCTTGCATTGTTGATCAGATACTTAATAAGATCCGCATTACCTGCGACAAACCCGCCATAGCTGCCAAGAGCTTTGCTCAGTGTACCGATTACAGTGTGAGGTCTTATCCCAAGCTCCCTGCATATCCCTCCCCCGTTCCCAAAAACCCCTATTGCATGGGCTTCATCTACTATGAGATTGCAGTCGTAACACATGGACAGCTGATGCAGCTTTCGCAGCGGAGCAATATCTCCGTCCATGCTGAAGAGGGAATCGGTTACAATGAAACGGTTTCCCCTGCAGGTTCTGTTTGCGAGGAAATACTCCAGATGGTCTGTATCGCAATGTCGATACCTGAATACCCCGGCTCTGCTCAGAAGTGCTCCATCCACAAGGCTGGCATGATTCAGTCTGTCCGCAAACACAAGATCATCCCTGGAGGTAATCGAGCTGAGAAGCCCTGTATTCGCCATAAACCCGCAGCCGAAAAGCAAAGCTGCTTCCATACCGGTTAACCTGGCAAGACGATTTTCCAGCTCTTCATGAAGGCTGATATTACCCGACATCAGCCTGGATGCCGCGACGCCCGAACCGTACATCTCTATCGCCCTTATCGATGCTTCTTTCAGCAGGGGATGGTCCGCCAGGCCCAGATAGTCGTTGGAAGAGAATTCCAACACATCCGGCTTTCTTACAGGAAGCCTCCTTGTAAGGCCATCCTTTTCGATCCTGGCCAGGTCCCGTCCGTAGGTTCTCATAATGCCGGACCTCTTCCCGCAGCTTCCAGCAGTTCAAGATCATCCTGAAAACGTGAACCGGACGTTGTGAGAAGATCGCCGCTCATTATCCCCGTAATCCCGGCTCTGAACATCTCCTTTTCATATTCGCCCAGCATTCCCCTGCCTGCACAGAGGCGCAGCTCGGAATCCGGGCAGACCATTCCGAACATGATAACTGTTTTCAGCATATCGACCGGTGAAATGTGTTCCTTCCGGGGGCTGATTTCTGTGCCATCCAGCGGAATGAGGAAATTCAGTGCAATCGAATCAACCTCCAGATCCCTGAGCTGGAAAGCCATGCTCACCCTCTGATGGAGGCTCTCACCAAGACCGATGATCCCCCCGGAACAGATTTCCAGCCCGGCAACTTTAGCCATGCGGACAGTATTGGCCCTGTCCTGCCAGGTATGGGTTGTACAGATCTCGGAAAAGTATGTTCTTTCAGTCTCCAGATTATGGTGATACCTGCGAAGGCCGGCATCCTTCAGAAGCCTCAGCTGCCGCAGGGAAAGAATCCCCAGGGAAGCACACCAGAACGGTTTTTCATCTTCCCCTCTCGATATTATTTCACAGATATAAGCCAGTTCCTTTTCAGCGGGAGAACCGCCGCTGGTCACAATTGAAAAATGTCCTGCGCAATGTTCGCCGGCTTTCTTCCGTGCAGACAGTATGATGTGGGCATCCATCATCAGGTAAGACTTGTGAGGGGCTGAACTGACGGATGACTGAGCGCAGAAGGAGCAGTTTTCAGTACAGTCTCCCGATTTTGCATTGATTATGCAGCAGAATGAAATTTCGTCGGATAATCCCCTGGCTGCTCTCATGCCATAGCTGAGTGAAAGTAATGATTGAATCCGGCTTTCAGGGGTCAGAAGGATCTCCAGGGCTCTTGATGGGGTGACAGCCTGCATATTATGGTTATCCGGTTCAGCTGCCTGAAGAAGGTCCATGCAGAGTGGCATCCCCCGCATACACGAAACGTACTGTTCCATCGGGAAGCTCAAGCTTCAAAGCTCCGTTACGAGCAATCCCCGTAACTTTTCCGCTGACAATTCTGGTTGCGGTCCTTACGTCAACCTGCTTGCCCTTCAGCAGCGAATACCCGTCCCACTCATCAATAATGAATTCCAGGTTTCCCTCGATCAACCACCTGTTGTATACTCTTTCGAACTCTTCAAGTAGAAATGAAGCAAGCCTTACCCTTGAGTATTCAATACCAGTCTCCATAAACAGTGAAGTGGCGATATCCCGGATAGAATCATCGGAGGGCTTCATATTAACGTTGATTCCCGTACCCACAACAACGTGATTCACCCTGTCTGTCTCAGCCTTCATTTCGCACAGAGTACCGCTGATCTTTCTGTCGCGGCAATAGATATCGTTGGGCCACTTTATCCCGAAGGACATATCTGATACCGTACGCTTAAGAGCTCTGATAGATGCTACAACCGACAGAATGGGGATCTGGGATGCTTCAGTCGGAGAAACCTCGGGCCTGAGAATAATGGAGAGATAGAGATTGCTGCAGGGGGGCGAAATCCATTTTCTCCCCATTCTGCCCCTGCCATCTGTCTGCTGATCTGCGGTGACAACTGTACCGTGGGCAGCTCCCCGGGCAGCAAGTGTCATGGCAAGGCTGTTGGTTGAATCCACAGAGTCCATGTAGACTATTTCACTACCGAAGCATTCAGTATCAAGATAACGGTGGATTTCGTCACTTATTGGCAGGTCAATACCTTCCGACAGATGATAACCGCGGTTCGAGACGGCATCTACGATATAGCCCTTTTTCCGCAGTTTCCCGATGCTTTTCCATACAGCTGAACGGGATACACCAAGTTCCACAGATATATCCTCACCTGATATATAATCCCTGCTGTTCCTTAGAATTTTCAAAATTCTGAGACTGTTGTCGCTCACAGCATACTCTCCATATATGAGTATTATTTAACCATTTAGCTCTACAATAATCAATCAGCTAAGATTCGAGTATGTACGATAAGACAATTATTGTCAACCATATTTATCATACAGGTTGACGATTTGCAGAGAAGATGTCACGTGGTGTTTTCAGTATTGGCAGTAATCCCGCCAGGCGTTTGCCTGAAGACTATCAAGGTATTTCAGGGTAATGGAACCATATCCTGATCGATATTGAACATATTGCTTTCGATATTCACATTTCCAACTTCCTGCCCAAGTTCTACTTCAACAAATATGGGTTCTATACTGCCCTTATCATTGTAACAGCTGTAGAATCCACCTATCCAAACACCGCTGAATTTCCTGTCTGTCCATGCAAACACTGTGTAGGTTCCTGGTTCACAGACGGTTATCGTGTAGGGGATAGCGGTGGCGCAATCAAAGGAACCACAAGTATAGATCGCAAATGTACTCTTTGTATCCACATTTCTGGCATAGACATACATAGGAGGGAACCAGTCTGACGGATAACCGGTGATGTGTCCTGAGATAGTTGCGGTTGAAGCGGAAGCCTGATCTTCCGATGCTTCAGCAGCACCACTCATGACTGCAAACAGACATATCAGAACCAAGATAAGCACTCTATTCCCTAAGAACATATTCCGCTCCCTTCGAAAATGTTTCTATCAGATAGCATACAGAAGACTGATTCCCCATGTTGGTGTCAATCCCGAATAGCCAAAGCCTCCTTCCCTGAAGCAGGAATTGTAATAATCAGAATTATCGAGATTGACATATCTGCGTATTCCATCCTTCCCCCGGATCAGGCTTTGAATCCCTTTTTGTATACGGTTTTACGTCTATCAGGGGTGTCCCGTCAAGGGCGCTCAATCCGGACGTATAAATTTTTCTTCCTTCTATTCTGAACAGTCTCGCGACATCAAGCCCGATCGGATTGGGGCGGTTGGGAGACCTGCTGGCAAACAGCCCGACGCTTCCGCCTTTCAGCGAAGGAGGGTGAGCGATATTTGAACCGTTGTATCCCCTCACCCTGTCCATGTGAAAAAGAACAATAACATACCTGAAATACTCAAGATCTTGAAGTGCTGTTTCAAATTCCGGCAGGAGTTCCAGAACGAAGGTACCATCCGTATCGTCCTCTCCTGCCTGAAAAGGAGCTGTATCAGAATAAGGTGTATGTATTGTTCCTATAGGCCTGTATACTATTTTATTCATAGATAAGTCCATCCTGCTCTGTTGCTGTTTCGTGCCTTCCACTCTGTACATCCGGATGATAAAATACGATACATACAGTATTCATGCTATGCTCTCGGGATCTATACTGAAAATCGGGGCTTGCCTTTATATATAAGTAGATAGTATATGATACTCGCATTAAAATTATCATTAACAGGAGTATTCTAGTATGGAGAATTCTGAGAAAACAAAGGATGAGCTTCTCAGGGAAGTGTCAGATCTCAGAGAACAGGTGACAAGTGGCGGTGACAAGACCTGTCCCGCTCCTCTTGATGTTTTGAGTATCGAAGAGTCTATCAACTTTTTCGATAGCATTATTGCGGCCATCACAGAACCGATTCTCATACTTAACTCCGATCTGAAGTGCGTATTCGCAAATAGAAGCTTCTCCGAAATGTTCGACATCGAATCCTCAAGCATTAAGGATGTTTCCGTTTACGATATCGGCAAAGGTCTTCTGGACCTGAAAGGGCTCAGAGACCTTCTGGAAGAGCTGCTTTCAATTCACAGGGATTTCGACGGGTACGAGGTCAATTTCGAACTGATCAACATAGGTGAACGCACGATGTCGCTGAACGCAACCGATGTTCATCAGAAAAGTAATGCTGAAAGGCTCCTGCTCCTGAGCTTTTTTGATATTACGGAACAGAAGAAGGCTGAAAAGAAGCAGAGAGAGGATGAGAAAAAATACAGGACCTTATTTGAGGCATCACGTGATGCCATAATGACTCTTGAACCTCCCGACTGGTCCTTCACTGCGGGAAACCCCGCGACCATAAAAATGTTCAGATGTGAAAGCGAAGCCGATTTCACCTCAAAACAACCATGGCTGCTTTCACCTCAGTATCAACCCGATGGCCAGGTATCGGTTCTGAAAGCCAAGGAAATGATCGACAGAGCAATTGAGAACGGATCCAACTACTTTGAATGGATTCATAAACGACTCGATGGTGAAGAGTTTCCCGCAACCGTTCTTCTAAGCAGGATAGAACTCAAGGGGAAAACTCTTCTTCAAGGTACGGTCCGGGATATCACCGGACGTAAACAGGTTGAAGACGAACTCAGAACACATCGATTCCGCCTTGAGGAGATAGTCAGGGAACGGACAATCGAGTTGGAGGAAAGCGAAAGGAAGTACCGCACTCTTGTGGAGCAGAGTCATGATGGGATTTACATCTACGGAGGCAACCGTTTTCTCTTTGTCAATGACCGATTATGTGACCTCATGCTGTACAGCAGAGATGAACTGCTGAACATGGAATTCTCAGAACTTATCCATCCCGATGACAGGGAAATGATCAACGATAACGGGATCATCAAAGAAAGTTTCTCTGAAGTTCCCAACGTATTCACCGTAAGAATGATAAGGGGAGATGGTGAATCCCGGCATATCGAGTTATCCGTTCGTAGTCTTACCTACAGCGGTGAAGACGCAATTCTTGGAGTTGCACGGGATATCACAATCCTGAAGAAACTGGAAGAAGAACATAGGAGAATCGAGAAGCTTGAATCCCTGGGACTTCTTGCCGGAGGTATCGCCCACGATTTTAACAATTTCCTGACAGTCATCATGGGAAATATCTCGCTCGCAAGAGCAATGGTTGAACCGGGCAGCGATCTGTACGAAATTCTGACAAGCTCCGAACACGCTGCCAGCAAGGCGTCCAATCTCCCCAGACAGCTTCTCACATTTTCCAGGGGAGGATATCCGGTCAAGTCAAGTGTGTCGATTGCCAGAATTCTCAGAGACTCAGCCGATTTCGCACTGAGCGGCTCCATGGTAACGGCAGAGTATTCCATTGCGGATGACCTTAAACAGGTTATCGTTGACGAAGAACAGATCGGGCAGGTCATCAGCAGTATTGTTATTAACGCACAACAGGCTATGCCGGATGGAGGCCGTGTTTGCATCAGTGCGGAAAATATCCTGATACTCGAGAACAATTCTGTGGCAATTCCCGAAGGCCAGTACGTTATGGTCAGAATAAAGGATGAAGGATACGGCATCGAAAAAGATCATCTCAGCAGAGTATTCGATCCGTTTTTCACGACAAAGCAGAACGGAACTGGGCTTGGTCTTGCAACCTCATATTCGATTATCAGGAAACACAGGGGGCACATAAAGGTTGAAACTGAAGCGGGTAAAGGCAGCACATTTATAATCTACATTCCGGCTGACATTCCTTCTGTGATCAGTGAAACTCATGAACCTGGACCGGAGAAGCTCTCAGGAGGAAAGATACTTGTGATGGATGATCACGAACTGGTGAGAGAAACAGTCATGACCATGCTTAAAAGACTTGGTTACAAAGTTGACAGCGCGACGGACGGAAACGAAGCCATTGAAAAGTACAGAACAGGCATAAATGCTTCAGAACCTTATAACGCGGTAATTCTGGATCTTACAGTTCCCAACGGCATGGGCGGATTAGAAACCATGAAAGAACTGCGAAAGATTGATCCGGATGTAACAGCGATCGTATCCAGCGGATATTCCAACGCACCGGTTATAGCTGATTACTCCACGTACGGATTCGCAGGAGTCATGATGAAACCATATTCAATCAGTCAGCTTTCTGACCTGCTGCGAGATATCTTTGGTGAATGAACTCAAACTATGAACATGTACCTGGGGAGATGATATGAAACTCGGAATTTCTCACTGCAGTACCGGCAATACTCATAATTCCTTTCAGCATACTCCCTGATTGCATAAGGATAAATCCTCCATACAGACGCGGGTGGTTTCGAATGGCTTTGGCTCGGCCTTTCATGTATAGTGGGTTTCGTCATTGCAGATCTGTATCTTTTCAGGGCGTTCATCCTTATCGAAAGCAGGATCTCAATGGTTATCTTCTCACTTGTTCCACCCATTACCGCTGTAACAGGCTGGATTCTGTTTAGCGAAACTCTCTCTCTGAAACAGGGAAGGCAGGCAGCCTGAAATAGTGAATACCCGCGAAATGATAATGTAATAGCATGTATTGCGATTAACGGCCGAATGTGAGATAGTAGCGTAAATTGAGATTTCTTTGTCTAATGGAATATTATTTATGAACAATTCTGTGTCTGTCCTCTCGTACATGTCTATTGATGGCGTTCTGCGGGATTCAGATGAACTCGTTCTGTTCATCAGTCGTACCGGAACAATTATCCTTATAAACAACCGAGGCAGCAAGATTCTGGGCAGTCCCACTGATGAAATAATCGGGAAAAACTGGTTTGAGGATTTCATTTCCGATTCGTGCCGTGAACATGTTTTTGACGAATTCCGATCCAATCTGAACGACTCCGAAACACTCGTTTTCAACCAGGATTACATGGTACTCTGCAGCGGTGAAACCGAGAAACAGGTTTCCTTGAACAACAGGATTGTTAAGGATGAAGATGACATTGTTATGTGTATTCTGGTTTCAGGTCATGTGATTGATGAGTCTGGAGAAACCCCGAATGGATTAATAAAGAACAATGAAATATACAGATCCGTCGTTGAAGACAGCAATGATGCTATAATAGTACACAAAGATGGAATAATCGTCTTTGTCAACGATACGGGCAAGAGGATAACCGGCTACCTGGAAGATGAGTTCTATGGATCGAACGTTCTGGATTTCATATCAACTGATTATAAACCAATTGTGCTGAAAAATATGACTGACAGAATGGCCGGGAAGGATTCTCCCTCATTGTATGATATCGAGATTCTGAGGAAGGATGGCGCTATCATTCCCGTTGAGATCAGTGTTTCGACAATTCACTACGAAGGCGAACAAGCTCAAATGGCTGTGCTGAGGGATCTATCCAACAGACATTCTCTTGAAGAACAATTGCGCCAGGTTCAGAAGATGGATGCGATAGGACAGCTTGCCGGAGGTGTCGCACACGATTTCAACAACATTCTACAGGTAATTAACGGCTACACGGAATTAGCTCAGGGATCACTTGAAAAAGACAATCCGGTTCAGGAAATGCTGCGGCAGGTTTCACAGGCGGGAGAGAGAGCAAACTCTCTTGTCAGACAACTTCTTACGTTCAGTCGCAATCAGCAGATCGTAACCAGGATACTGGATCTGAACGAAGTCATAACTGAACATATAACTATGCTGCAAAGGGTTATAGGAGAGGATATCGTGCTTGAATTCCTGCCTTCCAGCGAAGCCATCTACATCAACGGTGACCAGGACATGATAGGGCAGTTGCTCCTGAACATCTTTCTGAATGCCAGGGATGCGATGCCTGAGGGCGGTAGGATCCTGCTAAAGACTAAGCGGGTTTTTCTTGACCGCGAATTCTGCAAAACCAACTCTACTGAGCAGGGCTATTACGCGATGTTGTCCATATCCGATACCGGGTGTGGCATGGATAAAGGAACCCTCAGCAGAATATTCGAGCCTTTCTTCAGCACAAAGGGAATCGCGGCTGGTACAGGACTTGGGCTGTCAACTGTTTATGGAATAGTAACACAGCATGACGGGATGATCATCGCAAAAAGCAAGCCAGATAATGGCTCGATATTCCGGATTTACCTCCCTGTAGTCAAAAAGGATGCTATAATCGAAGAATTACTTCCTGAACACGAAATCATTGTTGAGACATCCAAAACCATAGTTATCACGGAGGACGACGAGAATGTAAGAAACCTGGTCAGTGACATTCTCTCAGAGGCGGGTCACGAAGTAATCACTGCAACCAACGGGGAAGAAGCTGTTATACTGGTCAGCGATTCTCCCGACAGTGTTGACCTTGTCGTACTTGATGTGATAATGCCGGTCCTTGGCGGTTACGAAGCAGCCGACAGGATTCGCGAGATACGACCTGATATACCACTCATATTCTGTAGCGGATACAAAAAGGGGCAGAACCAAAAAGACATAGACAGACACCTGGAAGGATCCAGGTTCCTATCAAAACCGTATTCAATGGCACAGCTTCTGAACGCCATAAACGAGCTTTTTGCCGAAAGAAAATAACTGTCCGCGAGACCCTTCAAGGATGAATCATTAAGCTGAGAATCACAATTGAGGTTTCAGGCTCAGCCAGACTGAATCTCTGAACTATTCTCCTGAAGAATTCGCTTGCATTTCGGAGCAGGCTGGAACATAATGCGTGTATATATTCAGGGAATTACCGGAATCCGGTTTTTATCACAGGGAGATACTATGCATAGGATATACTTTGATCACAACGCTACAACACCTCTGCACCCGGAGGTTAAGTCTGCGATAATAGAATCAATTGAAGTGTTCGGAAACCCTTCCAGTCTTCATGAAGATGGAAGAAGGGCTCGAATTCTTATCGAGACGGCCAGAGAAAAGGTTGCAGCCCTGATTAACGCCGATCCGGAAGAGATCATGTTCGTGGGAAGCGGTTCGGAAGCGAATAACACCGTACTTTCACTGGTAAGCTGCAGCGGAGCCCGGTGCAGCCTGCATTCCCCTGCCGACAGTGACCTTGTAACATCGACCATCGAGCACCCATGCATCCTTGAGACATCGAAGTGTCTTGAAAACAGGGGAACAAATGTCTGGCGCGTAGGTGTGGACAGCAGGGGTCTTATAAAAATGGACGATCTTGAACAGGCAGTATCTGAGAATACATCGCTCGTGTCCATTATGATGGTGAATAACGAAACAGGCGCGATTCAGGATGTTGAAAGAGCCCTGGAAATAGCTCATGCCTCGGGAGCCTTCTTCCATACAGACGCCGTACAGGCGGTGGGCAAGCTGCCCCTGGATGTCAGGAAGCTGAATGTTGACTTTCTGACCATCTCAGCCCACAAGATCTATGGCCCGAAGGGGGTCGGAGCTCTGTACGTAAGGAAGGGCACCCCCTTCTGCCCACTGATCAGGGGTGGCCATCAAGAGATGGGGCGGCGGGCAGGTACGGAAAACACACTCGGCATTGTTGGTCTTGGAAGGGCGGTTGAACTCCGTGCTGAAGAGATGGATGCCGAGGCTGAACGCCTTGCTGAACTCAATAGAGTGCTGCGGGAGGGAATAGAAAGCCGGATCGAGAACATCCATTTCAACGGTGATCCGGAACACTGCCTTCACTCCACACTCAACGTTTCCTTTGAAGGGGTTGAAGGGGAGTCGCTTCTCCTTTACCTTGATTATGAAGGGGTGGAAGTTTCAACAGGTTCGGCATGTGCATCAGGATCCCTTGATCCATCCCATGTCCTGCTGGAGATGAATCTTCCTGTTGAATTCACTCACGGCTCTCTCCGGATGAGTATGGGAAGGTCAACAACCCGCGAAGAGGTTGATTATGTGCTGGAAGTTCTTCCCGGCATCGTTAAGAAACTGCGCAGAATGTCCACTGTCTACGGAGGTGAACGATGAGCTCCTGGCTTTACTCGGAGAAAGTCAAAGATCACTTCATGAATCCCAGAAACATCATGTTCGACGATGAGGATTTCGAATACGATGCCAAGGGTAAGGTCGGCAATATAAAGTGCGGTGATGAGATGGTCTTCTATTTGAAGATAGACCCGGATACACTTACGATCACCGACTGCAGATGGAAAACCTTCGGATGCGCAAGCGCCATAGCCAGTACATCTGTTCTATCGGAAATGATAAAGGGCATGACCCTCGAGGATATTTACAATATTTCAAACGTTGATATCATGAACGAGCTCGGCGGGCTTCCGGATAACAAGGTTCACTGCTCCGTACTGGGCGACAAGGCTCTGCAGGAAGCCGTCAACAACTACTACCGCGGACATGGTATGGAAGATAAGGTCCACGATACCGAGTCAAGGATCGTATGCGAATGTCTCAATGTTTCGGAGGAAGAAATCGAATTTGCCGTACTTGAGGGAGCACGCAATTACTATCAGCTTCAGGAGATGACAAAGATCGGCACCTCCTGCGGCAAGTGTGAAGAAGATGCAAGGGAACGGCTTGCATTTTACCTGGATAAGCATTTTGGGGTGAAGGAGATCGATTAACCTCATACCAGAAGGTGTGCCGCATGTTTATCTGTGAGTCATATCAAGACCTGCATTTTATTCACATAATTGCAATAAACTCCCTCCGTCCCTATTAAAATGGGGCGGCCCTGTGGCCGCCCCCGAAATGATACTGGAGTATCAGCGAATTATTGCCAGCTGGCGTTTTATTATCTCGCCGCTGCCGGTGGTAAGTTGCACGAAGTATACTCCGCTTTCCTCAATGAAAGTACTTATAGCTCCATCAACGGGAAAACTCTCAACAACTCTTCCTGCGATGTCAAACACCTGGACTGTTCCCGTTTCCTCTGCGGGAAGCAGGCAGCTTATTGAAAGATTTCCATTGCTCGGGTTCGGAGCGACAGTCAGTACCGCTGATGGTAAAGCAGGCTCTTCGCCGGATACACCAGTGGCAGGATCGGGAAGATCCATAAAATTCGAATTGAGAACTTCTTTTGTTCCCGAAGCGTACTGTACGAAAGTGGCTACATTCAGGTTATCGATTGGGTGTATAGTTGGATTCAGTGTATAGGAACCGGCCACACTGATGGTTTGCGGATATGGCCCTGTGAAGTTAAGAATCTTTCCCTGCGAACCCAGAGGATACGCAACCGGTATCCACATCATTTCCTTCCCGTTGTAACCGCCCCATGCGGATGTTGCTATCTCGTGATCCTCAAGTATCACGGACCAGACTTTGATGGGGTAGGACAGAGCGGGTTCCTGTTCTGCAGTGATACTGATGTATGCCATTCCTCCTGTGGAATCACCGACGAAGTTGATATCGAAATCAATATGCGATGGCACAGCAAGCCTGGTGTTGATGGCATTAGCATATGTTGGCGGATTGGTGTTTGCGTTAATGCCGTCTATCTTCACTGTGGCGGTGCCAGTTACTCCATAGAAACCGAATCTTCCGGAGTTGAATGAATTTGCCGCGGGGCCATTGTAGAACAGGTAAAGGGGCGCAAGATCTCCCGAGGCTACGAAGGGGTTAAGAGCATTTTTAACAGCTGTCCAGCTGTTGTAACAACCGGGTCAACCAATCTGGGTGAAGTACTCGAAAAGGACAACTCTTTCAGCGGAGAAGGATACCGCTGCAAAAACCATAAGAACGAATAACAAGATTTTCATATTATCTCCTTTCAATATATACATAGTAAATACATATGCAATTGCATAGAGTATCGTGAATCCGTACTGAATTCATTTGAACTGCAGATGAAGAAAACGGATACTTCATGCGCCATCTAAAATCAGGTAGAGCAAGAGAGCCCCGGACTGCTGGGCAATCCGGGGCGAAGCTCCAAGCAAAAGGGTTGATCTCAGAGTTTAACAATGCTCAGCGTAGCTGTACATCCGTCGGTGTCCAGAACTCTGATACAGTAATATCCACTGGGAACACTTGTTCCATCTGAGCCGTGTCCATCCCAATGTAATGCTCCATTGAAGGAACTTCTCAGTACGGACCTTCCGGTAATATCGAATATCTCAATAGTCGCGTTTTCTGAAACACCGGTTGCGGATATTGTTACCGATTCATAGAAGGGATTCATGCCGGATGAAAGTACAATCTCCGCAGGCTCAGGATGTGGTCCACCTTCAATTCCTACGGGATTGACACATACAAGGTAAATCTTATTGTCATCGGGATTGCTCACCCAGACGTAGTTTAAACTGCCTACATTGTAGAAAGCGATACCTCTGGCGGCTGATATAAGGCTGCTCGGAAACTCGACACCGGGATTCCCGTTGGAAGCGTAGCATTTCACCGGTGAAGAGGTATCGTTTGTTGCCGCCCATATTTCATTAGCACTCGTGTATGCAATATCGTAAATATTCACACTGTTGATCTGGCTGATGTGAGTAGCAAAGGATACTGAAGCGCCAAGAGGCAACGGAGAGCACCTTGCAATCATTTCCGGCCCCGTTGTGCTGGTTTTGTTGCCTGCCAGATAAACGTTCGAACTGTTTCCGCCTACTCCGGTCACCGACCAGAGAGGGCTGCTTCAACAAAGAACATCCGCGTTGCCCTGATAGCTCCCGGATGTTGTGTACTTGTAAACATGGCCGCTGTACCCGGTACCATTATCTGCGGCTACGTACAGCAGACTTCCGGCATAGCCGATTCCCGTTACCGTTTCAGAACCTGTTGTGGAGACCGTCCAGGAGTTGTTGACCGAACCTGACATTTCATTAAGCGCATAGACAGTATTTGATGTCGACCTTGCAGCGTATAACGTATTGTTATGGTATGCAAGTCCGGATATATTGGTGCCAGGCGCATCGAACGAACGAATGATCTGCTGTGCCGGCAGTACTGCCACGAAAGATAACAGCAGTATGAACATTAGTTTCATGAGTCCTCCTTTTCCTGAATTGAATAGAAAGCTAAACAAGATTAAACAGTAAATTCGTACCGACTTCATATTGAATAGAAATATTTCATGTTTCCGGAAACGTGTCAAGAACTCTTTTTGATGTAATATCCGGAAACATCTTCCGACCTTGATAATGTTTCTGATAATGAACATACTTCATGCAGTGCCTGATGGAGGGGATTGATAATGGAAAATAATGACAACTCCTGTTTCGGCGAGGATATCAAGCCTGTAATAACCCTCATGAAAAGCGCGCTTGGCGATATACTGTATTCGCTGGATGTATCACTTGATAACCCCAAAGATGTCTACAAAAAGCTGAAGATAGATAAAAAACTGGGTTGGAAGATTTACAACGTCGCGTGCGAAGCAGACCCTTTCATTGCGGCCCAGTTCATACCTGGAAAAGCTGCATGCAGGAATCTCTTCAAAAGCTTCAGAAAACTTGGCGCGCCCAAAAAGCTTCTTAAAAGAGCAAAGGAAGCCTGCCGGAAATTCGATCTGCTGGTTGAAAAGCACGCTGACAGCAGGAAGGAATTCGACCTGATGCTGCTGTCCTGTTCTGAAAAGGGCCGGCACAAAGCCTACCTGTCTCAGCAGAAGGCGGCCTTCACAGCTTACAGTCACCTTCTCGGGGTGCAGGCCAGCACACATCTGTGTACATGGATTTTCGCTCCATCAGCCGACGGTGACTATCATGATATAGCAAGCATCAGAGGCTTTATCGATTTTAAAAGGAACAGACCGAATGTCCCCTGGCTGCTTGAATGGGCTTACTTCACAGATGACGATAATGTTCCGAAAAGCTTGATAAAGGTCGAGCCACTTGAAAAGAGGGAGCCTGATCAGGACGATCCCACAGGTGTACCATTTTACTACAGCTTCTGTTCGGAACCGTTGCCGAATGTCATCTGTTCCCGCAAACGGGATGGACGGACTGTGCATGAACTTGAGGAAGCTCCTATCGGTAATACAGAGGCGATTACATGCGTTACAGCCCAGATATCCAGGGATGTCTTCAAAAGATACAGAACCAGGGAAGACAGGTACCGGGAGGTTGTAGTCAGAGCCAGAACGCCAGTGGAAAGGCTTGTCTTCGATCAGATAGTTCACCTGGATCTGATTGGCCCCCTTGAACCTGAATTGTTCATATTCGGCGAGTTTACCGGATACGACTGGGCAATGCCGGCAGAATTCCGAAATCCGCACAGCTGCCTTCCTATGAATGCTTCTATTCAGAAACTGGAAATGGGGTTAAAGGCTACATATACACCATACATACAATGGTACACCGACATGATAGAGGATGTATTCAGCAAACTTCAGTGGGATCCTGCAAAGTTCAGGACATACAGGATTGTAATTGACTACCCTGTTATCCCTTCAACAGTCAGCATGAGATCACTGCTCCCGAAAAGTGAGTAACTCGTAAATTATTCAGCGGACCGGGTTTCTCAGTCGCTTACAATATTCAGCATGCACTCGCTCAGTTCACGGATGTTGAACGGCTTTTTGATAATACCCCTGAATCCGTAATCCTGGAAGTTAGCCATGACAGGGTTGTTGGAGTATCCGCTTGAAACTATAGCCTTTATGTCCGGGTCTATTTCAAGCAGCCTGCTTATAGTTTCCTCTCCGCCCATGCCTCCCCGTATTGTCAGATCAATAATGACACCGTCAAAGGGTTCTCCCGATTCTATCGCAGCCTTGAAAAGCTCTATGGTTTCGTTCCCGTCATTGGCAGTGACGGTACTGAATCCCAATTTAGCCAGCATCTGGAAGGTAACCATCCTCACAGACTCATCATCATCCATCACCAGGATTTTTCCCTGGCCTGTTTCAGGATCTTCCTCCTTTTTCTTTACCTCGGAAGGTTCTTTCTTAGAAACGGGAATATGGATGATGAACATCGTGCCTGTGCCGATTTCTGACTCCACGGTAATCAAACCGTTATGCTTCTTGATTATTGAATATGTTGTTGCGAGACCAAGACCGCTTCCTCCGTCTTTTGTTGTGAAATATGGGTCGAATATGTTCAGGAGGTCTTTTTCGGATATTCCGACTCCATGGTCTTTTATGGTAAGCTTCACATACCTCTTCACACTGAGGGGAAGTGACTTAATTGTCTCTTCGTCAATGTTTTCCGCTTCTATTGAGAAGACACCTCCATTCGGCATTGCCTGGTTCGCGTTGATGGTCAGATTCTCGATCACCTGTCTGAACTGCACCACATCAATATCGACAGGCCACAGATCAGCAGGCAGCGAATAATCACACGTGATGCTTGAACCACTAAGAACGAAATTCACGGAATCGGTAATAATATCTGACAGCTTTGTAGACTCCGTCAGCGGAACTCCGCCCTTGGAAAAAGTCAGCAGCTTATATGTCAGTTCCTTCGCCCTGTTTGATGCGCTATGGGCGTTTTCAAGGAATTTGTACTCTTCTCTTTCGGGGCTGGAATATGCGATGGCCAGTTCAATATTCCCCAGAATGCCGGTAAGAATGTTATTGAAATCATGAGCGATTCCACCGGCAAGGATACCAAGGGATTCAATTTTCTCAACCTTAACAAGCTCTCTCTCCATCTTCTTACGTTCGGAAACATCAATGGCAACTATCTGAACTGCAGATCTGTCCTGAAAAATGAAGGGGATTGCAACAACCTCCGTATCAATGGTGGAACCATCGATCCTCCTGAACCTTGCTTCCGTGAGGGGAGTTTCGTAATGTTTCTGCCGGGTTTCCCTGATCATTGTCCCGATTCTTTCCCGGTCTTCCGGATGAATAAACTCCATCGACGGACGACCGATTACTTCTTCCTGGTTTTCAACACCAAGTAATTTAAGCCCGGCATTATTCGCAAATTCAACTTTACCGTTGCAGTAAATGAAAATGGACTCCGGCGAAGATTGAACAAGATTACGATACCTTCTCTCAGACTTCAACAACGCCTTTTCAGCTTCTTTTCGCTTGAGAATATCAATGAAAACGCTAAGGGAGCTTTCAACGATATCCCTGTCTTTCTCCTCAAATGGAAGACGGAATTTTCTATCCTCCATGTCATTGCCTATTAGTAGAGCAATCCCATCGAACCGGTTGAAAACCCATATGAAATATTGTGATTCAATTGCTTTACAGAAAGAAACTGTCACAGAAGTTGATTCTGTATTTGAGTTTACGAACAGGAATTCAGGTACAGTATCATCGATTTTGAGTAACGGTGGGGAATTTCGCTCCAGGCCAAGAGAGTATTGTGGAGTGAAAGTACCAGTTTCCTCATCGTATAAAAGAACCAGGGCTCGATCAACCCACATTGTGCTTAGAATCACCTGGAGAAAACGTTTCCCGATTTCTTCAACAGCGACATTATGATTAATCAAGTCGTATGTCTTCAATATAAGGGATGTAGTGGTGTGGGAACGCCTTGCGTCAGTATATACTTGATTCAATTCCTTCTGCAGTTGCAGAATTCGTCCTCCGAGTTTGTCACACTGTTGGTAATAGAAATCTCTTTCAGTTTGAATATCATCCATAATTCTATCTATTTGTGAATAGCGTCAGCACACCCGTCCAGTCCAGCGGACGGCTTCGACCCAGTAGCGGGGCGATCTCCACACCCGAATAGAAGCCCAGTAGCGGTATGCTGTCTCCGATTTTCTTCCTGACAACGCCGGCCTCCTCAACTTCAGAACCGCTGAAGCTGGAAGCTCTTCCGGCACAGTCGATATACATGGCAAATACCGATTTTTCCCTGTCAATGGTTTCGAGCAGTTCAGAAGCTTCTTTCCGCACTGATTCTATCATCATCCGATTATCCCGTGACATGATCTGAACCTTCGTTCCCTGCTGGAAATCCGCTTCGAAGAGTCTTACGGAACCATCTTCCGGGTTTGAGTTAATAATGAGCCGGTTTACATACATGTTTTCATCAAAAGGCGCATAAATATCGCCATGCTTTTTCCCTATGGTCAACATCAGTGATTGGATGATCTCAGGTATGGTTTCCTGTTCAATAGCAAGTTTCTCACATATGACTTCTATTGCGGGGCGGCCATCAAGTTCGTAGAGGACAGGACCGTCTATTCTGGTGATTTCCAAAAACGAGCTAACAGGAGAACACCCATGAATAAGTGTCGTATGAGGCTGCAGTCTTTCTCCTGAAAGGACAATGGCAATGGCTGAACGCTTAATCTTCTTATAACCATCAAAAAGGAAACTTGGCGCGAACGAAAAATCGCCAATCATACCGGCGCCGATAATATGCAGGTTTTTCCCGCCAAGCCCGGAATAAAGGCCATCTAATAGCTGGCTCCCGGTGTAGAGCACAGGCGGCGGCGCTGAGCGTGTGTTATCGTAAAATATGAGTACGGTGTCACCTTCTGCAGCTACTTCATCGAGTTCAAGGCCAAGATTCCTGCCGGCCTCATACTCGCCTGCCTCCATACTGTCGATCATTGCCACTTCCGGTACAGGAAATGGAGCGGTAAATACTGCCAGACCACATTCATAACCGGTGTATCCAAGTGAGCTGTTCGTGATTATTCCAACCGCTGACCCGCCATAGATACTAATATCACCCAGCTCGGATCTTATTCCATTCAAGATTGAGTCCGGTTCATGCCGGCCGCCACAGAAAGCCAGTGCCCAGGAAATTGAATCCTTGCCGATGATCCGGTTCTTTGCCTCACCGGCAGCTTCCCGACCGGCCTTTTCCGATTCAGTATTCTGACTTTCGCCGATGTAGACCATTTTAACCCCTACGATAGATATTCTCTATATTCTTTTTCCAGTTTCCGCAACCTGTACCTGTTATAATCCGTCAACCTATAAATAACATCTCTTCGTATAACAGTCCCAGAAATGAATATACCCTTTTAAGAGTCAATGCCAATACGGATTCATCCGTATTGTCCTGAAGGTTAATATAGTTGCCATGCGATATGACTTCCCTGTTGATCATGTATAACATAGTTTCCTTGTTGATCCCTTCCGGCTGGAACCAGAAAGGTTTCAGTATATCCGTTCCATCGGGAAGCTGGCCAATGTTCCGAGCATAGACGTGAAGTGGTGAGCCCGGAAGTATTCTTATACCGCTTGTTATGAAGACTAGATCTCGTTTTGGGATATTCTCTTCGATAAAACTGAAGGTTTCTCTGACAGTAGTCTCATTCTCTCCAGGTCCTCCAAAAAGGAAATACCAGATAACGGGTATACCGGCTTTGCAGAGGAGCCGGGCGGCACGTTCAACATGCTTTAATGTGAAATTCTTTCCCAGAGCCTTAAGCATCCTCTCAGAGCCGGATTCGGGTGTACAGGGCTCTTCAGAGATGGGGCCACGTTCCAGTCTATCTCAATTCAGGATAATAGCTATTGAGAATTTCTCTCTCTTCTTCTGTCAGGTTTGTTAGAAGATCTTTTTTGTTTTTAATAAGACTGTCAATATACTTTATGTTAAATAAATTCCTTTGATTATGCAGTTCATGCAAAAGTCGCTCTACAGTTTTACGGCGATCTCTTACAGCAAAATATAGCTGCGGATTACTTTTTCGAAACAATTCAGCGCCATTTACAAGGTTAAGTCTCAGCGGGACAGCAGGCGCGCCGTTCACTTTATCGTAACTCTTTGTCTGTCCGATCTTTTCAAATTTGAATTCCTTCTGGTAATAGTCAGTATGGCGCGGATTGATCGTCATACAGAAATCGGTGCAGCCCAGAAGATCATAACCCAGGATAAAAGCTTTTCTGAAGAGGGAAAGTAGGACTACTCTGCTCTCACGATTCGTCAGTGAAGTATCCACCGCCAGACCGCCTAATTCGCATATGAGAGAATCCTTCCTCCGGATTTTACCGATTTCATTACTGAAAAGCTCGTTAATCGGGAGTCTATCATCGAACTCTCGGATTACGGTAAGTGTACCACAGACTTTCCCGTTTTTTTTGACAGTTATCAGAAAACTTGTTGGCAGGAGGTTGTGGAAGCTTATTCTCATCGAAGAAGGATCCGGTTTCTGAAAACCGGACAAGAGATATGTATCATACAGTAATCTGAACGCTTCTTTTATCTCATCTATGCTCTCCGGGAGCGTGGAATCTGAAATTACATCAATTGTATCTTCACCGGC
Source organism: Candidatus Aegiribacteria sp. (assembly GCA_013138965.1). Lineage (GTDB taxonomy): Bacteria > Fermentibacterota > Fermentibacteria > Fermentibacterales > JCC-6 > Aegiribacteria. The sequence continues at coordinate 41,671 of WTBT01000044.1, forward strand.
TTGTTTAACTTCTTCAGACAGGCTATCAGTTCGTGTGACAATGTCTTTTCCTGAAAGAAGAGATTCTTTTCTTACGCTGTCACTTGTTGCCGAATATCGATTCAGGACTGCAGCTGACAACATGCGAAATCTCGCGATTAAGGAAAAAAGAACTGCTTCAGGGGATCCTTTGAGGCGCTCCGGCGACTGATTGCAGCCGGCACATATCTGACCGGGCATATACTGTTCTTTATACTGCATTAAGGTATCGATTGAATTAAAAAGAATATTGCCGAGAGGGTTCCGCGCGGACTGGTCATTGCAGCAGATTGAACTTCCATCAGCGGCAATAAAGAAATTCGCGTTCCAGAGACAGGGAAATCTGAAGCTCCTCACAAGGTCTGCTATCTCGCCTGTGTTTGAAAAGAAACGCTTCAGGACAAGTTTCATCCGGATGTTCACGCCATTAACAGCATGTCCGTTGTACCGCCTGAACAAATCCTTGTACATATCGACTGTAACAACGGTGTTCCTGATCAGGCCCGACCGGTTACTGGTCGCGGGGAACAGTATCAGTTCTATCTCTCCAAGTCCGTTCCCGCGGGCAAGCCTCGTCAGGAAGTCAATTGTCTTCGGGAAATCATGTCTTATGATCTCGGTCGCCGGTGGAGAGATATGAAAATAGAGTTTTGACAACTGTTTCGCTGCTCTGTACTCCATCGCCTTTTCAACACCCGGCAATACCCTGGACAGCAATGCTTCTCCCCGGTTGCTGTCACCCGTCATGATCAATCCGTAGGATTCAGGTTTCACTGTGGGCAAGGAGATAATCAGTGAGATACTGTTCTCAAGAAACGTATCCATTATTCCGGGTATGTTCAGTCTTGAGCCATTTGTCACAACGGAGACTTCCGGCGGTGGAACAGCGGATACACTCCATTCACTTAGCATTTCACCGAACATCCTTATTCTGTCATTGAACTCAGGGTGAAGTGTTGGCTCACCATCGCCTGAGTTGGCTATATAGCGCACATGAGTTCCGGATTCTGCTGATTCCAATACTCGTTGAATAAGAGTTTTCGTAACAATATATGATTGAAACTCTCTAGGGCCGTCATAGCTGGCTGTATTTATACCGCACAACCTGCAGGAATAATTGCATATACCATGCGCCAGGCTATTATTTATGGATATAGCTCGTTGTGTTTTCATGATTCCTGCCTAATAATGTAGAGTAACAGTTTTGATTGAATCGTATAATACTACTTAGCTATATCTCATCAAGATTCATTCCCGATTACTTGAAAGAATATGTAATTGTCAGCCCAGGCAGGCGCTATGCTGCAATTCAATTATCCGGACTTAAAAAATAGAAGTAATGGTCTCCCGGCTGGAACGCTCGCTTGCATTTCAGATTGGAAATGAATTCAGAATCCGGTACTCCACTCAGTAATAGCTGGCTTCCATGACCAGGGGCTGCTGACAGCCCCTGGTCAACTTATCCTATCTTGATGTTTCTTCAAGCAGAATGGTAAAGGTGCCTTCTCCCGAGGAGTACTTGCCGACGATAAGGAAGCTATCTCCCGCCTGGTTTTCATTGACTGTAAAGTATAGAAGGGAGTTGGTTCCATCCCCGCCGTCATCGTCGTAAAGATTCTCTCCGTCAGACATAATCAGTGTTATGACTGTATCCAGTTCGTCACTTTCAGCGGATACCGAGTAGCTTCTGCCAGCCTGCAAATTGAGCTTGTAAATAAGGCTTTCGGTTTCATAAGATACGTATACTTCCGTTGACCTGCCGACTCTTAGGGCGCTTATGCTCTCATCATCTTCGGACCATGAGAATATCACCTCATCTTCACTCGAACCGCTGTAGGGTGATACAAGGGCAATGTAATCACCGGGAAGGAGGGGTCTAACAATCCTTGAGTCAGAGCCGGGATCAGCGTAATCATCGTTTGAGGCGATGCATTGTATGTTGCCTTCGGCATCCCTCTGGAGGAGGGTAAGGCATACATCGGTGTAACCGGAAGCGTTCAATTCGTAAAGCGAAGTACTTTCAACAGTGAATGTAAAACTAGCCACCGGAGTGAAGGGAGTGAGAAACTCGGGCGCTTCCCAGTTCTCTACCATTCCAGGCCACCAGGCGATTGCGAGATTTCTGTCAGGAATTATTTCAGTAACGTAGTCCACATCCATCAGGTGAGCGGGGATTTCAACTGTTTCCAGCGCTTCCTCATTGATGGATTCCATCGCAAGAGTAAACCTTCCGTGACTTCCGGCGGAGTAGGGCATAACAAGGGCGATGTAATCTCCAGCATCCAGTTCTCTTACAATTCTGGAGTCAGAGCCGCTGTAATCGTCGTTGTATTCCACGAATGTGTAAGTTCCATCTTCAACGGCTAATAAAACCAGATAGGGGTCAAAATCATCGGATTCCAGTGATATTGAAACCAGTTCTTCGCTCTCTATCATGAAAGGAAACAGCTCTGCCTGTGAATAGTTATATACGAAGACATCGTTTTCAAGCGCTTCTCTCAGGATGCTGTTAAGGTAGTCATTGTAGCTGTCCTCTTCGATCCAGCCTGTTATCGTTCCACCTGAAAAATCGGTGGCATCGATGAAAGTCGCAAGATCATCAGGAGTGCCTTCCTCAACAACAACATCGTAAAGGCCTCTGGTATCATCAGATGAAAAGATCAGGAGTTTCCCCCCTGACGGGGTGCCATCAAGTACGATCCTTGCGCCGTCAGTCCCTTTCCAGCTGCTGCTGAAGGCAACAGGGTTTCCATCTCCGTCGATTACCACGGCCATGGGGTCGAAATCGTGGCTTCTTACATAAATAACGATTATGCCGCTTCCTGATATATCATGTGCAGCGGTATAGGTATCCGGCTGAACAGGGCATCCCCGGGCGAAAAGAGCGCTGGCAGCCAGGGGCCAGGCATCGGTAAGTGTATGTGTTTTCTCCGGCAGGGCGCTTCTTATCAGGTTGCCGCGGGTCACGACTCCGCTTCCGCAGGCAACTGTCAGCATTGACAGCACTGTTACAAAGGTCAGCAGTGTTTTCATATCATCCTCTCCAATTCTGTAAAATTCATCCATATGTTAAGATAATACGTAACCATTCAGCCACAATAATCAAATATTGCCATTGATCCAGATAGTCGCAACACAGCATTAAAATTGAATGGAATTGATTCGGTATAGATTTCTTCTACTTTGGCGGGATCGGAGATGAAGCAGGTTCCATCGGGGAGCAATCATACCTATCTATCGAATCAAATCCTGCATATGGATGTGCAATTTTCAGTATTCATCTTCCCGTACTTGATACAGTATCCCTGACGATTTACGAAATC
>WTBT01000077.1 GCA_013138965.1 Candidatus Aegiribacteria sp.
ATAAACTCACTTTGTTAGTGTATACATGAAAATTAGTAAAAAGAATTACCGTAACCGCTTCAGGTCTAGCAAGTTACGGCACTCAATCTGTATGGGATTTTCTATTTCATAGGAAACTCACGCTAGATCGAAGGAAGTATTATGAAATTCAATTTCCTCTTCAGCATCGCAGTTATCTTATCACTGCTGGCACAGCAGTTGGTTATGTCATGCGCGGTAAACAGGGTTATCTACAACGAAAAGATGGAAATGGATGGTGTTCTTGTCAGAGTTGTGCTTCTTGAATCTCGTGAAATGCATGAACTCGTGATATCCATGCAGGAACCGGGACACTTCGTAAAAGAGCGGGTCTTCCTTGTCAACTGGATTCCGCACCTTGTGGAAGTAGACGATTACAACGGCGATTCCAGGTTGGATATAAAGATACTGAGCACCGGCGATGAGGCGCACTATTTCTACAGTACCGAACTCGGATTCGTTGATATTTAATATTCTCTGTTTACACTCTTGCGCTTTTCACAGTGTTTAAGGTAATATTCTAATTCTCTGCCTCACATTTTTGTGATTTTCAAATGATGTTCTTCAAAATTACATTGTAAATACATATATTGACGTAGCAGCTCTCTATGTCAATATTTGTATTGACGATATAGGCGTATCTGTAAATACATATATTGACATACAGGGGGGTTATGAAATGAAAACGAACAACAAGCTTGTCAGAGAACAATTACAGATAACATTAGCAAAGTTTCAACCAATGCTTGCAATACCGATTCCGCCCAAGGGCTGGATTAGAGCTGTCAGAAATGCTTTGGGAATGAGTGGGAGACAACTTGCCGAGCGCATGGGCGTTACAAAGCAACGAGTATCCATAATAGAGAAGCGGGAAATCGATGCCTCAGTCACCCTCAAAACTTTGCGAAGAGCTGCTGAGGCAGTGGAGTGTGTTTTCGTTTACGCTATTGTTCCTCGAACGAGTCTTGAAGAAATCACTCGGAATAGAGCACAGCGAGTTGCAGGCAAACGCCTTGCTCGAGCCTCTCACACTATGAAGCTTGAGAATCAGGCACTCGGTAAAAAGGAAAACATGGAAATCCTGTCCAATATGATCGAAGAAATCATGGATAAGCTTCCATCAAATCTATGGGATGAATGATGCCTGATTTCAACTATCCAGTTGGAGCCACACCCATTGATCCAGACGAAGCAGAAGAGCTCATTCTCACTCACATAACAACACGTATTGAATTGGATCGCTGGGAAGAGGAAAATATTCTTAAGGCGATGGCTTGGCTTGACAGTACAAAACCGACAGATATTCTGAATGAACAATTCGTCAAAGAACTCCACAGGCGCATGTTTGCCAGTGTTTGGAAATGGGCAGGACACTTTCGGCGCAGCGACAAGAATATCGGCGGACCGTGGTATCAGATTTCAACGAACCTGAAAAACCTCTTCGATGATGTGTGCTTATGGATAGAGCTTCAGGAGTATCCGGCTGATGAAATGGCAGTCCGTTTTCATCATAGCCTGGTGTTGATTCATCCGTTTCCCAACGGCAATGGTCGTCATGCTCGGTTAATGACTGATCTACTCCTTGAAAACATCCTCAACTGTTCAAGATTTACATGGGGAAGTGAATATTTATCAAGAGCTGGTAGCGCCAGGCAAAGATACATCGCAGCTCTTCACGCAGCAGATAAGTACAACTATGAACCTTTACGGGAGTTCGTACGAACATAGGAGACTGTCCGAGAAAGGAGCAAAGCAGGTTATGGGATTGCAGAATAAACCATTGTCATACCGCGAATTGCGAAGGTCTTCTTTGTCAACTGGATTCCGCACATTCTCAACTGCCTGTGAATCGTGTTTACAGGCTGTCTGAGGGATTGCGCTGGTGATCAGCTGAACTTCATTCTTATCTTAACTGAAGAGCGAAGATTAATATTACCGACAGGAAGAACATATTGTCGCTTGACACTTAACAGGTCTCAGATAGCTGAACCTGGTAATCAGGACTCTTGTGCCCATCATATGTAGTATCAGGATCAGAAGGGCTCTGAATCACATTGCCGCCAGGCTTGTCATTGACGTCAACCATTTCTTCGGTGACCATAATTTGATAAGTAATTATCATAGTTAATAGGCACGTCATTGTCAAGAGCCAAAACGACACTTATATTGCATCATAATATAGCTTTACAAGGTTCTATCAATGGCTTGTGCTTTTGTCAGGGGCGTCAGATTTGGTTTATACCGATGCTTTATTGTCTGACGCATTCCTGGGATTCTCTGTTTCGTTCTTCGTGAAGGATAGCGTACCTGACGGCCATAAGCCTGATTGAAGCGTCCGCTTCAGGACTGGCCAGAATTTCCCTCCATATTCCCGAAGCCTGGTAGTAATTTCCTGTGACAGTGTAAATAAGGGCTGCCGCCGCCAGTGCTTCAAAAGGAGGAGATTCGTCCATAAGGCATATCTCAAGCTGCCTCAGCGCTTCGTCAGGATCGCCGCAGTTCCAGGCTATCTCGGATTGGATAAGAGCAGCGTCGTATTTATGGGCAATGGGCTCAAGTATCTCAAGGACAGCCCCGGGACCTTCCTGTCTGAGGATTATCAGAGAAATATTGTAGGTCGGAATGGACCATTGGGGATCCCTTTGCATCGCTGATTCCAGCAGCCTCCTTACAGAGGTTGTGTCCCCGGTTTCAAGCACTTCGGTAGCTTCCCTTACCAGCCGCGCGGCTTCAAGGCGGTTCTCAAAAGCTTCGGAGAGTTCTTGCGGAAGTGGCAGCGTTATTTCTTCCCCCGGCTGTGGCCGCTCCGACGGGGAATAACCTGACTGTATCGCGAGCGTCTCAGCTCCGCCATCGATTTCTATCGCCCAGGCGATGAAAGCCCATCCGTCGTTCTCCTGCCAGGTGTATCTGCAGCGCTCATCAGCTGTGTACTGTGCAATATCCGGCAGGACAACGGTATCTTCCGGTCCGCAGGAGAGAGTAAAGAGGATAAATAGAGCGATGAACGCCGCTGCTTTACTCATTCTTTCGCTGCCTTTCCGCGTTAAGCAGTTCCTCCAGTTCGGATAGAATATCTGACAGATCCTCTTCGCAATCCACCCCCACAGCTCTGCCCCGAAGCCCGGCAGCGCCTCTGAACCCCCCTATGTAATGAAGCAGCTGCCCTCTCAGGATATGATAGAGGTGATTCACCGGTATATACTCACTCATCATCTTGTACTGCTGCCGGATTGCTGATACAACCTCCTCGGGAAGGGGAGAGGCATCCTCGGTTTTCCCTGTAACAAGTCCCCTGAATATCCATGGATTGCCAAGGGCACCTCTGCCTATCATCAATCCTGAAGCTCCGGTTGCATCCAAAAGGTCAAGTGCATCGCGGACGCTCCTCGAATCACCGTTTGCGATTACGGGAACCGGTGAATTACGCACGATTCGCTCAATCTCCCCTTTTCTGACTTCTCCCGCGAACATATCCGATCTGTACCTTCCGTGAACAGCTATTGCCGCAGCCCCTTCGTCGGCGAGCAGCGCGGGAAGACTGTCCGGAACAGGCTCCGAAGGTGACCACCCGATACGGATCTTCACGGTTACAGGCAGCGAAGTATGAGACGAAACAGCCCTTACAATAGCTGTAAGCGCGGGAATATTCCTCAGAAGAGCCGAACCTGAACCGCTGTTGAGCACCTTTTTCACAGGACAGCCTGCATTGATGTCAATGAAATCAAAACCCATCACGGAAACAAGCTCGGCCGCACTCTCAAAATCTCCAGGCCTGTTCCCGAAAAGCTGAACCCCTATCGGTTTTTCTTCAGCGTGGAAACGAAGTAATCTGTGTGATTTAACTGATTTTCTTGATAATCCCGCGGCTGCCACCATTTCAGTCACCACCGCGGTAGCCCCCATACGGCGGCATATCCTTCTGAACGCCGAGTCGGTGGAACCTGCCATCGGCGCAAGAACCACTCCGTGGGTATATTCCCTTAAAGTGCTGTTTTCCATGAAGGCAAACATATACATAGAATGACTTGCGGCGCAATTACAAAATGATGGAAGTGATTTGTGATGGCATGTGACATATGTCTTTTTCTTGACAGCGAGACTGAAAACACAATAAGACGGGCCTGGAGCATTCTGAGAACAAGGGGATTGTCATCACCGCTTCTGCGGTCAGGCGGCAAACCGCATCTCACCCTGGCTATATGGGAGAATCTGGATCCTGATTTCATCCTGGATGACCTTGCGGACTTTGCCAAGACCCACAGGGTATTTCCAGTTACCTTCTCTTCTATAGCAACCTTCGGCCCCGAAAGCGGGACTGTGTTCCTCGGCCCGGTTTTTACACCTTCACTCATAATCGTACACGATCAGCTTTACAGGATATTCAAGGAAATGAAGGATTTCTCGGAGGGGCTATACCGCCCCGGCTCATGGGTACCACACTGTTCACTGACCCTGGGGCTCCCGCCGGAAGATCTTCCGGAAGCGATTAATACCTGCATGGAAATCATCAATCTTCCAATACGAGGATGGATCAGGGAAATCGGCCTGCTCACCTTCGACCGCGAATCGGTACACTCGATAAGAAGCTACAAGCTGGGTGAACCGGATAATTAATGTAAGCTCTCGGTCATGCCGAGTAGCAATCTATTATATTTACCTCGTCATTATCAGCCAGCAAAACGTATCTGGCATCTTTTTACCGCTCCGCAGGAATGGATGTGAAGAAGGAACTATGTCATCGACTCGGATAACAGGAGCGGTACTCGTTGTCGGCGGCGGCATAGGCGGTATCCAGTCATCTCTTGACCTTGCTGAGTCCGGGTTCAAAGTATATCTGGTGGAAAAATCCCCCGCAATAGGCGGAACAATGCCTCAGCTTGATAAAACTTTTCCTACCAATGACTGCTCCATGTGTATCCTCTCTCCCAAACTTGTGGAATGCGGAAGGCATCTCAACATTGAAATTCTCACCAACGCGGAGCTGAAAGGGATCAGCGGAAAGCCCGGAAACTTCAAGGCGGTCATTGAGCAGAAGCCAAGATACGTTGCTATGGACAAATGCACAGGATGTGGTGACTGTGCTGAAAAATGCCCGGTAAAGCTGCCTGATTTATTCAACAAAGGATTAAGCCAGAGAAAAGCAATCTTTCGTCTTTTTGAGCAGGCGTATCCCCCAACCTTTGCCATTGAAAAAGAGGCATGCCTGGAGTGCGGGATATGTGCCAGGCACTGCGCCGCAGAAGCTATAGATTTCGAAATGGAGCCGAATACTCTGGAGATCAATATAGGCTCCATAATACTATCTCCGGGATTTGAAGAATTTGATGCCGGTCTCATCGCAAATTACGGTTATGGCATTTTCAAAAACGTGATTACCAGCATTGAATTTGAAAGAATCCTGAGTGCTTCCGGCCCCTATCAGGGGCAGCTGCTCCGGCCCTCTGATATGAAACCACCGCAAAGAATTGCCTGGATTCAATGTGTGGGCTCCAGAGATATTCATAAAGTAAACAACAACTACTGTTCAGCGGTATGTTGCACATATGCGATAAAGGAAGCAGTAGTAGCGAAAGAGCACAGTTCAACTGACCTGAATACAACCATCTTTTACATAGATATAAGGACATACGGCAAAGGTTTCGAAAATTATTATGAGCGCGCAAAAGAGGAGCACGGAGTCAGATTCGTTAAATCAGAGATTCACCGGATTTACCGCGATGAGAATGAAAACCTCATTCTCAGGTTTTCTGAGAATAACAAAATAAAAGAAGAGGAGTTTGACCTTGTTGTGCTTTCCGTAGGGGTTACTCAAAGTGAAGCAAATCAAGAGCTGGCTAAAACATTAGGCATTCAACTGAACCAGCATGGATTTTGCCGGGTTGAAGACTTCTCACCGGTAAGCACATCTCGAGCAGGAATATTTACCGCCGGTGTATTTTCAGAGCCAAAGGACATTCCTGAAACAGTGATGGCAGCAAGCGCTGCAGCCGGCGAGGCTTCCGGCATTCTTGCTGCTGCACGGCACACCCTTGCAAGGGATAAAGAATACCCTCAGGAAAAAAACATTATCGGCGAGAAGCCAAGGATCGGGATTTTTATCTGTCACTGCGGTATTAATATCGGCAGTGTGGTGGATATATCCGCTGTTAAAGACTACGCAGCCACTCTACAGAATGTGGTTTTCGTTGAAGATTCCCTTTTTACCTGCTCACAGGACAGCCAGCAGAAAATAAAGGAAAGAATAGAGGAGCATAATCTCAATCGTGTTGTAGTTGCCGCATGCACCCCGAGAACCCATGAGCCGCTTTTCCAGGAGACACTAAGAGAGACCGGGCTCAACAAATACCTCTTTGAAATGGCAAATATCCGTGATCAATGCTCATGGGTACATCAGGGCCAGCCGGAGAAAGCAACAGAAAAGGCAAAAGATCTCATTAGAATGTCCGTCGCAAAGGCGAAACTGATCGAACCTCTTTTTCAGACAAACCTGGAGGTTAACCATTCAGCCCTGGTTGTTGGAGGTGGCATTTCAGGAATGGTGAGCGCATTGACCGTTGCCAGGCAGGGTTTCAAGGTTCATGTGATAGAAAAATCCTCGCGGTTTGGAGGAATCGCCAATAACATTTATTCCACTATAGAAGGTTTTGATGTTCAGGTGTATTTAAAGGAGCTGATTGATGAAGTATCAAACAATCCATTGATTCACCTTTATACAGAAGCTGAAATCCTGGATGTGAGCGGGTATGTCGGCAATTTCAAGACCAGACTTGTAATTGGCGCGGGTAAAGAAGAAAAGGAAATTACACACGGAGTGGTTGTAATTGCCAGCGGTGGTGATATCTATAAACCGAATGAATATCTTTACGGTAACAACCCGAATGTTTTCTCATTAATTGAGCTGGAAGGTGAAATAGCGAAGAAGAATAACCTGATTTCAACGAGCAGGAACATCGTTCTGATCCAGTGTATTGGTTCACGAGATGATGAAAGGTCCTATTGTAGCCGGACATGCTGCAGTAAAGCGGTAAAGCTCTCTCTGGAATTGAAGAAACTGAACCCTGACGTAAATATCTATGTTCTGTATCGGGACATAAGAACCTATGGTTTCAAGGAACAGTATTATCTTGAAGCGCGGGAAAAGGGTGTACTGTTTATTCCGTATGATGTTTCAGACAAACCTGAGGTAGAGGCAATCAGCAAAGAAGGAAAAGACTTTATCAAAGTAACTGTTAATGACTTGATACTTAATGAAAGCTTCTCGATAGATGCTGATATCCTTGCCCTCGCTACAGCAATCATTCCTTCTCCGGACAGTAAAAAGCTGGCAGGGCTATTCAAAGTACCGTTAGATGAGAACGGTTTCTTCATGGAGGCTCATATAAAACTGCGCCCTGTAGATTTTCCGACCGAGGGTGTTTTTGTGTGCGGCCTGGCTCACAGCCCTAAACTGATTACTGAGAGTATTATTCAGGCAAAAGCCGCCGCATCCAGAGCCTGCATTATACTCAGCAGGGATAAAATCGAATCGGGCGCTACGGTAAGTACTATTAACAAGGATAAATGCAGCGGTTGTGGTATGTGTATGGAATTATGTCCGTTTATTGCAATTGAAATTGACGGGGAAGATAACACGGCAACAGTCAACGAAGCCCTCTGTAAAGGGTGTGGCGTGTGCGCCTCATCATGCAGGTGCGGCGCTGTTGATATCATGGGATTTACAAATAATGAGATTTACTCGATGATAAAGAATGGAGCATTTGGAGTGTTGGAGTAATTGATAAAACCAACAGTCAGCAGTATATCCAGTATTCCAACTCTACAAAGATATTGAAATAGAGAACAGATCGGATTAACAAACAGGTATGAAAATGGGAAATAAAGAGACCAGCTGGGAGCCGAAAATAATCGCGTTTCTCTGCAACTGGTGCAGCTACGCGGGCGCTGACCTGGCAGGGGTCGGCAGGATGCAGTATCCAGCGAATGTCAGGGTCATACGGGTGCCGTGCTCAGGAAGGATAAGCCCTTTCTTCATACTTTCCAGTTTGCAGAATGGCGCGGACGGTGTTCTGGTCAGCGGCTGCCATCCCGGTGATTGCCATTACCTAACCGGCAACTACAGCGCCAGAAGAAAATTTGCCCTGCTGAAAAGCCAGCTGGAACACATAGGTATTGAAAAGGAACGGGTGCAATTTACCTGGGTATCTGCATCCGAGGGTGGAAAATTCGCAGAAGTAATCAACAGGGTAACCGAAACAGTAAAAGCGCTGGGGCCAGCGAAGAGATTGGTTAAGAAGTGTTTGTAAAGTTGATCTCGCGCTCCCTGAAGCCCTGGAATTGGGATTTAAAGGAATAATCAAGTAATTATAATGACAGACGTATCAAACAAAATCAGGGAAGAGGCAGGAAAGCTTTTGGAAAAGGGCGAAGTCGATGTAATAATCGGCTTTGAGAAGGGGTCAATACCTCTTTCCGCAACCCCTTGCTTCATTAGAAATGAAGCGGATATTGAAAAGCTGATATGGAATGAATATTGCGGAAATAATCTGAGCCTGTACCTGTCGAAAGCCAGAGGCAAAATCGGTATCATCGCAAAAGGATGTGATACCCGCGCAATCGTTGAGCTTATAAAAGAAAAACAGGTTCAAAGAGAGCGGATCGTAATAATCGGCGTACCGTGCGAAGGGATGCTTGACAGAAAACGAATAATGATAAGGTGTCAGAGTAGAAATATTACAGGTATTGAAGATCAGGGCAGGCAGTTGTTGATTACGGGTGATTCTCTGAATGTAGCTGTTGAAAAAGATGAATTCTTTTATCCAGCCTGTCAGGTCTGCGCTAACAGGAATCCGGTTATGTGCGATGTATTTATTGGAAACACAATCGAGGAACAGAAGACTGATGAGTTTACGGATGTAACTGATTTTAACGAAAAACCCTCTGAGGAAAGATGGGCGTACATCACTGACGAGATAGACAGGTGCATACGCTGTTATGCCTGTAGAAACGCCTGCCCGCTATGCTATTGTAAAGAGTGCTTTGTTGATGCTACACAACCACAATGGGTTGGCAAAACAATTGAGCAGAGTGATACGCTTTCATTTCATATTATGCGCTCTATTCACCTTGCCGGCAGGTGTATTGAGTGTGGCGCGTGCGAGCGGGCCTGCCCTGTGATGGTGGACATAAGAAAACTCAACAGAAAAATGTCTGCTGACGTTAAGAATATGTTTGGTTATAAAACCGGCCTGGATATAGATCAACCGGCTCCCCTGTCAGTATTTAAGCCTGATGACTCAGAGGAGTTCATACTTGATATATAGTATTATGGAATAGTATTATGGATTATAGAATAATTAAAAAAAGTAAAATAACCGAATATCTTAATAACCTGATCAATGAGTATGTAATATTTGCTCCAATCGAGAAAGATGATATCGTTCTCTATGACAGAATAAAATCCGGTGATGAGGTGATCCTTGATTACTCCAATTCTGTGAATTCACCGAAAGAAGCTGTTATCCCTCAGCTGGAAACTTTGATATCCTGTAAAAATAACGAGGATATAACATGTGTGAAAGAACATCTTGATGAACAAAAACGGTTTCTTCTCTTTGGAGCAAGGCCCTGTGACGCAAGAAGCCTGTTATTCCTTGATAAAGTTTTTAACGATGAAAAATGCAGAGATGTCTACTACATGAATAGAAGAAATGCGCTGACCATTATCTCACTTGGCTGCACTCGGCCGCAGGAAACCTGCTTCTGCACAACAACCGGAGGCAGCCCGTTCTCATCGGAAGGTTCAGATCTGCTGTTCGTTGATATTGGTGACGACTACATCATTCAGGTGATTACTGAAAAAGGCGCGGAGCTTGTTGAGAAGCTTGACCTTGAAAACACGCAAAATGACGAATTAACTAAAATGGACATAGTTATAAATAAGAGCAAGGCAAGGATAGAGCCCGAGATGGAGCTGAAGATACTGAAAGATAAACTGGACAGCTCTTTTGAGGGATCAGCCTGGGAAATCCTTACCGAAAAATGTTTAAGCTGCGGCATATGCACCTATCATTGCCCTACGTGCCATTGCTTCGACATGATTGACGAGGAGACAAAGGGAAAAGTAGAGAGGATTCGCCTCTGGGATTCCTGTCAGTTTCCCCATTTCACCATGCAGACATCAGGATTCAATCCCAGACCGACGTATAAAGAAAGATACCGGCAGCGCATTATGCATAAATTCAGCTATTGCTTCGATAATTATAACATGGCTGGCTGCGTGGGGTGCGGGCGGTGTGTTTCGCAATGTCCTGTGAACCTGGATATTCGCCAGGTCTTAACTGCTTTTTATGGCAAGCATGAGGAAATCAGACTATGAAGAACCTGTATCTCCCGATACCGATGAAAGTAGAAAATAATCATATTGAGACAGAGGACAGGAATATCAAGACCCTTACCCTCTCATTTCTCAATAATAAGGATGAAGAAACCTTCAACTTCATACCGGGACAATTCGTTGAGCTGTCAGTATTGGGCGCCGGTGAAGCCCCTTTTGGCATCGCATCATCGCCGATGGATAAAAAACATCTCGACTTTTCAGTAAGCAGGGTGGGGCTTGTAACAACCGAGCTGCACAACCTTGACCCCGGAGATACGGTTGGCATGAGAGGGCCACTGGGAAACGGATATCCTTTAGAAAAACTCCGGAATGGGAATGTTCTGATCATCGGCGGTGGATTTGGTTTCTCCACTCTGAGGGCTTTCACCAACTTCATCCTGCATCCTCAAAACCGAAAGCAGTATAAAGATATAGCTGTCGTTTACGGAGCAAGAAATCCGGGGCTGCTGCTTTACAGGAATGAGCTGTCGGAATGGGAACAGCGCAGTGATGTTCAACTGCATGTAACAGTTGATAAAGGCGGTGAGAGCTGGGAAGGCAAAACAGGAGTGGTCCCTGTTATTGTTAAAGAACTCAGCATAGATACAGATAATACCACGGCTCTGGTCTGCGGGCCGCCTGTAATGATTAAATTCACTCTGCCGGTACTTGCGGAAATGGGGCTTGCCCCGGAGCAGATATTTCTTTCTTTGGAAATGAAAATGAAATGCGGAATTGGTAAATGCGGGCGGTGCAATATAGGAAGTAAATATGTTTGCACTGACGGCCCGGTCTTCAACCTGGCGCAGTTGAATCTGTTGCCGCAGGAATATTGAGATATGATTGACCTGACAAAGACAAATACCGGGCTATGGCGGGAAATAACAGATAACTGCGGTGATATCAGGAAATGCTTCAACTGCAACACCTGCGTTGCAGGCTGCCCGGCAGCTGAAGGTGACCCGCCGCTTTTCATACGCAATCTGGTGCGGAAGGTTCTTCTCGGGCTTGAGGACGAACTTCTTGAAGATGAAACACCCTGGCTCTGTGTTACCTGCTCTGCCTGTGAAGAGATGTGCCCGATGGGAGTACACCCATTTGAAGTATGTCTTGATATAAGAAGGTGGCAGAGTAAAAACGACGAAACGTACATTCCCGCGGCAACAGCGGAAATATTTGAAACCGGTCATACCCAGGCAGTAGGGCAGGTTCAGGAAAAAAGGAAAGCAGTGGGGCTGGAGGCGGTGCCTCCTACGATTATTAAATTTCCTGAATTATTGAAGATATTTCAGGAGATGCTCAGAAATACTGATATTGTCAGAGAAAACGATTATATGTTCAGGAGCTGATTTATGAAATATGGCTTATTCCTCGGCTGTAATGTTCCGGCAGTAAGGCCTGATGTCGAGCGTGCGATCAGATTGACCATGCCGGTGCTGGGAGCGGATCTGGTTGACCTGGAAGGAAGCGCGTGTTGCCCCGCTTTCGGTTCATTCCCCTCTGCGGATGAGACAGCAAGCCTTGCGATCAGCGCATGGAACTTCTGCATTGCTGAAGAAGCAGAAGTCGATCTTGTCACCGAATGCGGCTCCTGCTACAGCTCACTGAGAATAGCAAGAAGCAAACTTCTGGAAAGTGAAGAGAAAAGGGAACAGGTTAACAGATTGCTTGAGCCAACCGGAAAACAATTCCGTGGGACTGTTAAAGTACGCCATATGCTCGACGTCCTGTTCAACGATATCGGCCCGGAGAAGATCAGAGAATCTATTAAATATCCCCTTGAAAATATTAGCGCGATAGTTCAATACCCGTGCCACACTCTCTTTCCAAGCGAGATCGTCGGATTTGACAGCCTTTCCGGACGGCCACGCATGTTTCAGAAACTTGTCGAAGCTCTGGGAGCCTCTGTTCAAACCTATAGCAGGGAACTTCAATGCTGTGGCGGGGCCGGAGGTTTCGTAAAAGGAAGTTTCGCTGATGCATCGGAATTTGCTTTTAAAAAATTGAGAGCTATCAAAAAAGAAACAGATGCTGAGTTTATTGTAGCTTCTTGTATAACCTGCCTTCAGCATTTGGACAGGATGCAGGATGAATTGAATAAGAAGAATAATGACAACGCTTATTCTCTCCCTGTCTTCGATTACAATCAGATATTAGCTGTCTGTATGGATTTTAACCCCGGGGAAGTAGCTTCCATCTCAACTATTTCAAGAGATGAATTCATTAGAAATATTAGAAAGAAGTGATTCTATCATTAATTTAAGCCCGGACAAATACCCGGGCTTAAATTCTGAACACTCTTTTAAATCAATTTAACACTGAATACTACACACACCCATCAGGCTTTGGAAGGCCTGCTATTTTGCATGCGCCTCTTGCCGGTCCCATCGGGAAAAGGCCATAAATCTCACGCAATTTGAGGCCGGTATTTTTGCATATCTTACGCACCGGAGGAGCCATATCAGTCTCTTTCCAGTGGTCTCTTATCAGATTTATTGTTTCCCAGTGTTTTTCAGTCAATTCCCCTGTGCCGTCAAGTTTCGCAAACTCAGCTGCCACCTCTTCATCCCAGACCTCAGGCTGCTGTAAGAATCCGTCTCCGTCAACGTTCAGCTCTTTGCCATTTACATTAACAATTCCCATACTCTCAAATCCTTTGCTGTTGAAACCATAACCCGAATAGAATTATTAGACTTAACCGGAAAAGTATACTATTGAAGGCTGTAGATACAGGTTTTAATACTACTCGTTCACGATTACCCGTTTGTAAGCTTATATAAGCTGGGGAAGTCATGTTTTCTTGATAGATGCAATCTCCCGAACCGCTTCAATAGCCTTATCAATGTGTTCTTCCGTATTGAAGGGGCCGACGCTGAACCTGACGGTTCCATGCATTTTATCGGTTCCCAACTGTACATGAACCAGCGGAGCGCACTGTAATCCTGTACGGGTCGCAATATTATAATCAACATCAAGCATGGTTCCCGCGTCTCCCGCGACCCAGCCTTCGATATTTATGCTGAGAACGGCGTTCTGGTTCTCGGTATCATCAGCGCAATAGGTAGTAACGCCGTCAATTTCCTGAAAACTTCTCCGCAGTTTGTCCCACAAAGCCAGTTCTTTATTATGAATCTTTTCCATTCCCTCTCTCTGAACCCATTTCACACCAGCGTTAAGCCCGGCGACACCAACGGTATTCAAGGTTCCGGCTTCCATCCTGTAAGGGAATTCCTCAAGGTGAAAGGGGTAAGCGGAGCGAACGCCGGTTCCTCCAAATCGTGTGCCTTTTATAGGCACATCCTCGCCAATGTAAGACCCGCCGATACCGGTCGGGCCCATGAGACACTTGTGACCGGTAAATACAAGTATGTCAATATTCATCGCCTCAACATCAATGGGAACAGCTCCGGCGCTCTGGCTTGCGTCCACGGCAAAACAGATGCCTGCTTCCCTGCAGTATTTGCCGATCTCCGTAATCGGTTGAACCGTACCAATAATATTTGATGCATGGTTTATGATCACGAGAGTCGTGTTCTTTTTGAAAGCCTTCTTAACATCATCGGGATCGATATATCCTTTGTCATCAAACGGTATATAGGTCAGCTCAATCTCTCCGTCATGCATTTTATGATACAGTGGGCGCAGCACAGAGTTATGCTCAACATTACTGGTGATAACATGATCTCCTTTTGAAACCATCCCCTGAATTATCATGTTGAGGGAATCAGTAGCATTATAGCTGAATGTCAAGTGATTCGGATTTGTGCCATTGAATAATTTCGTTAACATTTTACGTGTAGAGTGAACAACTTCCTCAGCTTCAAGAGCTTTATCAAACCCGGAGCGTCCTGGATTCACTCCGTGTGACTGATAAAACTCCTTCATATAATCGTAAACCTCCTGGGGTTTTGGATAACTGGTGGCAGAATTATCCAGATATATTAATCCGTCCATTCTCACTCCTTCCAGGTAATTGAAAAGTATTAAATTCTGTTATTTTGATACACTTTGATTCTATATACTGGCTTGCGTATGCACAAGACCCGGCTGACGAGTTTGTGCAGGGCCGAAAAAGACTCTGCTGTATCAGGCTACCTTGAAGCAAACATAGCAACTGACCTGCCAATAGTAAACTGGTTTTCAGAAGGCAAAACGGCTCTTCAGAGCCCCTGCTGCGTTACTGATTCAATTACACAGCGTTGCTATGCGCATTCATCAGTGCCTTGGAGGTTGTCCGATAATGGGCATTGAGCAGAAGAGCCTCATAGCTGAGATAGAATGATTACAGATTTGAGGAGAATACTGGAATGTATTTGACGATAATATGTGGTCATTATAGCCAGATATGTGGTTCCTTATGCCGATGCTGCATTCTCGGACAGCCTTCCAGGTTCGATACTGAGTGAAGGAAGCATTGTTGAAGAACAGGGATTTACTCGGAATAGATGAGTATTCAACTGAAAGTCATTTAAGGAATTGATGAACGACTATGAATTCGCTAAAAAATACAGACGCCCCGAACATCGGGAATATTCGAGAGATCTCACTTCATAAAACCGACGTTCTAGGTGTAACATTGTTTGATCTCGACTGCTTTTCATCAGGTATTATGCCAGGAATGATCGTAGATGAGGATGGTCTGGGAACTTCAGCGATCACCAGCTTTACAATAGCGGTGAATATCGGACGAATGTTCGATATCGCAGAGGCAGAGTCTATTCTCGTAGAGTATTCAAATCGCATTGTCATAATCACTCCTTTCGCCTTTGATTCTCTTATTCTGGTGATTCTTGCGCGGAGGACAGCTTCACTGTGGAATCTCAGGCGGAAAATCAATAAGCTGATTGCTGTTATCGATGAGGTTCTCGATACTGATACCGCTTGGAAGCAGAAAATAGATGATCCGGCATCTCAGCGACTGACCTGTAACGTCATTAGGCCAGCATTATCGCTGATCTGCTTGTCCGGTGTTTCGATGCAGCGGATATTACTTCTGTTCCAGGGCTTTCTCAGAGATTTCGGTTATCCTGAGCAATTGCTCGAAGCCGATGCAAAACGTCGTCAGATGATTGAGCATCTAAGATGTGCATGTGCAGGCATATGCGACGGTGACAGTATTGAGTTTGTTTCTCGCATTTGCGAAGCAGAAGGTATTCCCCGCATAGAGCATTTCCTCGGAAAAGGTTTTTGGGGCGCGGTATATATGTTAACGAATAACACAGTTCTCAAGATAACCAGAGACGAAAAGGAGGCTCGAACCTCCGCCTCGATCATTGGTAAACACAACAGCTGCATAGTGGATATCTTCCAAGTGTATAGACTGTCCATATGCAGATTGAGGACACCGTATTACTTTATAGTGCGGGAGAACATAGATACTCATGGGATGCTTGGTGACGAAGATGCCGAACTGCTTGAGTTAACGCAGCAGATTATGTCGGAATCGTATAAGGAGCAGCGGATCGAACCCTTTGAAGAGAGAAAGGGAAGCCTTGGAAAAAACAGATGCCGGCATCTGCGCGAGAAGGCTGGTATCGCAGCGATGAAGATCATGCGGGAGTTAAAGAACAACAGCATTGTCTTCAACGATTTTCATAAGGATAACATAGGCGTCAAGAATGGGCAATTCTGTATATTCGATTTATCTCTCAGTGAGGGTCAACCCGTTTCGATGGATGAGATTGAGATCGATCTGAATTTGTAGTATGAGCTACCAAGATATCGTCGCCATCTCCAATTGCGGTTTGCCGGGAAAGCATAGCTTCCAGGTTCTTCAACTTCACTTTCGGAGGATGGATAATAGACAGAAAGCCGCATACGGCGTATTGATGGGCTAATATCTTAAGAACGAGGTACTTCTTACCTGGGAGTCGCTGTCTCGAAGCAGATCCTGGTTCCTTCATCTCTCGACACCAGTTCAATCTTAGCCCTTATACCCGTAAGCCTGAAGAACGTTTCCTCTACCAGTCCGAAACCGAAATAGCAGATGGCCTGTTTTCCGCAGGGCTGACCACTGGCTTCAACAAACGCGGAGAAGGCGCAATCCCTGAATTCAATCACACCCGAACTCGGATCATCACCGGGGATCATCTTGAAATCGCCAAATCCTCCGAGTTCCGAAACTCCATTAGCCATGATCTCACCAGCCTCTTGCACCGATTTGCCGGATGGAAGATCGGGCCAGATACGTAGCGATGCCTGTCTGCCCGCCTTGCGCATAACGGCCGCAGCAGATGTTCCAAGAACAGAGGTAATTGCGGCAGATATCTCCGCAATGATCATATCTTTATTATCCATGATTCCTCCTTCAAATTGGAAACTGAATTTCATAAATATCATTAGTTTGAATGACATTCATTTCCCACAAGAAGACTATGTAAAGATCAGGCTTTGATGGCAACAGCGAATATTCCCCTCGAACTGACTTCTGGCATGATACAGCTCGAAGACCGGAACGTGGCAACTCCTGTAACTGATTCAATCATAAACACCAGATTAGATCATTTTCTGGAATAGCCAGGAGTAGCGTTAACGCATTCCCGGGCGCATCGTCAGCGGTGCGTAAACATTATTCGATGGATGTTATTGAATTAAAAGCTATGGCAATATTGACCTGTACAGAATGTTTCTGCAAGTTATCGTAATTGTCATGCGTTTTCAAGGAACTGACATATAAGGAGGTTACAGTGTGATAATAGTGTGCGACTGCAGGATGTAGTGAATAACCCCACCAATCAAGGAGAGAAAATTGAAAAGACTATTCAAGTCTGCTGTGGTGATTCTATTTCTGGCTTCAACCTTTATTTATACCGGTTGTGGTGAACAGGCTGAGCAGAGTCAGGCTGAGGAAACGGCATCGGAAGTGCTGGTTGACCTGACGGTCGAAGTGCCGCTGCTGCAGGTAGGACACTGCAAGCATGATCATCACTCGGCAGTATTCATATCAGCGCTTCGAGGCGAAGAGATGAAAGAACTTTATGGCATATATCTTGAGCCCCTGGGCGAAAGCTACTATGCGCTTGTAGAAGATGATAAGAAAATCCTTGAGATTCAATTCATTCAGTCACAGGGCGCAATTAACGTTCCGAACAATATGATTGCAGGATTATTCGATATTGGTTTCGGAGGAGTCATACCATTCGCAGCCAGCGCGGATCAGGGAAGCGGAATTAAAATTATCAGCCCCCTTCACAGCAGGGGTGATATGCTTGTAGTTGCTGATGACAATACTGAAGTCAACGACTGGAACAGTTTCATCGAATGGGCAAGGAACAACGACGAACCGCTTATAATAGGATACAAGAGCCCCAAGGCAGTTGCTCTGCTTATTTTCGAATCGGCTCTTACTGAAGAGGGCATTGAATGGAGTATGCAGGGTAATCCTGAGCCGGGTTCACAGATTCTTCTCTTCAACGCGCAGGGTCAGCCTAACCTTAATCCGGCCCTCCAGAATGGAACGATTCACGGGTACGTTTCCAACAATCCGGCATGTGCGCTAGCCGAGCATAACGGCATAGGTAAATGCGTGGCCGAGTTGTCTGATCTCCCACCTGGAAACTTCACGAACCACCCATGCTGCGCTATTGCTGCGACAGAGACAGCTATTAACGAAAGACAAGAGGATATTGCCGCGGCTCTTCGTCTCTTTGCCGCAGCCACTCAGTATATTAACAGTCATCCGGAAGATGCAGCATCCGCCGCGGCGGAATGGATAGGAAATCCTGTTCAGGTTGAATTAATATCAATGGCAACCAGCGGTTACAACATGCAGGTTTCGGAAGACTGGCTCAATAATATGATTGCAATCGTTGGGAACATGAGGAACCTCGGATCTTTCACAGGACCACTGGATGCTCCGGACGATGAGGCCAACGCAGCGTTCCTGTACGATTTTTCATTGATGCCTGATGATCTAAGGTAAATGATATTCCATCTGGCAAAACCGTAGTAATACGCATACTGCGCAGGATCTGGAAATACCTGCCTGGACTTGCGGTTCCATGCCTGCTTATTGTCTGGTGGTTTGCAGTTACAGGGGGCGGGAGGGATACCCTCCTGCCCTCTCCGGAGAAAGTTACATCCATACTCTTTCATCCATTTCAGGATCAGATATCTACAGGATCAATGGCCTGGAGTACCCTGGTGAGCCTGGTCAGGGTCATTCTGGGCTTCTCACTCGCGGCAATTTTCGGGATTCCAATCGGTCTTCTTATGGGGGCATCTGTTCATGCAAGGAAATTTCTGTCGCTTATGGTCGAAATGGCGAGACCCCTTTCCGCCATTGCCCTTCTTCCCCTTTCAATAATCATCTTCAAGGCAAGAACTTTCTCACAGCTGTTCGGTCTCGAGTACCTGAGATATCAGAAGAACCTTCTGAATGAAATGCAGCTTGGAATGATATTCATCCTCTTCTGGGGGGGTGTCTTTCCAATAATACTTGGAACCATTCAGGGCGTTCGAAGTGTTCGGAAAATGCATCTGGAAGCTGCCCGGATCCTTGGAGCCGGAAAACTTTCCACTTTCAGGCATGTTATCATACCATCGGCACTTCCGGATATCTTTCACGGGCTGAAGCTGGGTATAGGAAGATGCTGGATGGTTATTATTGCCGCGGAAATGCTTCCGGGAACCAATTCGGGTATAGGATACCTGATAAGATACTCCTACCAGCTGTCCAGATACGATATCATGCTGGCAAGCATTGTAGTCGTAGCGTTCATCGGAGCGCTTTTTTCCAAGGGCCTTGAATCCCTTGGAGAAAGATCCCTTGTTCTCAGAAGTAAAGAAAGATGATAT
Source organism: Candidatus Aegiribacteria sp. (assembly GCA_013138965.1). Lineage (GTDB taxonomy): Bacteria > Fermentibacterota > Fermentibacteria > Fermentibacterales > JCC-6 > Aegiribacteria. The sequence goes on from WTBT01000077.1 coordinate 19,193, forward strand.
GACGGCATTGAAGGTGATCAATCTGTCGAAAACCTACAGGGAATCCACAGGAGAAGTTCATGCACTGGGCCCTGTGAGCTTTGAAATGGAAACTGGCGAATTTCTATGTTTTCTCGGCCCGACAGGATGCGGCAAGACAACCCTGTTGCGCACCATTGCCGGGCTGGAAAAACCCGATACCGGCAAGGTTATCATTCCGTCACGTTCTGGTGGCGAAGAACCGGTAATAGGTTACGTTTTCCAGCAGGGCGCGCTTTTCCCCTGGATGAGCATCTTCGCCAATTTAGAGTTTCCTCTCAAGGCGAAAAAGATCGTTAAGGATAGCCGCCGGGAGAAGGTTGAATCCATGCTTGAAATGATGGGACTTTCATCCTTTGCTTCCTCATATCCCCATCAGCTTTCGGGGGGAATGCAGCAGCGTGCTGCACTTGCGCGGTCTCTTGTTATGGAACCTGATCTTCTTCTTATGGATGAACCTTTCAGTTCCCTGGATACGAGGACCAGCCAGAAATTACAGGAGAACCTCCGGGATCTCTTGAAGAAGGCGTCCACCACGGTTCTCTTTGTAACCCATAATATTGAAGAAGCGGTTTACCTGGCCGGGGAGATTATAGTTCTCGGTCACCGGCCTGGAAGAATCGTGCGAAGGGAGACCATAGACCTTTCTGATCCCAGGTCACGCGTGTCCGAATCTTTTACAGAGTACCTGGTCTCCCTGAGAAAAACCTTTGAATCACTGGTTTCAGACTAGGGCAGTCCTAGTTAAGCACGAACTCGTACACAACGGAAGTCCAGACTCCAACCGGTACTCCGTCAGCCCTTTTTGCCGGTGACCAGCTGCTCTTCATTACTGATGCCAGGGCAGCGTTATCCATAATCCCAAGCCCGGAACTAGCGGTAATAACCGCCTCCACCGGAACGCCTTCAGGGGATATGAATACCTGAAGAATCACTCTTCCTTCAACACCAGCCTGCCTGGCTATATCAGGATACTCCGGAACCGGCCTGTAAGTGCATACGGGCTGAACACTATGCGGGATGAAAGTTCCCGGTTCAGGGATGGAATTCTCGGGATCTTCGCCCGGTGTAAGAATGTTCGTGTTGACGGTAATCGCATGACTCAGACCCGTAGTATCTACATCTGTACTGATAATGAGAATCGGCTCTACTATATCCGGGATTTCGTTCAGTATGATATTTTCCACATCTATTGGATCGTCCTCCGGCATCTCGGGAGGAATCTCGTAAAGCTCTCCCGGGTCGAATCCCTGCATTTCATCACTTGCCGTTCTTGACGACAGCCTTCCGATTGATGATCCGGGGATAACCTCGAACGCCAGTACCAGAAGTACAAATCCCCAGAGGATCCCGATATCCATGGCTCCCGCTTCTGCTGTATTCTTCCCTCTCATTTCTGAACCTCCTTCAGCCGTTATACCTCTGAGAGTGGTTCTGTATTCCGAGAAAGCGCTCAGTTACACAAATTATCTGTTATGCATTGACAAGATACGGCAGCGAAGCAGAATGCTTCTCTTCGATCCTGCCTGTGGTTGAGAGATGGAAAGCTGGTTAATCAGTGTATTGTGGGTATTCCACAGCATCTATCCAATAGGGGAGACTTCCGGCATACGCTTCCATTGTGATCCGCATTCACACATGAATGAAATGCAGTTATCAGCGACTCCGAACAGACTACCCTCCAGTTCCTCCGGAGTGAAAGAAAGCCTGATATCGAGGATATTTTGAATCTGTTCATCCATCATCCAACCCATCGGGGCTTGCGGTTCCTGAAGAGATCTGCAGCAACTTCAGTGTCGGGGCTGCCGTCAGGGTTTTATCTTCAGTTTGAGAAACAGCACAAGTGCGATCGTATCAAGAGAGATAAGAGTTGCAATGGTCTGGCCGTCTCCCTCGCAATTGTACCCGAAAATCAGCCTGAGAACCAAAAATACAAGTGTGCCCACAATGCCTCCAATGGTTTTGTTGCAATATAACTAATTGTAACCTGTCTATGCTTGGTGAAGAGTATTTACATTTTATAGATTATCGCTTATTAACTGTGAAATTACTGTATCCGAAGAAAGGGGTCAATTGGCAAACCCGGGGAAACTTATTTACAGCGGTTTCACATTGAGTGTTCACGGAGTGCTTGAGGATAATGAAATTGATTCAATCCGTGAATTCATCGATGAGCACAAGCGTTCGATATACGATGCCGGGAAACTTGTTCTGGATTTCTCGGACAGCCCCGGGATAGAATCAGTTGCGGCCGCAGTCCTTTACGGATCATGCAAACGATTTATCTGTGCTGGTGTCAAGGTAAGAAGGAACGGGGCTTCGGCTGTTATTGAAAAACTGTTTGAAACCCTCGCTAAATTTGACTCGATGCCGGATCCTCAAAAAAAAAGACTGTCTATCCGTGATTATTTTGAGAATATCGGTGAAAACGTATATGAACTGGGAAAGACACTTTATGCACTGGGACATTTTTTTGGTGAAACCATATATGCTTTCACAGGTATGCTCCTTCACCCTCTGAAGGTTCGATGGGCAATGGTGTTTTATTACATGGAGGAGTCCGGGTATAAGGCAATTCCTATCATAGCAGTTCTTACATGGCTTCTTGGCGTGGTCCTGGGATATCAGGCCGGGTTTCAGATGAGGGAGTTTGGCGCTGAGACATTCATGCCCGCAATGATTGGATACATGGTAACCTGGGAGATCGGACCAATGCTTACAGCTGTTCTCGTTGCCGGCCGCTCGGGCTCAGCTTACGCCGCAGAGATCGGAACCATGCAGGTAAGGGAAGAAGTTGATGCTCTGCGAGTAATGGGTTTCGATGTATTCAGCTACCTTGTTACACCCAAGATGATCGCTCTTCTGTGTGTAATGCCTTTTCTTGTACTTCTTGCGAACTTTGCGGGTGTTTTCGGCGGGTTGCTCGCCGGTTCACTGTTCCTCAATCTTCCTGCGAGCACATTCATATCGCAACTGGGTAAGGCGCTCATACCTCTTGATGTTCTCTGGGGAATGCTGAAAAGTTTGATATATGCCGTAATAATTGCGAATACGGGCAGTTTCATGGGCATGAGGGTACGGGGCGGAGCGTCCGCCGTAGGAAAGGCGACTACAGCAGCCGTTGTGCTGAGTATTTTCATGGTGATAATCGCCGATGCGCTGCTTTCACTGGTGTTTGTACATATCAGACCCGGATTGAGTATGTAGTGGAACCAGTAATAAAGGTTGAGAAACTTCAGGGAGGATGGGATGAATTCCTCGTACTCGATGACATCAACCTCGAGGTCAGGAAGGGTGAGGTACTTGCCATCGTCGGTAAGAGCGGATGCGGGAAAAGTACGCTTATGCACTACTTTCTGGGGCTTCTTAAACCATGGAAGGGAAGAATTCTTTTCAAGGACTCCGATATCTGGTCCAGTCCGGAAGCACTTCAGAAAGCAAGAAGAAGATGGGGTGTGACCTTTCAGTCCGGAGCGCTGCTGGGTAATTTGACTCTTCTTGAGAACGTGATGCTTCCCCTTAAGGAGTACACTGATCTATCCGAACGTGATCTAAGGATTGTCGCATTCAGCAAACTTGACACGGTTGGCCTCGCGGATTTTGCCAATTCAAAGCCGTTGGAGGTTTCAGGTGGAATGCAGAAACGGGCAGGTCTTGCCCGTGCCATGGCGCTTGACCCGGAAATACTTTTCTTCGATGAGCCTTCTGCCGGCCTGGATCCTGTCACTTCCGCAAATCTTGATGAACTGATAGAAACCATCAACAGCTCTTTGGGAACAACCATTGTTATTGTTACACATGAACTGACCAGTATATTTGCAATCTCAGACAGAGTGATCATGCTTGATGCGGATGTACATGGAATAATCGTCTCGGGAACTGCAGCTGAACTGAGAGACAGTTCAAGCGACGAACGTGTCAGAGCGTTCTTCGGAAGAAACCTGGCCGCTAAGAAGAGGAGTAACAGAAAATGTCGATGACCGGGAATAAATTCAAACTCGGATTGTTCTTCTCCATTGGAATTTTCTTTACGATTTTTCTGATATTCTGGCTCAGCGGAGGATTGAAGGAGAGAAGAACCACTACTTATGCTTCCTACTTTCCGTGGTCCGTCCAGGGTTTGAATGAAGGCAGCAATGTAATGTATAACGGTGTTCCGATTGGTCGTATAGCGAGGATCGACATAGCCCCGGACGAAAGACTCGTGGAAGTCCTGATGAAGATAAGGTCGGAATTCTCCGTAGACCCGACAATTGTTGCAGTGATGCAGCTTACCGGAATAACCGGTTTACGGGTGATAAACCTTAGCGCGGACTCAACACGTACCATTCAGCCAGTTAATTATAGTTTTGAAGTAGATTACCAGGTTATTCCAGTGGGTGAGGGTGCCATCCAGACTGTAACTTCAACGCTGACAAGGATCGCGGAGATTATTCATGAAGTTGATTTCAAGAATATAAGTGATCAGTTCTCACTTCTGCTTGAGAATACAAATGCCATTCTGGCAAGCGATAAGATCGAAAGGATTGAGGATTCCATCCTGAGAAACTCGGAAAACCTTGATTCGCTGCTTATCACGTACACAAGACTCGGAGAGAATTTGAACCAGCTGGTTCTTACGTTGAATACAATGGCGCCGGAACTTGCCGTAAGTGTAGATTCGCTTATTGGAGAGCTGCGGGCGCTTTCGGAACCTCTGAACCGCTTCGTATGTAAAATAGATGATTTACTCATAAACAGCTCCGAGATGATGAACAACCTGTCTAATTTTCTGGAGATACTGGGCAGAGATCCATCGGAACTATTCATTCGGACTTCAGGAGAGGGGGTCTGGCAGTGATGCGCAGACCGGTTGTATTTGTATTGACAGCGATCCTTATCTTATCGTCATGTATTACAGTAAACGTGCCTATAGGGGGCGACCCGCAATCATCAGCGACAGTATGGACAGTTGATCCGGACAGGATGGACTCATGGGGTCTTTCAACCTGTTATATCGTTCAGATAAAGGATTTTTCTTCATCTCAGTCCGTCCAGGGAGTACAGATGATCGTTCGGAACGAAGATGGTACGATCAATAAAACCACCACTGATATCTGGAGCAGTCGCCCCGTAGAGCTTCTTCCCGATATTCTTCACAGGGATATGATTTCCGCCGGTGCCTGGGGCGCTGTACTGCGAACATCCACGTTGCTGCAGGAGAACCTTGTAGTTGAGGGATTCGTGAGGGAGTTTGGCGGAATGGTAGTGCCTGGCGGCTGGGAAGCTGTTCTGGATGTTGATGTTACGGTGCTGGATGGAGATCACTTCGACCTTGTCTTTCAGGAGAACTACCGTTTTCACTGGGAGCTTTCAGAACCGAGTTATTCGCAACTTGCCGGTGCGATGGATATCCTTGTTGAAATCTGGAGCGAGGAAGTCATGGGAGATATCTGGTCGGCGATGCTTCCCATTCGATAAATGGGGCTCTTCGGCAGAAATAAGAAAAACAGCGAACCGGAAAAAGGAGCTACTTCGGCTCCTCATCCGGCATCGGATGATCTTCTGAATTACATCATTGTAATTCTCGACAGCTGCAGATACGATACGTTTATGGAAGCCAGGCCTTCAACCATCATGAAACTTGGTGAAACGGAACAGCGTTATTCCTACGCATCATGGACAGCTCCGTCTCATTACAACCTCCTGATGGGTCTCATGCCTCACATAAGTCCCAGGCATGTTTTCGCGTCGGAATACTACAAGAAGGATTTTATGAAGTTCAACGAGAGGCTTGGAGCAAAAGGTGTGGAATTCAAGAGCTTCATTCCCCGTCTCTACCTTCCGGATTTTTTGCGGAGTTCCCTTGGATACATAACAAGGGCCATGGTTTCGCTACCTGTACTGAACAGTTATACTCCGGTCAACAGCGGGTTCGATTCGTGGAAGCTCATGCCCGAGCATAACGATATGGCGGCGATGCTGGATTGCATGACCTTCAGCCCGAACAGGCCTTCATTCTACCTGCTGAATGTGGGAGAGACTCATTACCCCTACGCGCTTCCCTCAGAACCAAAGAACAAATGGCCCAGGATAAGCGGTGTTCACGGAGTTTTCAAACATCTGGACGATCATATGGTCGGAGGTAAACTGGTAAAGGACGATGCCCCGCCCAGGTTCTTTGACCAGCAACAGCTTGACCGGCTTCGCGCCCGGCAGGTAGATACTGTACGCTACCTTGATACAGTCTTTGAAAGGCTGTTCGATATTGTACCGGAGAAGACCTACATAACCGTGACATCCGATCACGGGGAACTTTTTGGCGAGAACGGTTATTTTGGACACGGACCTGTTTTTCACGAAAAAGTATTCCAGGTCCCGTTTCTGGAAGGCAGAATCCGCTGAAGAAAAAATCAATAGAAATAGAGAAGGTGGTAAAATGTCCAGCCATTCGCGAAAATTGAAATTCAAAGCAGAGACAAGAAAAGTTCTTGATATTGTGATTAACAGTCTTTATTCCCATCCCGACATTTTTCTGCGGGAGCTTATATCAAATTCATCCGATGCGCTTGACAGGCTCCGTTTCGAAATGCTTACAACCCCGGAACTGGATGCCGACAGGGAGCTGAGAATCGACATTCTGCCGAATGAGACCACTCTCATTGTCCGTGACAATGGAATCGGTATGACCGAGGATGAGATGGCGAAGGAACTTGGCACTATTGCCAGATCGGGAACTCGGAGTTTTCTGGAGGGGTTAAGCGAGCCTGATGGAGAGAAAACACCAGAGTTCATAGGGCAGTTCGGTGTGGGTTTCTACTCAACTTTCATGGTTGCGGATAAGGTTGAGGTTATTTCCAGAAAGACGGGAAGCGGGGAACCCGGACACAGATGGACTTCTACTGGCCATGATACGTTTACCCTTAGCGAAGAGGAAGATATTCCGGAGGGAACCAGCGTTATCCTTCATCTGAAGAAGGATATGGATGAGTACCTGAAAAGCTACAAACTCAGAGAACTCGTGCGGAAGTACTCCGATTTCATCTCGTATCCGGTCTATATAAAGTCGGATGATAGCACCGATTGGGAAAAGGAACCGGTGAATTCACAGAAACCCATCTGGACCCGGCCCGAGGATGACGTTTCCGATGAGGAGTACAACGAGTTCTACAGACACCTGAGCTTCGATCCCCAGGAACCACTCTCCAGGCTCGTATTCCACGCGGAGGGCACAACTGAATTCTACTCACTGCTTTTCATACCTTCTTCGCGAACAATGGATATGCTCATGCCTGACTACAAAACCGGTGTAAGGCTCTTTGTTAAGAAGGTTATGATCGAGGAAGAGGCAGATGAGCTCCTGCCAAGGTATCTCCGTTTCCTCAAGGGTGTGGTTGAATCAAGCGATCTTCCGCTGAACATCTCCAGGGAGACCCTTCAGGAGAACAGGACTGTCAGGATCATAAGAAAAGCCCTGACCGGCAAGGTTCTTGGATTGTTTCAGGATATACTTGAGAACGACATCGATAAGTACCGCAAATTCTTCACGGATTTCGGGGATATGATCAAGGAGGGCATCTACGCTGATATGCAGCACAGGGAAGAGCTTGCGGACCTCCTGCTGGTATGGACATCCCGGAGCGGAAACGAGCAGAAGAGCCTCAAGGAACTGGTTGAGGAGCTTCCTGAGGACACAGACCGCCTGTATTACATCACAGGAACCGACAGGAAGGAACTTGCGTCCTCACCCTACCTTGAATCTGTGGGCAAATCCGACGCTACAGTACTTCTCTTCGACAGCCCTGTAGATGAGTTCATGCTTCAGTCCCTTGGCGAGTACAGGGGCAAGAAGCTCGTATCACTTCTGAAGGAAGTGGATGAAGAGGATCTAAGTGATGCTGAAAAGGCTGAGAAGAAGAACGCTGAAGAGACCTACGCCGGTCTCCTTGAGTATATCAAAGACCAGCTTGGCGACAGCGTGGAGGATGTCAGGTTCTCACCCAGGCTTAAGGAGAGCCCCTGCATTCTGGTCAGCGACAGGAACGACCCCGGTGATATGCTGAGGCAGATGATGAGATCCATGAATCAGGAACTGCCGGATGCGAAGAAAATACTGGAGCTGAATTCTGTTCATCCAATTATCGAAACCCTTCAGGATCTTTACGAGAAGGATAGATCAGGCGACAGGTTGAAAGATTACGTGCAGATTCTCTTCGACCTGGGAACGGTTATGGCCGGCGCAAGACCCGAGAATCCTGCTGAATTCGGCCAGCGGATAACCGACCTTCTCAAATAGGCCAGGGACGTACCACATTTGTTCAACTTACCAATCAAATGTAAGTTGAACAAATGTGGTACGTCCCTATCTTGCATCCCTATCTTGCACTGGTTACGGGGTCGACGTTTCAAGCGGGATACCGGTATGTTACAGCTATAGACTACTGGATTACTAACATTTCACCGGCACAGGATGGTGGAGCATGATCATTACTTTCTGAAACAGCAGTCAAGGCAGTTTTTTCAGAAAGGATTTTCATGTATCAAACATATTTACGTTTCAGCAATGTCTCTTACACATACCCCGGTTCAAATCAGGAAGCGGTTTCAGCTGTTTCCATTAATCTCGACTCAGGCTGGACTGCGTTCGCCGGAGCCAACGGCTGCGGTAAAACAACTGTGCTGAAACTCGCGACGGGGCTCCTGACACCGGATACAGGCTCGATCGTATCTTCGGCAGCCAGAGTCTATTGCCCTCAGAGAACTGATCATTCTCCCGAATATCTGGCTGAATTCCTCTTTGACTGGTCTTCGGACTCCATCCGATTGAGGGATATTCTTAAAATCGGAGATGACTGGGGAACCAGGTGGGACACCCTTTCCTATGGTGAGCGAAGACGCCTGCAGATTGCCGCCGCAATATGGACTCGACCGGCTGTTCTGGCCCTGGATGAACCTTTCAATCATCTTGATACGGATGGCAGATCCCTTCTGATTAAATCAATGAGGGAATACCAGGGCTGTGGCCTGCTTGTAAGTCATGACAGACATGCCATGGACTTGCTGTGTACATCCTGCGTCCTGTTCTTCCGTGAGGGAATACAGCTTTACCGAACAGGCTACACCTTAGCCATGAAAGCCGAACGAGTAAGACAGACATCCCTTGCGGGAAAGAGGAAAAGAGCCGGAGTAAAGTACATGCAATTGAAACGGGATGCAAGGAGAAAGATGATACAGGCCAGGACGGTACAGGCCCACCTCTCCGGGAAGCGTATATCCTTCAAGGATATATGCAAGTACAACTACGATGGTCCATCCCAGTATACCAGTAGAGTCCAGAATGCAGGGCGGAGAAGCAGGGAAGCCACTGCGAGAGCAGATAGAGCGAAAGAACACATGGAATCCATAAAATACAGGAAGACTTACGGCAGCGGTATTGAACTCTTCGGGGAAGTATCCAGCAGAAACTACCTTCTTGAGATGCTTCCAGCGGAAATTCGGATTGGTGAGGCAACCCTCTCGTATCCGCACCTTGAAATCCAATCCGAAGACAGGATAGCATTAACGGGCGGAAACGGAACAGGAAAAACCACACTGCTTACACATCTCAGTTCAGAACTGAACTGCCCTCCTGCAAAACTGATCTGGATTTCACAGGAGATCACCGCCGATGAGTGCAGTGGTTATCTGTCAGAGGTTAAGAAACTCTCCAGAGAAGACCTCGGGCGGATAATGACAATTGTCAGAAGGCTCGGAAGCGACCCGGAGAGGGTGCTGAGCTCCGAAGTTCCCAGCCCGGGGGAAGCCAGAAAACTGTTGCTTGCGCTTGGGCTTTCAAAAACACCATGGCTTGTTATCATGGATGAACCCACAAACCATATGGATCTGCCATCAGTTGAGTGCCTTGAGAAGGCGCTTAACGATTATACCGGTGCACTGGTTCTGGTCAGTCACGACAGAGAATTTCTGGACAACACAACGAGTATTCGGTGGAATATCATGGACGGAAAACTGTCTGTTACAAAAAAAAAGTCTAGTGTCATATCCGGCCGGGTGTGTTAGAATGTTACTGAAACCGGGAACTTTGCAGAAGCTGGCGCGTTAAATAACTGAAGGAATATGCTTCACCTGACACGGGAGAGAAGTGTTCTGGAGTATTAACCTCTCCCGCGGAGTTTCAGATGGCTCTATCAGGCGTACCAACCACAGGCATGTTCTCTGTCAATCTGATTCTTCCAGGGGCTGCTGCGGCAGAGATCAATATCTTCGACGCATGCGGAAGGATCGTAGAATCCACCAGCGTATTCTGCCAGACCGAAGCAGAATCCATTCAGATGAATGTCACGGAGAGTCCGGCGGGTATGTACATCGTGTCTGTGTCTGTGGAAGGAATCACAGAAACCGCAAGACTGATAAAGATAAACTGAGCAATTAATCCGAATACTCCTGGAGTTCGGCAAGACCTCCGGGAGTATCTACAAGCTGGATCCATTTAGTGGTTCTGCTGATAATTCCCGGTTCTGCACCCGGAGTGCATGAGCAGAATCCGGACCATCAATATTTGCACCCGCTTCAGTGCCGGCAGAATGGGATTCGCATTGAATTCCCTGAAGGGGTTAGTGTTGAGCTTCCTCGATCTGCCGGTTCATTGCTGTTACCTTAGCAGGAATCAATCACGAATGGAGAGGATGAAATCGCGATTGATGCAGAGGATGTGTTCAGACTGGAAGAAGGTGAAAAACTGGATCTGCTGGTCCAGGTAATCCTTGACACGTCGGAAACCTTCAGGAAGGCTTATAAACAGGTCGGCCTCAAGGTCCTTATGAAGCAGGGTAGTAATATGCACACTGTACTTCTCACCCATCATGATGAGATCATGTACGTTCTTCTCTATCTCTGCCCGGGCGAGCATGATGTGGGTGCTGTTTATAAGTATATAACCGTCAACCGTTTTTACAGGGATGAACGGGGTTCCCTCATTCAGAAGTTCGTCAATCCGCTGCGGTCCCATTCGATTTGTGGAGTATAACCAGAGATGGATTTCACCCTTAATTTCTGTGCCATCGGTAAGCGTGAAGAGAACTTCCTTCTTTTTCTTGTCGATTATTTCATTACTCATCGGTATTCGAGTCCTTCTGCTCCTAACGGGAAAAGTCTCTTATCGACAGCGTATTTGTAGGCCTCCTCTACGGATATTTTCCTGGCCGTCACAAGAGCCTCGAGATCCTGATCCAAAAGCTGCATCCCCTTACTTTTTCCGGTTTGAATAACCGATGGTATCTGGAACGTCTTTCCCTCTCTGATCAGATTGGACACAGCTGCGTTAACGAATAGTATCTCCAGAGCGGCACAGCGTTTACCATCAATTGTTCTGAGAAGCTGCTGGGCTACCACTCCGATTATAGATTCAGCCAGTATGGTGCGGATCTGCTCCTGCTTATTTGTAGGAAAAACGTTGATGATGCGATCGACAGTTTTTGCAGCACTGCTTGTATGAAGGGTGCCAAACACAAGATGGCCGGTTTCTGCGGCTGTTATTGCCAGCTCAATAGTTTCAAGGTCACGCATTTCACCGACCAGAATAATGTCAGGATCCTCCCGAAGGGAGGCTCTTAATGCCGCTTTGAAGGATCTGGTATGACTGCCAACTTCCCTCTGGTTAACCAGGCACCCCTGGCTGACATGAACAAACTCGATGGGGTCCTCGATAGTGATAATGTGTTCCTTCCGGGTTTTATTGATGTGGTCTATCATGGCGGCCAGGGTTGTTGATTTACCACTTCCTGTTGGTCCGGTTACAAGAACCAATCCTTTGGAATATCGAGTGAAATCCAGGATGATGGGGGAAAGCCCAAGTTGCTGCACCGTTAATATTTTGTTCGGAATCATACGGAGGACGGCGCTGATACCGCGGCGGCCAAGAAAGATGTTGACTCGAAATCTGGCATCCATTGAGGGAACCTCATAGGCGAAATCGATATCATAAGTAGCTTCGAACTCTTCTTTTTGCGAATCGTTCATTATCTCGTATAACATCATCATACTCTGGTTAGAAGTAATCTTATTATCTCCTATTGGAAATAAATCGCCAGAAATTCTCACCAGAGGAGAATTCTCCGGTGATATGTGCAGATCGGAGCCATCCTTTTTTTGTAGAATGCGTAACAGGTTGTCAATGGTCGCCATACTATGCTCCTAACACATCGGATATCTTCATACTGAAAACCCAGCGGAAACAAGCTGTGTTATTCCTGTTACCTTCACATGCCAGCCATCATTATTTGTCTGAATTGACAATACCGATAATAGCATACCTCTGTCAAAGCCCTGTGATCTTCACAGATCCAGGTATTCCGACGCAAAGGTAATCGTATTATTTAATTAACCCCCATCCCCGACTGTCTATTTATGGGAGTTCCATTATCCAGATCTTATGAAATAACTCCGGATTCAGGGAATAGGCCAGCATCCCGTGCTCGTCGATCATGAAATCCCAGTACTGGGCGTCCTCACCCGCACCTTCAACCTCGGCTATGAACAGCAGTTCGCCTTCCATATCGTAAACATCGAATACCGGTACAAGTTCCGTTCCCCGTCTCACCCATATTCTGTTCTGAGAATCGTATCCAATGTCAGTCGTCATGTATCTGTAAGGGTTCGGGTCGTAATCGATCAGCACTCCCTGGGGAACGATACTGGTTAGCCAGGCTTCCATCCAGCGTTTCTCCTCGGCGATCTCATCTTCGGATTTTTCTACTCGATCGACTTCACGCTGGAATTCAAGTGTCATATTCCCATCCCGGTCGAACACCCGGACAATGTAATCCTCGGTTGACATGGGAGTCAGATATACATTCCCATTACGATCAGCTGCGTATTCGGTGCTGAACATAGTCCTGTTCAGAATTTCGGTGAGATCTTCGGGATTGAAGGGGAACTCATCCTCATAATATATGGCTGTGGGTTCGGGAATATCCTCGTACCTTCCAACAATAAAGGAAGTTGTGGGCTCCTCTTCAAATGCAATAGTGATCTTCAGCGCTACGAAGGCGTTGGAATCGGCGCCTGTCATTCGCATGGGAGGGTTGTTGTTGAATTCCATGGAGACGCCTTCCCATTGCCCCTCAGGAGTAAACGTGTTTATTCCGCGTTGCATGGGATCGCAGATGGCAATTCTTCCATTACCCAGTAGAGCCATCGCAAGGGGCATCATAAGCTCTCCCGGCCCGCTGCCCTGGTTTGCTATTCTTCTGATGAATTCTCCGTCGGAGGAATATACCGGCAGGGAGTACGTTCCCCGGTCAAGAACGTATATGTTCCCATCCGGTCCGTATTCCACGGCCATGATATTGGCAAACACATAATTACTGTCACCAAGTTCAATTCCAATCGAATCAACAATGGCGATGGAAACCCTCTCCTCGGTTTCCTGAGGGGAGACCTGCGATATCTCGGAGCCGTTGCCTCCGCAAGCTGAAAGCACTACTGCTGTTGAAATGATAAATAACGCGGCCAGCATCATCCTTTTCATCACTTAAACATCCTTTCCGGTTAATCTTACAACTATCAATATTCTCGTTACACAGTGCCCGATGCGTTCATTTTCAGGAAATAAGCCTCCGGAATATGATTCCTGCTGCCGTGAAATTGAATTCCCGAAATTCTAATATACTTATCATTAACGAAAAGCAAGGTATGCATGCTCAGAAACACCGGTTGCAGGTGACCTGCGCTTCCTTTTCGCAACCATGCAGATAGCTATGGAGCTGGAAAGAATTGCTGATTATGCAAAGGGTCGGAGACAGGGTTGTAAACATATGCGAACGCGTTGTCTACCTCGTGTACCGGTGAAGTGGTGGATATGAGCTTAAAAAAGCTATATAACCGGGTTTGAATAACATAGCTTTTCACACTCCGAGTTCAGAACCATGACGGGGTTAATCGATCCTGTGGGGAAATGTTGCGTGAATTGCTTTGGAGCCTCCTGAGAACCACCATATCGGTATGTAGATTGCAGCAGGTATGAGGAGAGCAGGAAGAAATGGTAATCTGCGAGTCAGAGGAATAACGGCGAATGCAGGCACCGAAGCAAGAATGGAAATGAGCGCTTCCCTCCAGATCGGCAGGGGATATCCTCTCCACCTGAGAAATACCCAGTAGCAGACAAGCATCAGTAAATTCCCCGCCACATAGAAAATTCCCGCGGAAGGCAGTCCTATTACGGGCATTAGCAGGAGGTTACCTCCAATAACAAGTATTACTGCCATGGTGGTAACGGGGACTACTATCCTGATTCTGTTCACGGCCAGGAGAGATGCAAGCAGTATGTTCATGAGATATACGATTGCAAGCCCCGCCAGACATAGATACATACATAATTGCATGTCCTGAGAGCTGATGTCTCTCAGGTATTCACTTCCCCATACGAACCTCAGGAATCTGTCTCCCGTAGATAAGATCGAAAGAGATGGTACCACAGCAAGGCCGGTGAAGATTCTGGCCATATTGCCGGTCTGCCGCTGATAGTTGCCATCCCTGAAGGCTCTGCATAAAGACGGAAACAGGGCACCGGGCAATAATGTCGGAACAACCACCAGGAGTATTATCTCTATTATCTTTAGACATTCCTGCCATGCGGCTACAGCATTTTCACCGAGTATCTGTCTGATAAGGATATTATCCACCCTCTGGTGAATAACGATAATGATAATCATGATACCAAGCGGTAGTGCCGCAACGAAAAGTTCCTTCAATTTTCTCTTGTCGATGGAGGGTATCACAGAGAATCCTATCCTTCTCAGGAATAGCATTGCAGCAATGGCAGCAGCAAAAGCTCTTAGAACGTAAGCTGAAGCAATTGCGGTAAGATTCATGTTAAGCCGAATAAGAAGCAGTACAGCAATCAGGCCTATAATGCCCATCAGGGTCCTGCAGATAGATTCGTAAACCATTTTTTCTCTTGCTCTGAAAACCGAATAGTACATTTCAGCAAAGGACTCGAAGAAAACCGATAGGCCGATTATCCCTAGAATCAACATTCTGCCGGGAGTTAGCTGAAGAAGAAGACCTGAGATCATCAGCAGGGGGAACCCAAGCAGCGAAAGGATTATCCTGAGTGTAAGTGATGTTGATAACAGTTCCTGAGTATCGACAGGGCGAATACTTGAGCGCATGTTAAGAACCAGCGAAATGCCCATGTCGGACATGATCAGATAAAACTGCCCAAGTACTATTACGAAAAGAAGGCCTCCGAAATCCCCATCAGACAGATACCTCGCGAGGAACATTATCGATACGAAGAGCGCACCTTTTCCTATGAACTGGCCAACCAGCATGAATCCGGTATTTGCAGCCTTTGATGATCTCTGCACACCTGAGATGTTATTCTTCTCGGCAGGAAGGAAGATGTTTATGAATCTCGATATAATGCTTTTCAAGGTGTTTGGCCCGGAAGGAATCCCCGTGGGTTACAGAAGAGCCGCTTCACAACCTTGTATTTGTTATAATTTTCGTACGGCAGTGCAGTTCTCCTGTCTCCGGGGAAATTTAATTCTCACCTGATATAAGTCTAAAATACGCAACTGAATGACAAGTTACAATACTGTCTAGCCCTGCTGAAAGAGGCTTCCTGAAGATTGATACAGGATACTGTTCCGGATGTCTTTACTTCTTGTTAAGTCATACTGGCGATTAATCGTCGAAACGATTTGTCCTGATGTGACAGGGAGTTTTCCCGTTATTCCTGTAGTAATTCTGATGGTTGTTCTCAGCAACCCAGAAGTCTTCAAAGGGTTCGATCCGGGTGACGATATCGTAACATCATCCGGAGGAGGCGAGACGGCTGAACTGTCTGATCATCAGTATTAGACCCCAGAGAAGTGATATGGACATTATCAGCTTGCCACCGGTGGCTGCCATGCCCGCAATCAGGTGATCATGCCTGAGCAGATTCAGTTCGGTAAGTATAAAATTCCAGTCATGAAATCCGTAAGGGGCAGAAACACCTGTATTCCCTCCGAGAAGCTGAAGGCTGAGAGATCTCGCGTCATTTATATAGGGGGCCATGTCCAGTATGCTTTCGCCCATCCACCACAGACCTATGGAGGCGCCGAAGGTGTCACGGGTTTTGATAAGGAGGACAAGGGTACAGATCAATGGCATTATAACCTGTCCCAGGCTTCCGCCGAGGGAATGCATGACCCTGCCCAGTGGCCTGAATACTATGTGTCCCGCTTCGTGGAAAGGCAGGTTGACAAGATGCATGAAGGATCTTCCCACATAGTTGCTTTCGATGGAAGATTGGAAGAATTTAATGCTCCATATGAACAGGAAGACAAAAACGATCATCCTTCCGACGAAGTACACAATTTCTATTTTATCCTTTGTATGGAACATGTAATCGATAATGCGCTTCAGCGGTGACCGTTTTTCAGTCTTATGGGAAGATTGCCTTTTCAGTATCCGATCGTAATCCAGCGGTTTGTACCTGCTGAAGATAAGCCCGCAGCGGAGGCATTCCCTGTTTTCATCATTCTGTTCAAGTCTGCACTTGGGGCAGTTCATATCGCCAGTTTCAAGTTCGGGTTCAGACTATTTCGAGCAGTACTGATGGGTCATCCTGTTGCTCAACATGTCCGATGATAGCGGTTTCGGTATCCCCATGCTCCCTGAGCGTCTTTACCAGAGCATCCGCCTGATCAGGCCTGACGGTAGCAAGCAGTCCTCCGGAGGTCTGGGCTTCAGCGAACAGGAGATAGTATTTCCTGTCAACGTTTTCTCCGATTTTCAAATAAGGGTCGACGTAATCAGAACACTTACAGACACCCTTTGGATTGAATTTATCAAGTAGATCGGGCAGGCCTGGCAGGAGTGGCACATCTTTCGAATTTATCACTATCCTGACTTCCGCATTCCTGGCCACGGGGAGCGAATGGCCCAGAAGGCCAAAACCTGTAACATCAGTCAGGCAGCTCACATCGAACCTCTGTATTATCTCGGAGGCGTACTTGTTCAGCCGCTCCATCCAGTAAACGAAGGTACTGAACTGGTTATCGCTCAGACCGCCGTTCATCATGGCATCGCAGTAAACTCCCGTACCAATGGGTTTTGTCAGGACTATCAGATCGCCCGGTTTAGCGTTGTCATTCGTTAGAACCGTCCGTGGGCTTGTGATTCCAGTTACACTCATACCGAAACAGAAATCATCCTGTTCCATGGTGTGTCCTCCAAGGAGAACCACACCTGATTCATGAAGCTTTTCAGCGGCCCCGGTCAGCAGTTCCAGAATAACTTCAGGCGGGATCTTTCCCGCCGGGTAAGCCAGATGGTTCATCGCCGTGATGGCCTTGGCCCCCATGGCCCAGATATCCGAAAGACTGTTCGCGGCTGCTATCCTTCCGAAACTTCTTGGATCGTCAACTATGGGGAAGAAGAAATCAACGGTTTGAACGATAGCTATCTCGTCAGTAAGCCTGTATACCCCTGCATCGTCCATCGTTTGCATCCCGATAATAAGATTGGGTGAATCGGGCAGAGGCAGCTTTTCAAGTATCCCGGCCAGCCTGGTCGGGTTAAGTTTGCCTGCTCAACCGGCGCAGGGGCCATACTCCGTCAGCCTTATCTCTTTACCTGATGGAAGGGAACGCTGGGGAATACCGCCTTGCTGCAGTTTTTCCTGGAGAAATTCACAGTAGGTCTGCTGGTGTCTGTCATGATGAAATGCTATGCATTCCGAACAATTCCCCCGTCTTTTACAGTCGGAGGGGCAGGGACAATTTTCTCCGTTATAAAGCCCAAAATCTGACAAATCGTCTCATTCCATAGGATAATGGTGTTGATTACCTGCCTACAGTCAGAATATACAAAAGCAGCCAGTTGGAAACAGTTATTCATAATCTTCTTTTGAAGGTTTGTAATTCCTGCTTTTCTTCAGAAGGCCACGTTTTTTCTTTTCCGCCAGTCTTTCCCTTCTCGATGTCGCTGAAGGCTTCGTCTGCTTCCTTTTCACCGGAATTTCAGAAGCCTTTCTAATAAGTTTGATCAGCCTGTTCACAGCGCTTTCCCTGTTTCTTACCGGTGAGCGGTACTGCCTTGCGTGAATTACGAGAATACCTTCCCTGTTCACACGTTTGCCGCAAATCTTCTCAAGACGGTTCCTTACCTCTTCCGGAAGGGAGGGTGAGTTTTTTACATCGAATTTCAGTACGACTGCGGATGATGTTTTGTTAACCTTCTGTCCCCCGGGGCCTCCCGAGCGGACGAATTCGAAACTCAGCTCACTCTCCAGTATACATATTTCATCCGTTATTACTATCATGAATCAGTTTTCCGTCTGTTGATGATGCTTGACCTCTATATCCCAACGTATCATTGTGTCCTTATCAATACGTAATGCGGTCTGGAAAAGAAAGGGATGATTATGAATCCAGTAATTCCGATAATCGCAGTTCTGGCAATCGTCGCAAGTATAATATGGATTGTGATAATGATGGGTAAGAAGCGGACAGCCGCCTGGGAAGGGTTCAAACGTTTTTGTGACCTTTCCATTCCAGCTTTTCAACGCAGGATCGAGCAGGAAGATGAAAGATCATCTTCAGTGGGAATCCGTAGGTGTTACCGTTCACCTGTCCGATTATCAGTAAATAATTAGGGACGGAGGTAATTAAGAAATCCAATTACCTCCGTCCCTCTATCCTCTGCTTCTGTAGTTGATCCAGCCACCGAGTAGAATCAGTCCAGCGCCGATGAATACTGTTGCATCGGGTACCGAATCGAAGATGAGTATCTGCCATGACATAGAGAATAAAACGCTTAGATAACCGTATATGGCGACTTCTCCGCCGGGGGCGCAGCGGTAAGCCTTTGTCATCAGTAACTGCCCTGCTGTTCCCGATATGCCTATGCATACAAGGAAAACAAGCGATTCTAAATCGGGCATGACTCCTCCCAGTATTACTGAAGGGAGGAAGAACAGTGTGATAGCAATCGAGAACCAGAAAACGACGAGCAGAGGTCTGTCGGTTTTCCTCAGAGCTCTCAGAGTAGTATAGGCGCTTCCCGCGAACAGAGCTGAAAGGACAGCAAGTCCGGCGGGAAGTGTAAGCGGAATGGAGCCGGGCCGCAGTATCACAGCTACCCCCGCGAAACCGAGGAATACGGCAAATACCTGGATTTTTTTCAGTTTTTCACTCAGGAAGAGCCATGAGAGAATCAGTACGAAAAAGGGACTGAGTTTATTGATCGTCACTGCTTCCGCCAGGGGCATACCTTCTACCGCGATGAAATAGGTGAGCATTCCAGCTATCCCGAACAGGGATCTTGCTCCAAGCAGGACCGGACTGCCCGGTCTGAATGAAATACCCCTAGCACGAAGTACAATCGCCAGAACAATGGTCGCTATAACCCCCCTCATGAAAAGTTTCTGCGTTGTGGGTATTCCTGAATCCGCCGGGATAAGCTTTACAAATACGGGTACTATTGAAAGGAAAAGGGCGGCCAGGATCATGAACAGAGCAGCTTTTCCCCGTGGAGTGTCAAACACTAGGAGTGTGTCCGGCAATGTGCATTGAGCAGAATATCCTCACGGCTGAGATAGAATGCTCGTAGATTTGAGGAGAATACTGGATGTATTTGACGATAATATGCGAGTATTATAGCCAGCTGTGTGGGTTTTATGCCAATGTTTCATTGTTGGTCACGCTCCAGGACTTTTAGCAGCTCGTATTCCATGGAACCCAGTCCAAGGGATTCGGCGATGGAAAGCTGAAGGGTTCCGTTGATATCCGGCCGGTAGGCGCTGAATTTGTCTATTCCAGCTTCGGCTCTGACGGGAGAATTCTTTGCAGCGGGAGCCGCCGTGACAAGATCAAGCGATGCCATATCAATGGCGACAGGATCAGCTGATGCCAGTATGCCTATATCGTCAACAAGTGGTGGAGCTATATCCTTCATACAATCGCAGTCGGGAACAACCGACGTAACGAAATTAACGTATAGTAACGGGTTGGAAACGCTGACTGCTGCGTACGCGTATTCAATCATTCTTCTCATGAAAACGCTCATGTTCTGATCCCAGCTTACCCTTACTGCCCCCTCCGGGCAGCGTCCCAAACATTCTCCGCAGCC
Source organism: Candidatus Aegiribacteria sp. (assembly GCA_013138965.1). Taxonomy (GTDB): domain Bacteria; phylum Fermentibacterota; class Fermentibacteria; order Fermentibacterales; family JCC-6; genus Aegiribacteria. The sequence goes on from WTBT01000077.1 coordinate 39,311, forward strand.
GGTACAGATATCGGTATCTATTGAAGCGTGGCTGTCGATACTGATGGCTTTCACATGACAGTGGGCAGCACAGATACCGCAGGCGGAACACTTATCAGTATTTATCAACGGCTTCACCGATGAATGCTGATACAGCTTGCCTGCTCTGGAAGCACAGCCCATGCCAAGGTTTTTCAGAGCTCCTCCGAAACCTGTTAGAAGGTGTCCCTTGAAATGGCTGATTATAACCATGGCGTCCGAATTTGAGATAATGGAGGCAATATGAGCTTCATCGGCCTGGAAGCCTTCAGGCATCTTCACTATTGTCTCATCTTCACCGTGAAGGCCATCGGCAATTATGAACGGTGGTGTCCATGGCAGACCGAATCCATGTTCATGGGCCAGATGAAGGTAATCGGGCGCGGACATTCTCTTTCCCGGATAAAGGACGGTGGTATCGGTAAGAAATATCCTGTCCGTTCCCGGGCCGATGGCTTCGATAACTCTGTTCACATTATCGGGGCTTACATATGAGGAATTCCCCTCTTCTCCGGGATGTATTTTCACCGCAACAGTATCCGTCGGGAGTATTCTCTTTCCGCTTACTATCTTACTCAGCAGTTTTGTAAATCCTCCCTCCATCGAGGCTTTATCAATCGGCAGAAAGAAAACTTTTGACATGATTCCGCTCCTTTCCCGGCCTGATTCAAGATGCTCATCCTTGCATAGAGAATATACGATGTTTATAAATTATGCTATGGGATATCTTAAATGGATAGAGATCGAAGAGTCTGCGCCGGACTGGAATCTTGGACAGCTTAAATCCTGTTCTGAGAATGAGGACCTGCTTTTCTGCGCTGTTGTAAAATCAAACGCTTACGGACACGGGGCAGGTGAGATCACCTCTCTGCTTCCCTCGGCTGACTGGTTTGCCGTTAATTCCCTTGATGAGGGTCTTGAACTCAGACTTTGCGGTATCAAGAGGCCAATTCTGCTGCTTGGTCATGTGCTTATAGAGAGGCTTCCTGAAGCTGTCGACGCCAACCTGAGATTAACGGTTTACAACATGGAAACACTTGAAAAACTGGAGAAGATTCTGAATCATGGAGTAAACTGCAGGGTACATGTTAAAATAGAAACCGGTACAGGAAGACAGGGCCTCCTCCCCGAAAACGTTTCCGAATTCATACGTAGAGCCTCCGGGACCCCAGGCCTGGAAATAGAGGGGCTGTCTACTCACTTCGCCAACATAGAGGATACGCTGAATCATGAGTACGCTGAAGAACAGCTCCGAATTTTCAGGGAAGTGGTTGAAACAGTCAGGGAATCGGGAGTATATCCTCCTGTTATTCATACCGCATGCACCGCAGCGACCATTCTATTTCCTGAAACACATTTCAACATGCTCAGAACCGGGATCGGTCTTTACGGGCTCTGGCCATCCAGGGAAACGTTCCTGTCGGCCCAGTCGAACGGTATTCCCGTTCCGGATCTAAAGCCTGTTCTATCCTGGAAGACCCGTATAGTTCAGATAAAGGAATTTCCCGCAGGCAGCTATATAGGCTACGGATGCACATTCAAAACAAGCAGAAGGACAAGACTCGGCGTGCTGCCGGTGGGTTATGCCGACGGTTACGACAGGAGATGCGGAAATTCGGCGCACGTACTGGTTAGAGGGAAAAGGGCACCTCTTCTCGGACGTGTATGCATGAATCTGATAATGATAGATCTCACCGATATTCCCGCAGCATCCCTCGAGGATACTGCTGTTCTTCTGGGTAGAGATTGTAATGAGATAATTACGGCTGAGATGATGGCCGAATGGATCGGTACGATAAACTATGAAATTGTAACTCGTCTCAGCCCCTTTCTTCCAAGGATCATAGTAAGGAGAGGATGAACAAGTGTACATAGATGTAATTGGTGTTGACGGATCAAAGCAGTTTGGATGCAATCTCTGTTCCATGCTTCTGGGGGAATCGGTTCTGCTGGACGCAGGCTCGGCTTCCATGCTGTCCGGACAGCAGCAGCGGAATGTAGAAATGGTTCTTCTTACTCATGCCCACCTTGATCATGTTCTAGAGCTGGGTTTCATGGTCGATGCAACGGTTGCCATAAGGGATGAGCCTCTCAGGGTCATGGGCAGTAAAGCATGCCTTGATATAGTGAGAAAGCATTACATGAACGATCTGATCTGGCCGGATTTCAGCCGGATAAAGACCTCTATCGGTCCTGCACTGGTTTATGAGACCATTGAAGACAGGAAATGGTTCGACCTGCCCGGGGGAATAACCGCATGGGCAGAGCCTGTCTGTCACGGAGCGGGTGCCAGGGGGTTCCTGTTAAGGTCGGAAACCGGTTCCATCCTTCATACCGGGGACACGGGGCCAACCTGTTCCATCTGGGAGAAAGCCGCGGAGTTGAAAGACCTTAAAATGATCATAGCTGAAATATCTTTCCCTGATCAGAAGACGGATGTAGCAATAGCAAGCAACCACCTGACTTCGTCACTCCTCGAGCGGGAACTGAATAAGCTGAACAGGCCTGATGTTCCGGTTTATGTTTTTCATCTGAAACCGTGGGAAAGGCATGAGATCGAGAAGGACGTTGCCCGGAGATTCCGTGACAGAGTGGTAGTACTCCGGCGGGGAGACAGGCTGGAATTCTGACGGTACCGGGTCTTTACTTTTAGCATTCTTATTCAATCGGGATAACGAATTAAGGGGAAGATGAGAACAGGCCTTGACAGACTTGACAGGGAAATGCTACCCGGCTGCAAGATAGGGCTTCTTTCCCATTATGCGGCTGTCAATTCAGGATACCGCTCTTCGCTGGAAATCCTTGCAGCCATGCCGGAAGTTGAACTTCTAATGCTGTTCGGTCCCCAGCACGGCTGGAGCGGAGAGACTCAGGACAACATGATAGAATGGGAAGGATATACTCATCCTGAATACGGGATACCGGTTTACAGTCTGTACGGCAGATGCCGGAAACCTGACCCGGAGATGCTTCAGGGACTTGATTGTCTGGTGGTGGATCTCCAGGATGTGGGAGCAAGATACTACACTTACATTTACACAATGGCTTACTGTATGAGGGCATGCCGCTCCGCGGGTGTGCCCGTTGTCGTGCTTGACAGGCCCAATCCACTCGGTATTTCAGTAATAGAGGGAAAGCCGCTCAGGAAAGGATACGAATCCTTCGTGGGGCTTTACCCCATTCCAGTCAGGCATGGTCTGACTATTGGAGAACTGGCCCTTCTTTTCGCCCGGCTTGATGATCTGCCTGAACCTGAAGTTATCCGAATGGATGGATGGGACGGAGAAGGCATCCCGGCTGATTGTCAATGGGTATCCCCTTCCCCCAACATGCCAACTGTAGAAACAGCATTGGTATATCCTGGAATGTGTCTTCTGGAAGCCACTAACCTCTCCGAGGGAAGAGGAACAACAAAACCCTTTAATGTTTTCGGAGCTCCATGGATAAATGGAGAAGAACTTTGCAGTAAACTTAACGGAACGATCTTTCTGGAGGGCGCTGTCCTCAGGCCGCACGCATTCATTCCAACATTCAACAAGCACGCCTGCGAAATGTGCTACGGTGGTGAGATTCACGTTTTGGACAGGTTCATGTTCAGACCATTAAGAACCGCACTGGGCATTCTGCTTGAATCTTTTAGATATTCCCGGACCAGGTGGAACGATCCGCCATACGAATACGAGTTCAGGAAAATGCCTGTTGATATTCTATCGGGAGGACCGGAGGTAAGGGAAGCCGTAAACGGAGATGATTCCGAAAAGCTCCTTGAGCTGGCGCGCGGCAATCCTGTCCGGCATTCGGAGTTAACCCGTGATATTCTTCTATACGAGAGGGAGTTCCGCAGTTGAGAATAGGGATAATATCGGATATTCATGGAAATCTGCCAGGCCTCGAGGTGTGCCTGAAAGCACTTGCTGAAGAGGGCGTTGACCAGATTGTCTGCCTTGGGGATCTTGTTCAGTTCGGCCCGTTTCCAACGGAAGTGATCGATCTCCTGCACCGAAATAACATTGATACAGTTCAGGGAAACTGTGACCGGGCGGTGGCAAAAGGGAGAGATAATACGGGAGACCCGTTTGAGAATGTTCACTGGGAACACCTGGCCGCGGATATGCTTGAATGGACAAAGGACCAGGTAACCCTCGAGCAGAAGAGATACCTGAAGAAACTCCCGGCTGAACTGAGGTTCAAAGTTAGAAGCAGGCGCATACTGTGCGTTCATGGCCTGCCGGGCAATATCAACGGAAGTATACAGCGAAGCGCATCAAATGAAGTATACGATTTCATGCTTGAGAGGAATTCCTGTGATATTCTGATCGTGGGGCATACACATGAAATGTTTCTTCAGCCCAGAGGCAGGCGGATGATAATAAATCCGGGAAGCATTGGCGGAGGAACCATTCCCGGGGTAGCAACGATGGCTGTTCTTGATATCAGTGAAGAGAACACAACAGCATCCGTCTGCTGGCACAGGATCCCGTTCGATACGGTTTTGTATGAGAACAAGTACAGGCATGAAGGTCTGCCGGAGACCTTTCTTAAATGTATTCTCCTTGGCAGGGACCCAAGGGGGAAGTGGCATACTGATGATTATACCAGGAGGCAGAAATGGGCAAAGCTCTAATTGAGAAGATCATGTCCTCGCACGGCGGGGAGGACTGTCGTGCCGGAGACGTGGTCTGGATAGATATTGACAACAGAACAGCAAGGGATTTCGCGGGAGCGAGTGTTGTGGGAAATCTTGAGAAGTACGGAGGCGATTCCCCGATAGCCGAAAGATCGAAAACCTTTTTTACTTTCGACTGCAATGTCCCGGCAAATACCATTCCCTATGCCAACAATCAGCAGCGTATCAGAATATTTGCCAGAAAAAATGATCTGAAGGTTTACGATGTAGACGCTGGCATCGGTTCTCATGTCGTGATTGAAGAGAAATTCGCCAAACCCGGAACAACTACGGTGGGAACGGATAGCCACCTTAATATCATGGGTTCTGTGGGTGCCTTCGGACAGGGAATGGGAGACGTGGATATTGCATACGCTTTCAAAACCGGGAAGGTGTGGTTTGAAGTTCCGGAGTCCGTTAAGGTTACACTTGATGGAATGCCGGCTGCGGGAACCGAAGCCAAGGATATAGCCCTGGCCATGCTCAGACGCTTCAGCAGCCATGAACTTCTAGGCAAGTCAGTTGAAATTTACGGCAAATGGGTGGAGGACGCCTCTCTGGAAGACTGCGTAACACTTTCAAGCCTTGCAACTGAAATGGGAGCGATAATCGCGCTCATACCGCCGAACGACAACGTACTGGATTTCTTCGGCATAACCCGCAATGAAGCCGTTTATGCTGATCCGGATACTGTTTATCTGGAAGACTACTCCCTTGATATAGAAGGGCTGGAACCTCAAATTGCTGCTCCACCCAGCCCTGCGAATGTATTTCCCGTATCGGAAAAGACCGATGTGAAGGTCGATGGAGTCTTCATTGGAAGCTGCACCAACGGCACCTACCAGGATCTGAGGTATGCCGCGGAACTGCTGAGAGGCCGCACCGTGGCTCCCGGTGTCATGCTGAAGGTTGTACCAGCAACCAGGAAAACCTGGGCAATGCTTCTCGATGAGGGGCTTCTGAAGGATATATTCGATGCCGGCGGAATCGTCAGCAACGCGGGCTGCGGCGGGTGCGCCTCGGGCCAGATCGGGATGACCGGAGAGGGAGAAGTACAGATAAGTACATCCAACAGGAATTTCAAGGGCAAGCAGGGCAGGGGGAACACATACCTGGCAGGGATTGGAACGGCAGTGGCCTCCGCTGTGCTTGGCCGGATAGCTTCCGTGCACGAACTGAAGGAGGTGCGGTAATGCCCCGCGAATTGATCTTAAAGGGAAGACTATGGATACTCATGGAAAATGAGAACCTCTTCAGCGATATCGATACGGATATGATCTATCACAACGCCCATCTTGCTGTAACCGAAATAGATGAGATGGGTCAGTACGCTTTCGGCAACCTTGAAGGTTACAAGGATTTTGCGGATAAAGCACAGCCGAGTGATATCATCCTCGCCGGTGACAATTTCGGTTCGGGAAGCTCACGTCAGCATGCTGTAGATTGTTTCAAGGCTCTTGGTGTTCAGGCTGTTATAGCCAGGTCATTCGGCGCCATCTACAAGAGGAACGCCATTAACAGCGGTTTTCCGATCATTGAATTGCCGGGCCTGCCCGATAACCTTTTCAACCAGCATGACCAGGCAGAGCTGAATCTTGAAAGCGGTACTCTCAGTGCGGGGGATAACAGGTATCAGGGCAATCTCATGAGCGAAGTTGCCAGGGATATCTATCTTGCCGGAGGACTGTTTCAGTACGCTGAAAGAATGTAAGTATTTTTTGATGGGGAGTAAAACATTGCTTATAAGGATTATTTACATGATCCTCAGGAGAGTGAAGAATCGATACTCCGCTGGTGGAAACGCAGATCAGCAATAGAACCGATAATATAAAAAGCAGAGAGGTTTATCATGGTTGTCAAAAAAGAGACTGAATCAGATGTTTCAATGTCCAATACCAAAAAGGAGATTCTGGAAGCATACGGCAATCTGGTCAGGCAGTTGGAGGAAAAAGCTGAAAGCGAGCTGAAACCGGAGAAAAAACTTGAGGAGAAAAAAGCGGTGGAAGTTGTGAGCGTGGCCGATGCTCTTGCGGAGGAGAGCGTGCTGACAAGAATCAGCGATTTAAAAATGGAGATGAGCAAAACACTGACGGGGATTTCCGAAAAACTTGAGGTGGAGACGGAGAAGTACAAGAAGATCCAGGAAGCTATCACTATTAAAGATAATGAGCTGAAGGAGATCTTTGAAATCGAACGGTCGGCCCATGCCCTGGCGGCATTGATTGAAGCCCAGAACCAGAAGAAGCTGGAGTACGAAACTGAAATTTCCCGAAAAAAAGCCGAGTATGATGATGAAATGAGTACTAAAAAGAAGCTTTTAGAAGAGGAGATTCAGTCAACTCGCGCCCTGTGGGACAAAGAAAAGCAAGCTATACAGGAGTCCGTCAAGGAGAGGGACGTCGAGGAAAAAAAGCTTCGACAACGACAAAAAGAGGAGTTTGATTATAATTTCAAGCGTGAGCAGGAACTGGTCAAGAACAAGTTGACGGATGAAATGGAGCAACTCGAAAAGAAGATGGCCCTTCAAAGAGAAGCCTTTGAGAAAAGCGTCGAAGAAAAGGAGAAAGAACTGCAGAGCAGAGAAACCAGGGCTGCAGAAAGAGAAACACACATGGAAGACCTTGAGAAAAAAGTGGCTGCTTTTCCAGAAGAACTTGAAACGCACATAGTCAAAACCGTCAAGGAGACAGCGGACAGGCTGAACGAGGAAGCAAAGAAAAATGAAGCGTTCCTCAAAAAAGAGGCTGAAGGAAAGGTCAATGTCCTGCAGACGAAAATTGACTCCCTCGAAAGTGTTGTTAAGGAACAGATCAGACAACTCGCCGGGATTAACGCCCGGTTGGAAGATGCATACGGGAAAGTACAGGACATCGCCGTGAAGGCCATTGAAGGCTCTTCAGACAAACAGACCCTGACCGGCATCGAGCAGCTTGTGAAAAATAGCCGCCGACAGCCCCAGGAGTAGACGCGAGACGCCTGATCCATCCGGTCCGGAAGCGTTTTCAAGTCAACGTATGGTGATATCAGATCACAGGCTGTACGGAAGAAGCAGGAGTATTATAGAGTTGGATATTCACAGCCGGCATGCCTTCATCCTGAAGTTCTACTGAAGAACATCAACCGCCTCCTTCAGCCTCTGGCGGTTCACTCGGTGAATCACATGCCGGGAAAAACAAAGCAAAAACCGATATCATCAGAACAACAAGCAGTATTGAAAGAAACTTCATATAACCTCTTCAGCACTGGAATTGAACTATCCGTAATCTGCATTCATACAAACCAATATACCCATAACTGTGGAGTTGGGTTCCAGAACTGTGATCGCTTCAGTGGATAGTGCCGTTTCAGCTTCTCACTTTTTACACTATTCCTAAACGATCTTTTATAAACAGATCCCAGTCAGTATTTGGAATATCAGATTTCTCCTCACCCCAGGGAACGGTCTTTGTTGGTTCCTCCCGGTAGGATGTCGTCTTGAATCTTCCTGATGCGGGATTACTAACGACTATTTTGATGGTTCCGGTCCGACAGGTCAGAAGAACCTTTCTGGATGATCTGGACATATCATACTTTCTGAAAATCGCTGCCCCTATCAGATCCGGAAGCTCATCACGACCTTCCGGGTCGGAAGAGACTATAACAGTACCGGGTGACAGCTTTTCAAGCCTTTCCCACTGGGTGCCGTTCATGCTTCCATGGTGAGCTGTTCTCAGAACTTTGCATTTCCTGGCTAACATTCCTTCACTATCGTACTGGGCCCAGTTTTCCATCTGCGCGTCCCCTGCAAAGACCATGCTGAATCTGTCATGTGTGAACCTTGTCATGATAGACAGGTGGTTGGTGTTGAGCTTCCCGCACTGGTGCAACTCTTTGAGAATATCGTTAGAAGGCCCCAGGAGCTCAAGCAGTGGTTTTTTCCCGAATGAGTTAAAGGTTCCACCATCAGGGTAAATTCGTTCGTAACCGGAAAGGAAGTGAAAGGATGAATCTGATTCGGGAGAATCAAGAAGGTTCAGAATATTATGATAACCCACATTAGTTGTAGTTTCATACCAGAAAGGAGAAAGAATGACTCTCTGCACATGGTATCTCTTCAGCATGCTCTGAACTCCACTGTAATGATCCTCGTGTGGATGTGTAATAATGAGATGAGAGATTATTTTCTTTCCATCTGAAGCAACCTTTGAATTCGGGATTATCATGTCGAGCAGTTTCCTGGTTTTTCTTGGTTTTACAGCATCAATAACAATCACATTGCCTTCAGGTGTCTTTAATACCGAAGTGTCTGCCTGACCGACATTAAGAACATAGATTTCAACATTTGCCATAGTGTTTCCTATTCCATGAAGGAACTTCGTTGCAGATTCGGATCAGTACCATCAGACATTCCTGGTTTTGGGAGTATTTCTGCCCTTGAGAATACCTGTTCAAGATTTTCTTCCAGATTGTTTCCTGTTCGAATTGCAAGCGCCTGTTTCAATATTCTTTCCAGGCTTGCTCCATCAACAAGGTCTGACTTATTCACTGAACCTCGATCCTGAAAGTATGAATAAACCCTGCAGATCGATTCCGGTGAAAAACCCAGCTTTATCTCATACTCATCAAGAGCTTCTGCTGAAACTTCTATCTCAAGGCCGGAAGGAAAATCTTCAATTATATCGTCAGGCGCATCACCACTGTTAATCATTTTTTTCAGTTCGCCTATTGGAAGCCAGCATAGAATTCGTGTTGAACCTGTTCTCGCGGGATAGTATGCCCGAGCTAATGGAATACTTATTGTCATATTTTTCCTTTCAACTGCAGGCAAGCCTGATTTCGATGGCAAAGGCAACGCAACCTTGAATAACGCATCAATACATCATACAACCCGGCAACTACCGTGCCCAGTAGCATGAGGAAGGCAGTTCTATGAAGGTAATTGCCATCCTTGCAGATTACGATATAGATGTAGCACGCCTTAATGCTGAAGCTCGATCAGTGAATTATCCAACCTATCTCTATCTCCGCGACATCATCTTGGCAGGGGACATAGTCCGCTTGATAAGAAGGGGCGATCTGAAACCGTCACCGTTCATGTCGTAGATGCTGGGCAAGCACCAAGAACTCTTCCTTCGGCATGCATCTATATTCACCGGTCTCCCCGTAGTAGCACACGGAACAGGTGTATTTGGTGACCGCAAATATGATTGAAATCTTCCCTCAATACAGAAAATGCTTGGAGATAATGGACCGAATTCTCAGAAATATCGGAATATTCCGCGAATGACTCGCGTTCCGCGAGTATCTTCCAGGACATCTCCCGCTTCCCTTGATCCATAACAGTGGCTAAGCAGCAGTATTTTATTATTATATCCGTCAGTATCTTGAACTGAATTTAAAACAGAATATGGAGATTACCATAGGTAACAGTCGACGAAGAGTCCTTCTAATACAGTCTTACTGGGCTCCACCGGGGAAAGACTCCACATCAGACCCGGTATATCCCCTGGGTCTCGTATATCTTGCTACCGCTATATCGGGGAAACATTCAGTTCGAATTATTGATCTGTGCATATCGGGTTCTCCATGGGATAATTTGTCCAGTGCAATAGCAGACTTCTCTCCAGATGTTGTGGGAATCTCCATTAGAAATGCAGACTCATTCGGCTATTCTGACCTGTTAACCCATGAGGATGTTTCTGTTTCCTACTGTCTCAACAACCTCACCAGGACCCTCAGCACAATTGAAAAGGCAGGATTTCATGGATGGATTATTATAGGAGGACAAACCTTCTCCATGTTTCCGGAAAGGATTATGGCGCATTCAAGCAGTATTGATTTCGGTGTTTTCCTGGAGGGCGAGAACACTCTTCCCGAGCTGCTGAACAACCTGGATAACCCCGATTCGGTAAAAGGTATTTATCTTCGCGAAGAAGGCAGGATCCTGTTTACGGGAAATAGAGAATACACTGATCTTGCAATCGCAGGTCCTCCCGATAGAAGCCTTTCCCCTGCTGACAGCTACAGTCATAGTCCAGCAGGTATTGGTATTCAATCAAAAAGAGGATGTATTCTCTCATGCAGTTACTGCATATATCCGTATCTCAGTGGCTCATCTCTTCGACTCCGTGAACCTTCAGTGGTAGTGGATGAGATAGAAGAAATCGGCAGAGAGGGCATAGAGTGTGTTCACTTCGTGGATCCAGTTTTCAATATACCACAGGAACATTCGGAAGATATCTGTCGGGAGATTCTCCGCAGAAATATTCGTATTAAATGGATTGCCTGGTTCCATCCTCGTTTCATGAATAGAGAATTTATCAGTTTATGTGAAAAGGCTGGTTGTGTTAAATTTGAGCTTTCCCCGGACGCATACGGCCAAAGAGGACTTGATGCTCTCCAAAAACACATTACAACAAAGGAAATCCGCAATAGCCTGAAGCTGGCCAAGGGGTTAACAACAAGCATGATTACTTACAATTTTCTGATAAATCATCCAGGTGAAACCGTGGTTTCATTCTTAAGAAAACTGATTTTCTGCGTAAAGATCAAGCTTACCCTGGGTAACAGATCAAAAATCGAACTTCTTAACCACATACGAATTCTCCCGGGAACCGAGGTATACAAAAAAGCACTCTCGGAGGGGCGGATAAAAACCGATACAGACATGCTCCCTGTATGTGAAGAGAACATGAAACTTCTCTTCTACAAGAGAACCAGATCTATAAATGTTCTGTACAAATTTCTTATGCTGATTCTAAGATTGAAATACGCGTTACTGCGCGGTTCATGAGAATTCTCATCAATTATGCTACCATGGCTTTCCAGCAGGGGGGAAGGCCCGCATGTTATCCCTTGGCAGGCTGTTGGTGTGCATGAACCCGGCTAATCCGTTTCTTAATCCCACCTGTTTACAGCCATACTGTCCGAAACACCAGCAGTCAATGTTGTTGTAAGCAAATATTCACTGGAGACTCGGTATCAGAATGTACATCTCTTCGCTAAACTGACAGAGGCTGCATTGTCATATCAGGCGCGTGGTATCTCAAAAAATACACACATAATCAGGAATGCAAATCCTGTCAGGAGACTACCTGATTCTTCAGTTCATAAGTGATATTACCTTGTTTGCCACCTCCGTACCGGTTTCGATTCTGAAGATGTAAATGCCGTTGCTCAGGTTCATACCGGAATCATCTGTACCATCCCAGATGATATTGTGGCTTCCCTGAGGCATGTCCTGATCAAGAAGATGCCGCGCCAAACGCCCTGCTGCATCATATATCCTTATGGTTACTATTTCTTCCCGGGGCAAAGTGAATTCAATATGCGCAACACCCTGAATTGGATTTGGAGAGACTGCCAAGCAAGACGACACTACACTCGATGACTCTTCATTGATACCAACATTTCCGGTACACCACACGTCGTTGAGGGGACCGGAGCCATTGTTACCGCCGATTACCCACATCTTATTGTTGTGAACAACCGAACTGTGTGACTCTCTCGCTTGCCACGGCGCAGAGGCGGTTGAGCGTGTCCAGTTCTCCCCATCAGTTGAATACCACACGTCATTATAAACGGTACTGGTGAGAGAAACCCCTCCGCCTAATAACCACATTTTATTATCATACACAACAACTGTATGTCCCATTCTTTCAGCCCATTGCGCTGAATCTGTGACTTTTGTCCAGTCCACTCCATTCACACTGCTCCATACATCATTTTCACAATCAAACCCGACGGTGAGATACGCGCCGCCTCCGATCACCCACAACTTGCCGTCAAACGAAACTGCCTCATGACCGACTCTTCCGCTCCATGGGGCGGAAGTAGTTGCGCATGTCCAGTTTATACCGTCTGAGGAATGCCAGACGTCATTGAAGTAGGAGTTCGCACCGCACCCTCCCATCGCCCACATTTTCCCGTCGAACACTGTCGCCTCCTGACCTTCCCTGACCTCCCATCCGGGTGAGTCGGTTGCCATGCTCCAGCTGCTTCCATTGCTCGACTGCCAGACCTGGCAGTAGCGAAGTCCTCAACAGCCGTCCCGGCCGCTAAGAAGCCAGATCTTATCATCAAAAACAACACATCCCATGTTACTGCTCATGGGATACGGCACTGAGGTGCCCTGGCATGCCCAGCTGACTCCATCAGAAGAAGACCATATATCGTGCCACATGGTTCCAGTATCCTGATATCCGTTCAGAACCCAGATATCATCATTGAAAGAGACGGATGAATGAGAGGCCCGTACCGTCCAGGGAGCCGATGAAGTCATACATTCCCAGCTTTGCGCAATCCCAATCCGACAACAGACTAACAAAAGCATCATGGCCACCATGGGACCAATACACCTGTGATTTTCTTTATCCGCAGCACTTCCACTTGTTATTGAGGATTGTCTCTCTATAGGCATTCTTCATGCCTCCTTTCATCGTTACTATTGGACAGGCAGGAAGCAGGAAACTGTCTGTTTCGTCATCTTCACAGTAGAACCGCATTCGCCGTAATGTTATGTGATCCGATCTTACACACGATGTAGTATACACCTGCAGGCTGGCTGTTCATGCCAACATAGAAAGTACGGTCACCCGGATCAATTTCACCCAGATGCAGATCAACTACCTGTCGACCGGTTATGTCGTATACGCTCAATTTTGCATTACTTCGTTCTTCAAGCCCGAGTCTGACCGTTATTGAGCCGCAAGACGGAGTATCAATTACGGAAAAACTGAAATTATCACCGGCAGAGTTTTCAGGCTTCTCTATTCCAACCTGAGACCCCTCAAAGAGAATGACGTATCCATGCCCGTTGCCGCAAAGTAAATCCAGACATCCATCATCATTCCAATCAGTAACATAGGTTCTCGCGTAAGCCAGAAGGAAGATCGTAGATGAACCGTTATTGTATTTAAGGGAATCAACGCTATCGAAGAGGGGGGATTCATTTGTGCCGGTATTCTCATAATACTGTAAATATCCCCCTGTTTCGCCTATAATAAGATCCTTTCTGCCGTCGCGGTTCAGATCCGCCACGTCAGGAAATCCTCGTCTTGTAGTAATCGGAGTTCCTCCGCAGTTGATAAAGGTATAATCCTCAAATATAGGATTACCCGTCGATCCTCTGTTGATATACATTCGAACACAGGCGGCGCTTCCACCGATATTTCCCTCATCCTCAACAAGCATGTCCAGTAAACCGTCCTCGTTCCAGTCTACAACTACGGGAGCGGCATTGTAGCCGACATCAATTACCGTACTATTTGCAGTGATATGCCCTGCGTACGTTAACACAGGATAGGACACTCCTGAATCGACAGCCCTGTAGTGGTCAATCATCCCATCGTGTCCGCCAACAATAATATCCAGCATTCCGTCTTCGTCCCAATCCACAACCTGTGGACTCGTGGCTCCGGTGCATCAACCGGCGGAACACTGAATATCTGACCCGTCTGCCTGGATATATATCCATGAAGCAAAGGAAGGATCAGTACTGGTTCCTACATTCTGATAGAACCTCATCTTTCCGTAATTTTCAACATTCTCGTCAAAATACTGACCAACAATGAGATCTTTCAGTCCGTCACCGTCAAAATCAACGAAAACCGGGTCGCTGAAAAAACCCACATCGATGCTGTCCCCGCCGCATTGAATGTAGGATATAGAACCGAATACAGGGGGGGCAGCCATCGATGGAAATGCACACAGAATCAGGAATACGAATCCGATCACTAAACTTTTAGTCATATTTTTTCTCTCAAATCAGTATCAGTTGCTTTACCTGTGCAGCACCATCGAACTCACATCTGCAGAAATAGACACCGCTCTCTACCCTCTGTCCCGCAGTGTTCCTTCCATCCCACAGCACACTGTGGTCACCGGAAGCTGAGAACTGATCGGTTATTGTAAACACCTCACGACCCATAATATCGTAGACGATCATCCTTACATTACCGTCATGGGGAAGGCTGCAGGAAATGGTTACTGCTGAAGCAGAGGGATTGGGGTATGCCGACAAGCTGGACGGTTGTACGGTATTCGATGATTCTTCAGAGATAGCAACACCTGCCAGGCGCCACACATCGTTGCATTTACTGTTAGAGGCATCAGAGCCACCCATGATCCATAAAAAACCGTTATACACTAACGATGTATGGCTACTACGGGAATCCCAGGCAGCGGAAGCTGTCTGCTGCGTCCAGTTAACACCATCCGATGAATGCCAGACATCATTAAAGACCGTACTGCTATTACGCCCACCGGTAATCCACATTTCATTGTTATAAACCACGCACGAGAGAGAGCTTCGTGTATTCCATGGCGCTGATGCGGTCGCCTGCGTCCAGTTCACGCCGTCAGTGGAATACCACACATCGTTGTACGTATTGTAGTTAACATCCTGCCCGCCCATAACCCATATCTTTTCGTCGAAGGCCACAGCGGCCAGCCCTGCCCTGGCAGGCCAGGCACTGGAAGTAGCCTCGGTCCACTGGATCCCGTTCGAAGAATACCAGACATCTCCTTTAAAACCGCTGTTGGTATAACCACCCATAATCCATACCTTGCCGTCATGAACCACTGCCCCATGCGCCATCCTCTGGTTCCAGCCAGGATTAACGGTCACCAACGTCCAATTTTCACCATCGTTAGATTGCCAAACCTGGCAACAATAGGGGGCTCAACAGGTAGCTCCGCCCATATTCAACATGAATCCGTTAAAAACCACAGTGGGAAAACAGTAGGTCATATCCATACTGCCTGCTGTGCCTAGCAAGTTCCACGACAATCCGTCTGACGAAGACCAGATATCATAGATGGAAGTTGATCCTGTATGTCCCCTGAGCACCCACATCTTATCGTCGAATACGACTGATGAGTGGTCGCACCTGTCTGCCCATTGGGCTGAGGATGTTACGCATTCCCAGGATTGTGCAATTGCTGTCGAAGAACAGGTCAGCAGAACCGCCAACCCGAAGGACCAAAAGTGTCGCATCATGAACTCCCTTCTTCCTGGCGTCTTCCCTGAGGCCAGTTCAGTAGTTTCTTGAAATACTTCATATATTTAGCTTAACCGTTTATGCCTCAACTATCGAAAGAATTCACAAGAAAAGGAGGCGAACAAAGCCCCCTTTTCCGGCGGATTCTGTTTAAAATGATGCCTTGATTCCAGCCCAGGTTCCGTTCTGGAGTGCCTGCGGGCCAAGCCACATGAATTCAAGGATGTTCTCCCATATTGCGACACCTTCAGTCGCAAAAGCCGGGGTGTATCCGCTGATAACGCTGCGACCATCGTTAGCGACACAGATTCCCGCTTCTCCAGGGGTTGGTGTGTCTGCCCAACCTGTGACAGGGGTGGCATCAGAAACAGCCATTTTGATATTAATAACATCGGGACCAGTGGGAGGCGCCCAGCTCCAGTCAGTGATTCCGGAAGTGATATCATGTCCTGCTTCCCACGCATAGTGAGGAATCACAGTGGTGGTGATATCGATGTAGCCCGTTACTCCCATTGCGTCTCCCAAGACTGCTCCCGAAGACCATTTCCAGCATGAAGCGAATACACGGACAGTACCGGCATCGTAAAGAACTTTGACGCCATCCCAGTCAAGGTCGCTATGGAAGCCGCACCAGCAGTCAATGATGATTATGTCCAGGTCGCTGCCAATGCTGCCCAGATCAGCGTTGAATGCTGCCATCCCTCCGGTGGAGTAGGTGTACGCCATGACAGTAGCTGATGGCCAGAGGTTACCGATTGCGGTGAGCACTTCGTCACCGGCGCCGCCAAAGGAGTCATGATATATGAGGATATTGCCGGGGTCCTGTGCTATTGCCACTGCAGCAATAACAATTATCAGTACATATAAAAACTTCATAAAGTACCTCCGAATTGTATAAGCATCGCTATGATTACGTTCTTAATGCCCTGTGGTGTTCACCTCTTTCCATTCTGTAGCCTCTGTAATCCTGAAAATTTTGATTTCCATTACCTGTCTACTGGCAAAGCAACGTAATACGCTGCGCCCGGGAGCAGCCATCAATTTCAACAATGCAGAAATAGATGCCACTCTCAATCCTCTGCCCTGCGGTGTTCCTCCCATCCCACAGAACACTGTGGACCCCGGAAGTTAGAAATTGATCGGCAAGCGCAAAGACTTCGCGCCCAACTATATCGTAGACGATGATCCTCACATTTCCATCGTGGGGAAGGCAGTAGGAAATATTCACAAAGGAACTGAAAGGGTTTGGGGAAACCGGGTACAACTCGAACACGGAAGTTGGATCAACAGCTC
>WTBT01000045.1 GCA_013138965.1 Candidatus Aegiribacteria sp.
TCTGATAAGTAATTATCATAGTCAATAGGCACATCATTGTCAAGGGCCAAAACAACACTTATATTGAATCATAATATGACTTTACAAGATTCTATCAACAGCATGGGCTTTTGTCGGTGGCGTCTCAGTTGGCTTAAGTTTTTCGATAGTTATATCTTCAGTCATTAATTCTCATATCTTTATTACAAATTACAGGATCAAGGAGTAAGGAGTAAGGCAAAATCAAAGAGTATTTCTGGCAACCCGGAAGACACGATCGTTTGAATAATCATCAGAATTGATCTTCGTTAATACATGTGTTCAAAAAATTCCTCTTCCGATTCGGTTCACTCCTCGGGTAATATTTCGCTGTAGTGTTTTTTAACGCACTCCGGACAGAGGCCGTGGCTGAACTCCGCCATGGAGTGCTGGCTGATGAAGATTTCCAATTGCTCCCAGTAGCCGGAATCATTACGTATCTTCTTGCAATGGGCGCATATGGGTATTATACCTTTCAGAGTCTGTATCCTGGATAGGGCAGACTGGAGTTCCACGATCAGGTCCTTCATCGCCAGTTCCGCGTTCTTGCGCCTGGATATATCCAGATGGGTTCCCAGTGCGCGTACAGGCTTGCCGTCTTCATCCCTCTCCACAATCCTGCCCCAGTTAAGCACCCATCTCCAGGAGCCGTCTTTGTTCCTCATTCTATGCTCAACCTCGAAGATTTCGGTTTCGCCCCTTTCATGCTTTCCGGCGGCCTCCAGGACATCTGACAGGTCATCGGGATGAATGAGTTCCAGCCAGAACTCCTTCCCGCCGGGAATATCTTCCGAGGTATAACCGAGCATCCCGGCCCATCCATCGCTCCTGGTTACCTCTCCGGTTCTGAAATCCTCTTCCCACCAGGCGAGATTGGCGCTCTCCATGATTGCGCTGAGGCGCTCCCGGCTGTGAAGCAGATCGGCGTACATCTTCTCCGACACCAGGGTACTTCCATAGTATTTCACCGCTTCCAGCAACTCTCCAGAGGAGTCGAACATCGGGTAGCAGGTGACCGTCTTAATGCGTCCGCTGGCAGACTTCCGCTCCCTGAGCAATAGGAATTTGGATTTTCCGTAATACCATCATTTGTATGCAAAGTAGCCCATTCACCCCGATTCTCCTTCGATTCCTGCCTGAAACCAACCATACCGCCTGAAAGATCCACGGTCAAAGATCATTATTGAGACAAATAAGGGAAATACGCACCGGGAATCCGGTGTGAAAGTACACGCTCCACCGAAAGTCGGACTTGTTAAATTTTACCCGACCTCTATCTCCGGAATATCGTCCTGGCACGGAATGTAATCCGCATAGCAATAGGAAACTGGATATTCCACCTTCCAATTCTCTGCTTCCAAAACAGCCATAAGATCCGTAGTAGCAATCTTAGACTTTTAGTTCTGCCAATATCTCATCCCTATGTCTGTAAAACTCTCCTGCTTCCCCATCTATAATGCTATAGTCATCTCTATATACATCTATGATTTCATTCAAGGTATTTAACATCATTTCTTTATTGCCTTTAATTTCATATAGCTGAACCATTGTTTCTAATGAGTCGATTCTTCTTGGTCTTTTCTGCATATCAAATGATTTTCTATATATCCTTAAAGCTTCATCGTATTTACCATATGTAGCTAACTGATCTGCATATTTGAAATAGCAATAATAGTTGTTCTTATTAGCTTCAACTGTATCTTCCCATAGTTTTATAGCTTCATTATGTTTTCCGCTTTGATACAGTACATCTCCTTTTAAGAAGTCAAGAAGATATGCTCTATCTCCTGCAACTTTATAGGCTTCTTTTATCTCCTGAACTGCTTCTTCAAACCTGTAATTTTCGATTAAGTTCATAATAAGGATACGTCTTGAATAATAATACGTCGGATTTTCATGATTATAACTTTTATAATACTTTATTAGTTTATAGTGGTTTCTTTTTTTGAAATCAGCTAACGCTCCACCTTGAGATGTAGAGAAACTGTCATGAAAACCACCATGTGTTGATTCTTGTTCAAATCCTTTCCGTGATAATTCAGTTATTTTTTTCTTAGCCCATATTGATTTTACGGTGTACATCTCTGAGAGAATCCATAGACATTTATGATCGTTTGTTCCTTTATAAATATTTTCTAATTCTTCTTCAATTTTTTGGAATTCTACTGGTGTAATATCCCGATTGTTCCATACTGACCACACCCATTCTTCTAATTCACTTAATCTTTTTTCGTACATTCGATTTCTCCTTCTTGGTATTATCCATTCCTAGACGCCCCCGACAAAAGCCCAAGCCATGAACAGAACCTTGTAAAGCTATATTATGATGCAATATAAGTGTCGTCTTAGCCCTTGACAATGATGTGCCTATTGGCTATGATAATTACTTATCAGATAAGGAGATAGGTTAATACATCAAGGATCCAGGACAAAGACACCTGTTTGCCCCATTTGAACGTCTGTTCAGCCCTCTCGCGATCAAAACCATTCAGAACGGCTGGCAGGGACTTTTCCGGGAAGTCATTCTCGAACTGATGCCGGCGCAGTTGATTGCAGATAAATTTCACCCTAGATACGGGAAAACCGACCCAAGGAACTGTACTCTGTGGCCGGTCTGATCTTCATCTCTGAATTTATGGACTGGACAACGGAACAGGCTGCTCAGGCGTACATGTTCCGTACGGATATCTGGTACGCTCTTAACCTTAAACCTGGTGCGCAGAGCATGAGTACGCGAACCATAGAACGTTATCGGAAGATATTCAGGGAGACTGAACTTGCCGGTAAGGTAATGAACGACGTGACGAACAGTC
>WTBT01000026.1 GCA_013138965.1 Candidatus Aegiribacteria sp.
GCTTGTTTTCCGAAAGCAGGAAGTGGAGAGGGTGTATGATTGCTATAGACGAGGACACTGACATATCCCCACACTTAACCCGAATTCATCCCGTAATGCTATGCTGATCCGTTTCCCCATCCCGCACCCGTTTCATTTAAACGGATAACAATAATTGTGAGTCAATGCGAAGCTCTATGTCAACTTTGGCGTAGTAGGCTGTCGATAAGCTGTTTTTGGAGCAGGTAATGGCATTGCGGAAAATCAACTTTCCTATTACTTTGACATGACCTACATTTAAACTATATATGGTCTGAGGTGATTGTTATGAAATTGAGTGATTCTGTAAAATCAATCAGTTATTTGAAAGCACATGCATCTGAATTGTTCCGTGAGATATCAGATGAACACAAGACTCTGATTATAACCCAGAACGGTGAAGCTAAGGTGATTGTTCAAGATTTGGAATTATATGAGCAAACACAAGATAGTCTGGCACTATTAAAAATTCTGGCCCAAAGTTCAAAAAGTAAACGAGAAGGTAACTACAAGACTACAGGGCAAACCTTTAAAACTATTCGTTCTCGAATCAAGAATCTCTAGTGACCTGTCAAGTATTTATCATTCACGACGCTGAAGATGATTTGTTTGATATATATCGATATATTCTTGAACATGATTCTGTTCGGACAGCTAACTACCTCCTGAAGAAACTTGAAGATATCTGTAATAGCCTCGACCAGCTTCCCAAACGTGGTCATATCCCTCCGGAATTAAGACGGATCAGTGTCAGCAACTATCTGGAACTCCATTTCAAACCTTATCGTGTGATTTACGAGATCGAAGGTAAAAAGGTCTTCGTTCATTGCGTTCTCGACGGAAGACGAGATCTTCAAGATCTTCTGGAACGTAGATTATTGCGTTAACTAAAAGTTATTTACGCGCGGATCCTTAGGCTATGATGCACCTCTGCGGAGAGAACAGATATTCGCCCATATATAATCACTTTTCTTCTATCTTGACGCTCTGGAATTGAAGAACTGTGCAGGTTCCTGGAATCCAGTTTCAGTTAATCAGCAGATCTGGCAGCACCTCCAGCAGACGGGCGACTTCAGGAGACAATGGGGCACCGAATTCAAGAGTCCCGGGTTGAATGGCGAGCATGATAACTCTGGCTCCCGTCTCCTCCTCCAGCCTTTCCATGACCAGCACCGGTGAAAGAGTATGGGTAGTGAAACTTGTATTTCCCATTATCTCGCTTCTGTCAAGCAGTTCTACAGCCCCGGGCTCCCTCTCCAGATGAACCGCATCGATTATAACTACCGTGTCAGGATCAAGCCGGGCGACCGGGCCTATGTAATTCTCCGGGACAGTTCCGGCATCTACCGTGCACAGCCCCTTCCCGGACAATCTGGCCAGCAGTTCGGGGCCGATGCCGTCGTCCCCCCTGAGGATATTGCCGATACCCATGTAAACCACTTTGCCCTTCAGGAATAAGAGCAGCCTATCTTTCAGTATCTGTAATTGATTATTGGTCATCTTAGCAAAAGGGGTCAGGTCTTGCATTTGAGCATTTGCTACTGTTGTTTCATTTAACAATGCTCGAATGCAAGACCTGACCCCATGCCTGCTACTCGTAGAGGGTAGTTTTGCGCCTGCATTCAGCGCAGAGGATCTTCACCCTGTCGGAACGGCCTTTGTCCTCCAGTACAGCCTGAATGTTATCATCCGCAAGGCCGAGTTTTCGGAGCCGCGACAGGTAAAGGGTAGGGTTTGAGAACGAGAGTTCGCCCAATTTTTCAGCAATCCAGACCAGATGGTCTTTCGTGGCGATAACAACACCACATACCTCGCAGAGCTGCAAATCCTTTTCTATGGTTTCAAAAGCCTTGCTGCGATCGAAGTAGGAGAGTTCCCATTCGTTGGTTTGTACTATTCCGGTACCACCGGTCTCTCTTATGCAGGCATCAACACAGACTCCGCAGAATATGCAGTCATCCGTATGGTGGATCATCACTCTTTTGGGAGCTTCTTCGCCCTCAATAATATCATCATGAGTTATGGCGGTGGATGGGCAGCACTCCTCGCAGGCCAGGCATCCGAGGCATTTATCCTGATCGAAAACCGGCTGTCCCCTGAAATTGGGATGGGGTATGTAGGGTTCGGCCGGGAACTTCGATGTGTAGGGGCCCTTGATAACCGCTTTGACTGCTTCTACAACTTCTCTGATCTTTGGATATTTCATATTTCCATCCGTAACGTATCGCCTGCGCAACCCGTTATTTTACGCTTCTCCTTCTTTGTCTTCCGCATAACTGTCTACTATGCTCTTGTCCCAGAGCTTTATTCCGGCTCTGTGCGCCCCGCGCGAAATCGCGTGTGCCGCCACAGGTGATGCAAGAACAAGGAATACTATTGCTATCAGTGCTTTAAAACCTGTCGGGGTGAATCCACCGGCCATAAGAAACGTTCCGAAGAGAATACTGCATGTTCCAAGCGTAACACATTTCGTTGCGGCCTGCAGCCTGTTGTAAACATCCGGAAGCCTTACAAGACCCAGACAGCCAAGAACATCAAACGCAAGCCCTGTTCCAATGAAAACCATTCCGATTATATCAATCATCGAAGCTTCTTCCCTCCAGGTACTTGGCAAGGGCCAGTGTGCCGATGAAGCTCTGAAGCCCCCAGGCGATACCGATGTCTATGTACCATGAACGGCCTGTCGCTATACTGAGTACCGCGCAGAGACCAACGATCAGTATGCCGAAAATATCAATGGCAACTATCCTGTCTGCGGCCGTCGGCCCCTTGAGAACCCGGAACAGGATCAGCACCGAGGAGAGTATCAGTATGTATACAACCCTGCCGACGAAGCCTATGTGCCCTGCATCCTGCGCGAAGAACATACTTTTGAATGGAAGCACTATAACAAGGATAATAATAGCCAGCAGGACTATTGTGCCAAATATCCATCTTACTAACTTCATTATTTTACCACATCTTCTTCGAAAATCTTCTTTAACATCGGCTCGAATCTGCTGCCGATCTCCCGGAATGTTGTGTCGGGATCAGAGCCGACGACATTGATCCAGTGTATGTACAGAATGCCGTCTTCTTTGTTTATATCAACTGTAAGGGTACCAGGGGTCAGTGTTATGGAATTTGCCAGAAAAGTGAGACCCGTGTCGGATTTAAGCTCAGTTTTCAGCCTTACAATACCGGGATTTATGGGCATCGACGGATGAATCACACGGTACGCAACGTCGAAATTTGCCTTTAAAAGCTCCCAGATGAAGATCGGAATGTACCAGAACAGGAAATAGAAAACCCTGATAGGATTGAAAAGCATATGCGGCCTGGTAACGAACATCGAACCCATAATGGCGGCAACTATCAGTGCTACTGCGGCTCCCGCTATCAGATGCTGGGTATCCGGCACCCAGCAGAGAATGCACCATACCGCGAAAGCGAATACGAACATCATAATTCTGCTCTTCATGATCCAGCCCCCCCGCCCGTTCCGGAGATCAGCACCCTGACCGCAGGAGAAAGGAAGGTATCCCTCACTTCGGGAATGAGGAGCAGCCCGCCGAATATGCAGACCAGCGCAAGTACTATCAATGATATCCGCATTAATACGGGTACTTCTTTGATATTCGCGAATCTATCTTTTAGGGCACCAAGAAACGCGAATCTTGTTACCTTAACAATGTAGGCAATCGTTATGATGCTTATGAGGACAGCCCAGGCGGCGAGTTTCATGTGATTCGCTTCAACGAGGGCTATTATGATGATCAGTTTGCTCCAGAATCCCGCAAAAGGCGGAATACCGGCGAGTGACATGGCTCCAACGAGCGTGGACCCGCTTGTTACCGGCAGCTTTCTGGAAAGTCCGCCCATTTCTTTCATATTCCGGGTTCCGGCAGCGTATTCAACGGCTCCGGAATCGAGGAATAGAAGAGATTTGAATATGGAATGGTTGAACAGGTGAAACAGGGCTCCCATTATTCCCAGAGGCGTACCTATACCCAGCCCCAGCATTATGTAGCCAACCTGGCTTATGGAACTGTAGGCGAGCAGCCTTTTCATATCCCACTGCCTCAGCGCCACAAGGGCGCCTACACCCATGGATATGGCTCCCAGTGTCATAAGGATGATCGAGATCTGATGGGGAAATCCGAAGATGGTGAAGAATACCCTTGCTATTACATAAACTCCCAGAGCTTTTATAAGTACACCGGACAGCATTGCCGAAATCGGAGCCGGAGCTGAGGGATGAGCATCGGGAAGCCAGGCATGGAACGGGACCACTGCAGCTTTCAGTCCGAACCCTGTCAGGAGGAGTCCGAAGATCAGATACATCAGAGCAGGCTGCTGCGAACCGGCCAGGACTCCGGTCATATCAGCCATATTCAGCGTACCCGTATAGCTGTACAGGAATATCACTCCCATCAATATCAGGAGTGAAGCCATACCCCCCATGACAGCGTACTTGAATGAGGCTTCAAGCTCACGTTTCTCAGTGCCGAACGCCACCAGCGCGTAACTTGCAAGGGAGGCTATCTCGATGAATACAAAGAGGTTGAACATATCGCCAGTGATCAGAACGCCATTCATACCGGCAAGCATAAGGAGGAACAGGCAGTAAAACTGCCATTTCTGAGTGTATCTGGTCATGTAATTGACCGAGTACAAAGCCACAATGAACGCCACGAAATTCACTATCAGCAGCATGAAAATGGTGAGTCCATCTACAGCAAGCTGAATACCGACTATTTTTCCAAGCACCTCGTTGAAACCGCCCCAGTTACCGATGTTGTAGATTACCCTCTGACCAGCCTCCATCTTCAGGAGGAATAGAATGGAAAGGGCGAATGTGCCCGCGGAAGCCAGAATTCCGAAAGTATCGGAAATTCCCTTTATCCTCTTAAGCAGAGCAATCAGGAAAGCTCCCGCAAGTGGGATCGCTACAAAAAGCGGTACAATGCCTTCACTTATCATCCTCTTAACTCCCGCATCCTTGTTATGTCAAAGGTTCCGTATTTACCGTACAGTCTTATCGCAAGCGCGATAAGGAAAGCCGTGGTGGCGAGCCCTATCACAATTGATGTAAGTACAAGAGCGTGTGGAAGCGGATCAACCATCGCCCCTGGAAGAATAACCTCTGTTTCGGAGAATATTGCCGATCTCCCCCCGGCCTTGTAAGCCACAAGAACAAGAAAAAGGTTCACAGCGTACTCCGCTATCACTACTCCCAGTATGATCTTTATGATATTCCGTTTTGCAAGAATTGCGTAGACACCGATGCAGAAGAGTATCATGCAGAGTATGTAGGGCATATACGCATTCATCACTTCTTCTCCGATTCAAATTTCTGAAGGACTATCAAAGTAAGGAAAATACCGAAGAGACCGGCACTCACCTTAAGGCTGATGGCGATGTTCTCGAGAGGTATTATTCCGGCGCTGACAAGCTGTCCCGCATTTCCATCCGGATGGAGGAAGTTATCAAAGAACCCTCCGTATTTCATTCCTATAAGAGCCAGAGAGAGGAACATGACAGCTCCCAATGCCTCGACAACAGCGGTGCTTCCCTTTGAGAATATCTTCGCCGAAATACTGCCACCGAAGGCAAGGTCAAGGTTGATGAAAGAGAGAGCTACGATAACCCCGCCGGCGAAACCGCCACCGGGCGTGAGATGCCCGTGCAGAATGATGTAAATTCCGTAGAGGAGTATCAGACCAACCGTAAGCCGTGTGACCGTTTTTACGATGATAGACATTCCGCGATCGTGTTCTTTACTCATTGTTCTCCTGCAAATCTTCCTCTTTTTTCTTCCCGACACTTCGCATCACCGTCAGTACACCTATTACAGCGGTGAAAAGAACAGTAGCCTCTCCAAGTGTATCGTAAGCACGATAATCAAGAATTATTGAGGATACTACATTCGTAGCCCCGGTTCCGGAGATGGCGTTCACGGGATAGAACTGTGAGACGGTCATCAGTGGCTCTCCGAACGGATTAAGACCGCTGGCGAAGGTTACAATGGCCGCGATGACGGCAAGCCCAAGGAACAGAATTCCCATCAAAGCTCCGAAGGGCCTGTGTCCGCAGGATTTCTGTGCTATCTCCCTGTGCAGTGTCGCCCTGATAAGAAGAATTACGGCGACTATTTCAACAACGATCTGGGTCAGGGCTACATCCGGTGCTTTCAGAAGAAGGAAAATGATGGATAGTGCAAGCCCTATGACACCCACGGCTACAACGGCTGACAGAAGGTTCTTAACCTCTATCGCTATTATCGCTCCAGCGATCATCAGACCCATAAGTACATATAATTCAATCATATTCTCAGCCCAATCAGATCAGCACTATGCATAGTACCACAAGCCCAGCAATAAACCAGAGGAAATATCTGGACAGTATGCCATTATGCATGAAAGAGAATATTATACCAAAACCGGCAACAAACTTCCCGGCAACAACGTACAGGTCAAAGAATTTCTTTTCCGCCCAGCGGTAGATACCCTTGAGCAGACCGAGCTCCATGATTGTCTTGTAGAAATCCACACCGGATACCCTCATGTCCGGATTCTTTTCCAGAGTTTCACCACCCACAAATGGTTCCACTATCCTGGCTTTCTTCAGGGTTCCAACAAGGTAGATAAGGAAACCTATGACAAGACCTGATATCAGCATCATTGTCGCAAGCCCGGATTGCCAGATGCCCGGAAAATCCACCTGTCCTTTTACCTCGGGACTGAAGTAATCTGCAAATGGAATTTTCCATGCGAACACTCCAAGACCGATACACAACAGCGAGAGAACTGTTAGAGGCAGCAACGTGCTGAATCCGCTTTTTTCCTTCTTCTCGATGACTTTCTGAGATATCTCGGATGGCTGACCTAGAAAGACCGTATGAATAAGCTTCATGAAACTGGCAAGTGTAAGGGCGCTGCCCAGCATTGCGGCTACAAGCCACAATACCCACAATCCACCACTTCCTGCAGACAATATTATACCCTGGTACAGCATCCATTTGGAGGCGAAACCGTTGAACGGCGGTATCCCGGATATCGAAAGTGAAGCGATAAGAAACGCGGCGAATACCAGGGGCATAGCCTTGACCAGTCCCCCCAGTTTCGAAAGGTCCGAAGTACCTGTTCTTCTCTCGACCTCTCCTCCGGCAAGGAAAAGGCTTGATTTGTAGATAGTGTTGTTGAACATGTGAAAGAGAGCGCCGGCAATTCCCACGGGATTCCCCGTACCGATACCCAGAACCATATAGCCCACCTGGCTTACAGCATGGTAACCGAGAAGTCTCTTCAGATCGTGCTGGACCAGCGCCATCATTACAGCCGCCATTATCGTTAAGCTTCCCAATGCCATGAGAACGGTATTCATTAGAGGGGTCATCACGAAAACATCGAGTGTGATCCTGGCAAGGAAATAGATGCCAAGGAGTTTATCCAGGGAAGCCGGAAGGTAAGCTGTAACCGGAACAGGCGCATCTCTGGCTGTATCCGGAAGCCAGGTATGGAATGGCATGGCTCCAGCTTTTGCGAAAGCGGCGGAGGCAAGACACAGGTATGCTATTATCTGACCTCTGCCCGTCAGAGGTATGGCAAGGTTCCCGAATTTAAGGTGAAGAAAACCTGAAAGCCCCGTATCTCCTGAGACAATTCTCCAGATAAGAACTATTCCGAGAAGCAGAAGAACATCTGTTCCACCGATTATAACAAGGGATTTCCTGGCCGATTCGGGTGTTCCCTCGTTATTTCCAAAACTGATGAGAAGGTAAAGCATCAGTCCGAGAAATCCCCAGAGTACAAGCAAAAGCACGAATGTTGTTGAGAAGAGTATTCCCAGAGTTGCTATGAAAGTTGCCAGCAGGTAGATGTAATAGCGCCAGAGACCGGTGCGACCCTTCATATGCTTCAGGGAATAAATAACTGCGAATACGAAGAACATAGCTGCAAATGCCGCACAGAGAAGCGACAAAGGGCTACTGGCGAAAAAGCCGTTCGGGTTCTTAAGGGCGTCTATTATCAAATTGAAACTCATCTGCCCCCCATCCTCTGTCTTATCTTCTCGGTCTTGGAGCGGCTGAGCCTTATCAGGTCCTGTCCGTTGTAGAGCATCCTGCCCTTACCATCCTTTACAGCTATCCTTTCAGTGCAGCAGTAGCACGGATCAATCGCCGCAAGGATTATCGTTGCATCGGAAATGGTCTGACCTTTTATGGTTGCCTTGTAAGTAGGAAGGTTCATAAAGGTTGGCGCGCGTACTTTGTGCCGAACAGGCCTGTTCGTTCCATCGCTTTTTACATAGTGGAAAGTCTCTCCTCTTGGGGCCTCTATGTGGCCTATCCCCTCACCGGGAGGAACATCCTTTATCTTTGCGTCTATCTCGCCGTCGGGAAGATTATTAAGACAGTATTTCATTATCTTTGCAGCCTCGAACATCTCAAGGATACGTATAACAGCTTTATCGAAGACATCACCGTTCTTGGTTACTATCATATCCCATTCCATTTCCTGGTACGCGCCGTAAGGGGAATCCTTCCTTACATCACGGGCAACTCCAGAGGCCCTGGATGTGGGTCCCAGCGCGCTGAAGTCAATGGCTTCCTGATAGCTCATGACGCCAACTCCTTTTAGCCTAGCGTGAAGCACAGGGTCGTCAAGGACCGCTTTCTTCAGCATATCAAGTGTTGGAAGAATGGAATCGATCTTCTTCAGGCTGATTGGAATATCCTCAGCATTTATGTCCCTTCGGACGCCGCCAGGCTTGAACATGGCGTAAGCATTTCTGTTGCCCGATAATATTTCCATAACATCAAGTATTTCCTCGCGAAGTTTCCAGGCCCACATGTAAACTGTGTTATAGCCGAGAAAATGTCCGGCCAGTCCCAGCCAGAGAAGATGAGAATGAATTCTTTCTCCCTCGGCTATAATTGTTCTGATGTATTTTGATCTCATGGAAACTTCCATGGGAAAGATATCCTCAACAGCCCTCGTATAGGCGTAAGGGTGGCTTGTGGAACAGATGCCGCATATCCTCTCGACTACGAAGGTGCTGTTCTCGAAGGTTTTCATCTCCGACAGTTTCTCAATGCCCCTGTGGTTGTACCCCATCCTCATATCAATATCAACAACTGTCTCGCCCTCAACGGTAAGGGTGAAGAATTCCGGCTCCTCCTGAAGAGGATGGTACGGGCCAATAGGTATTATCGTTTTACCCATTACACTCCCCTTGTCCTGTCGGATGTGTTGTCCCACTCCTCGTAATCCTGTCTTAGAGGGTAAACTCCCTCGGGCCAGTTGTCAGCCAGGAGAAGCCTCCTGGGATCGGGATGGCCGATAAAGGTAATACCAAGGAGTTCACTCATCTCTCTCTCTATCCAATTGAAAGCTTCTATTTCCTTTGCAAGAGACTCAATCTCAGGCTTCTCCCCGTCAAGAAATACTCGCAGAGAAATGAGCAGATTGATATCCTCTAGAATGAAATGGTAGAGAATCTCGATCTTAGGAGGCAGGTCAGTAGCCGTGGCGATATTGAACCTGGCGCCGATATTTCTGAACAGATAAGTTCCAATTCTCACGATGGATTCCGGTTTAATATCCACATATAATCGTGTATTGGACTTGTCCTCCAGATCAAGTATATCCGCGTGAAAACGGCTGGTGAAATCCAGAAGTACTTCTTCTCTTGTCATTTGGAGCCGCCAACTTTCTCAATCAATTTAACCACACCAGCGATCATCGCTTCCGGTTTTGGTGGGCAGCCGGGTATGTAAACATCAACAGGTATTATCTTATCGAGCGGTACCGGGCAGTTATAACTGTCCTTGAAAATTCCTCTGGATCCGGCACAGGTTCCGATGGCAACAACCAGGCACGGTTTGGGAACCTGTTCGTAAAGGACTTTCAGCCGCTCAACGGACATCCTGTTACAGGAGCCGGTAACAAGCAGGACATCCGCATGCTTGATGCTTCCAACCAACAGCATGCCGAAACGTTCGATATCGAACCGGGGGGTAAGACAGTCCAGTATTTCAATATCACAGTTATTGCAGCTGCCTGTAGACAGATGAAACACCCATGGCGATTTCAGCAGAGCTTTCAATTTCAGGCTCATTACAGTTGCAGCCTTACCCTTCTATAAACCTTTTAGTGCCAGTACAACAGCAACAATAGCGATCAATGTCATTGGACCCCAGAAAAACCTGACAGCCTGATCTATCCGTACCCTGGGGTTGGTGTTACGGATGACTGTAATAATCGCTACAATTCCCACGTATTCAAGAACCGTCCAGAGGATGTTTATTCCGTTTAATCTCAATCCGCCGAAGAACAGGATTATCAGGAAGAAAGGCAGTGTGAAAAACAGCATATTCTTCATAAGCCTGAATATGGCAAGCCCCGGGCCCGAATACTCTATAAGAGCCCCTCCCACTATTTCCGTTTCGGCTTCGGGGATATCAAAGGGAACCAGTGCAAGCTTTGCCTGAACGCATAGAATAGCGACTATCAGAGCCAGTATGCCGGAAAGGCTGCCGGCAAATACCCCCCCTGCCTGACTGTCGATGATAACACTAAGACGAATGGAATGCGCATTGATCACAGGAACAAGAGCTGCAAGAATGAAGGGAAGCTCATATGCGATAACAAGTTTCATCTCCCTTGAGGCTCCCAGGCTGGCCAGGGGATTTCTTGAGGCGAATCCGCCGAGAATAATGCTGAGTGAGGGGATTGCGAGAAGGTAGATCGTCACGATCCAGTCTCCCATGAAACCCTCGGAAAAGAATTGATTGACCCATAACAGTGTCGCAACCGCTATCACACCGGAGATCCCTATAACCGGGGCTATGAGGAAAGTTCCCTTTGAAGCCCCTGCGGGTATGAGGGTTTCCTTGCCCAGAAGTTTCACTATATCGATGAAAGGCTGAAGGAAAGGAGGACCCACTCTGTACTGAACCCTTGCTGTGACTTTTCTGTCTATCCAGCTGGTAATAAGACCCAGCACCGCTGTAGCCGCAAAACCGAACACAAGCAGGTAGACGAATGTCATGCCTTGCTCCTGTCCCAGTGAGTGGAGTGCACGACCAGGCGATTACCCAGTTCAAATATGTTCTCTCCCTCAACTTTGCCTTTGACTGATGACAGGGCACCGTATGGACAGGTTGGAATACAGGTATAATCCCCTCTGTCGGAGCAGTAATCACAGATATTGGCAAGATACGGCACGATTTGCGGATATATGGTTCCGTAGGGACAGGCGTGCGAGCAGGAACGGCAGTTAACGCACAGCGCTGTATGCCTTACAAGAGTATCTCCGTTTTCTATTTTTTCAAGAGCGTCTCTGGGGCAGGAGTTCACGCAATGAGGTTCTTCGCACTGCCTGCAGATAAGGGCGTAGGTTGCAAGTTCAATAAGGGAAATCATTCCGTTGTTAACATGATGGTAGAAATAGCTGCATTTTATGACACATTCATCGCACTGATCGGAATTGCATATGTCCAGGTCAATGAAAAGCTTTTCCCCGCCTTTCCTCTTCGCCACAACGTCGATGCTGCCATGAAGCTGATCAAACGTTGTTTTGTTCATCTCCATACGTGTCCTACTCCCAGATTCCGGGGTATTCCCGGATCATATCGTAAGTGAAAACGGGGCCGTCCTTGCAGCAATAGTAGGGACCTATTCTGCAGTGTCCGCACTTGCCGAAACCGCAGGACATGTTTTTCTCCATGGAGAGATAGATATTTCTGTCCTGTACCCCGAGTTCCTGTAATTTGAATGTTGCGAATTTCATCATTATGGGCGGGCCGCACACAATAGCCTTTGCCCGTTCAAAATTCACGTCAATATCATCCATTATCGTTGTAACAACCCCTACCGGGCCGTTCCAGGAATTGTCGCCCTGGTCAACCGTAAGTTTCATATCGATGTCGTCCCGTTTCATCCATTCCTCAAGCTCCTTGCGGTAGAGAAATTCCTGAGGGTTTCTGCATCCGCCTCTGTAGACAAGCCCGGAAAGCTGCTTTCTCATATGAAAAAGACCGTACATAAGAGTCCGGACCGGGGCGAGTCCAACACCGCCACCGATGACCAGCACATCCTGGCCTATG
The DNA here is from genome assembly GCA_013138965.1 of Candidatus Aegiribacteria sp. Classification (GTDB taxonomy): domain Bacteria; phylum Fermentibacterota; class Fermentibacteria; order Fermentibacterales; family JCC-6; genus Aegiribacteria. The sequence continues at coordinate 12,110 of WTBT01000026.1, forward strand.
AATTTAGTAAGCGGATATCCCTTACCCAGCGGCCCTCTCAGGCCGACGGTATCACCGGGTTTCAGTTCGTGTATGGCATCGGTAACCCTGCCAACTTTCACAATTGTTATCTCCATCGTCTCCTTGATCTGTGAATCCGATGATGGAGTGAATGGAGCTTCACCTGACCCGGGAACTGAAAACTCCATGAACTGGCCGGGTTTGAAAGTGAGTTCTTCCTTTGGTTTCAGAAGGAATGTTTTTATTGAAGGAGTTTCGGTTGTTACCTTCAGTACCTCTGCCTCAATGGAGCGGTATGGATTCTTCATCATACTTCCAGCCTTGCAAGAACTTCTCTAATGTCAATCTTGCCGGGACATGCTGCTACGCATCTGCCGCACCCCGTACAGCCGATCTCATTGAGTACTTCAGGGAAGTAGTTGAACTTCTTGTCAAACCTGTTTCTAAGTCTCATCCACAATCTGTCCCGCGGGTTCTCTCCTCCGGCTACCCTGGCGAAATCATGTATCATACAGGAATCCCATATTCTGAACCTGGCGAGTTTGCCATCCGATTTCTGATCGTACAGAAGGAAGCAGTGACATGTTGGACATATGGTATTGCAGGCTCCGCATTCCACGCAATCTTCAGATACGTCTTTCCAGATTTCCGATTCGTACTGTTTATCTATGAGCCGCTTCAGTCTATCCGCGACGGGAATTCTCTTTTCCTGAGCTCTCTTCATTACATCGGATTTTACAGTGTCTCTGTTCTGCTTGACAGCATTAGCTTGAGCATCATCCTCTTCAACGAAAAGCTTCCAATTGCTTTCAACAAGATCACGGCCTTTATCACTTCCCGTTGTAACGATGAAACCATCATCAACGGGAGAAAGGTTTATATCAAATTCGGAATCCGGCCATGGATCGATTCCTATCGCTGTACAGAAACATGTTTCACCAACACCCGTACAGTCAGCGGAAATTATCAACCCCTCTTTTCGGGCTTTCATGTAAGTGGGATCACCGAATTCATCGTCAATAAAAACGAAATCCAGTACTTTGAAACCTTTAAGGTCACAGGCTTTCGCGCCGACAATACATGGAGGTTTATCATCCCGCGGGATATCCGGCTTGAAATCTTCAGCAACTTTTTCACGACCCAGGAAATAGAATGATTTGAGGGGGTCAAATGATCTGATTTTGCCTATTTCATAATTCGTATCCGATTCGCCCAGAAGCGAATAACCGGTTCCGTCCCCCATGAGGCGAGGAACGTACACTCTATAATCCCCCGTTAGGGATTCAAGAAGTTGATCAAAATTACTCCGTTTGATGAAAAGCATTGCAAAGAAATAGAGATGGGATGCACGTTTGTCAAGGGGTTTGAAAAAGCAAAATACATTCATACTTTCAACAGTATTTATGATAGTATAAGACAAGTAGTTACAGTTTGAACAATCGGAACTGAATACGTTTTTATCTGAAAATATTAACATACGCATTCTCTTCAGCGTTGAAATTCATGCCTGATTGTCTGGATTTTACTTGAAAGAGTCGCTGCGATTTCAGCGGTTTCGGGGCCGGCCCCTATTCATATAGCGCCTTGTATATCATGTAAGCATGATGAACGTTCTGGGTATAATTTTTCGTTTCATTATAGGTTATGAGCGCAAAGAACTCGTCAGGATCCATGTCCTCAGCACCCCAGTGAAGGGCGTTGTGAGGGCCTCCGTTATAGGCGGCTGCGGTGAATACAGGATCACCTCCCAAGTCCCGGTTAACTCCCGAGATGTAGCTGATTCCGTATTCGATGGAAACTGCCGGGTCGTAAAGCCTGTCAGGGGAGTAATCGTCCCACCCCTGTTCAATTGCGACGTATTCAGAGGTGCTTGGGATCATCTGGATAAGCCCTCTGGCGCCTGCGACCGAGTAGCAGGCTGGCTGGAACATGCTTTCGTTCCTTATTATCGCCCATGCGAAGAGGGAATCCAGTCCGTATTTCTCTCCAGCCGGGACAACAAGCTCCGGCCAGGCCATCTGGTAGCGCAGCATCCACAGCTGCCTGGGCCTGTCGCTGTCACTGCCCGACAGATTCCACATGTTGTATCCCGATATTGGCCTCCGTTCCCATACATTGTGTTCAAGATAGAAAGGAGCAAGGTAATCAGGCCCACCAACGATCTCTTCCGCCTTTCTGAACTCACCATCGGCGAAATGTCTCAGCCCCGCTTCCTGGAGAAACAGCCCTCTAAGTGCAGCTTCCGGCAGCCGGGCAGGTGGATGACCATGCCTTGTCATCCATTCCTCCAGGGGTTCTTCGGTGAACTCAGGCTCCAAAGCCGGCTGTCCCAGAAGTTCCCTTGCGAAAAAGGCGGGAAGGCTCGTGGGAGCTGACTGGATCAGGTTCTCAAGTATGACCGCGCCTTCTGGATTACCCTCTGTAAAGAGGAGTTTGCCAAGCCAGTATTTCGCGGATGAAAGGTATACACTGCCTGGCCATTCAGAGATGAAGGTCTCCAGTTCGACTAAAGCATCGGGAATCCTGCCGGACTTCAGGAGCGAAAAGCAGAGATAGAAATGCGCGTCGTCGGCAGTAACATTGTACCGGGAACGTTCAAGAGTTATATGGAACCAGGGGATAGCCTGCTGCCAGAGCCTGTTCTCAACCAGCAGGTCACCGATGTACCAGGGGAGATTCCCTATCCTGTGATGCTCCGGAAAATCCTCCCCGTACTGCTCCAGAACCGCAAGTCCCCTCTGCCAGTCACCTGAACGTCCAAGATCCCGCCCGAGGTATATCATCGCGTTGGGTGCGTCCTCGGAACCGGGCCATCTGACAAGATATTCATCAAGCATGCTGACAGCAGCCTTGTAAAAACCCAGCCTGTCCCTTGTACGTGCAGCGAGATACCAGAGTCGCGGATCAGGATCAGTGGAGTTCAGGGCAATGTCGTACAATTCGTTCCAGAGACCTCCGCTATAGAATGGATCGGCAACGGAAGCGGCGAAATCCCTGTCGTTAAGTATTTCCAGCCTTAATTCATCGTAAGCGGCGGCATGAACCGGAGCAGCAGGCCAGAGTTCAAAGGAGAGTAAAATAATATTCCTGTATCCTGGAAGACCTCTTTTCAGCATCCAGATACCCCTGTAATGATATAAAAGGGACAGTAGTTCATCGCTGCCAGTGCTTTCAGTTTCACTTAAGAGGGAATCCGCTGAAGTGAGCTGCCCGGTTTCCAGGTATCCTCTGTAGAAGAGAATGATCCTGCTTCTTTGAGCCCTTTCGGGCAGATCTCCCGGAACTCCGCTGAGAGCTCTCAAAGCAAGTTCGGCGGAGCCGGCCTCAAGAAGGGAATCGGCAAGAACAAGTCGGAGGTATTCGGGCATCACACAGTTATCGCGGGTAAAGCGGGAAAGAAGTTCTCTGCCGATCCCGGCACCTCCCAGTTCAATTGCCCTGTAAGGAGCGAGGGAATCCGACTGCTCAAGCAGCAGCTGGGCGGTGATTACACTGGGAGAATCAGAGGATCCGGCGGCCTTCCAGACAAGATCAGCTCTCAGGGTGTCTTCCGGTGTCCTTAGAAGAGCAGCCCTCAGGTAAGCATCCCTGGCCTGCTCTTCCAGCCCTTCTGAAAGCAGGGAATCTCCGCTGGCTTCTGCAAGTATGCTTCTCTCCCGGGAAGAGAGGTTATCAATGTGGTTTTCATCCGACAGAAATACTCTGCACCCGATGAATGCCGCCACGATCAAGAGAATGATCCCGGTAAGTTTAATCCCTGTACTTGGCAAGTTCCTGTTCCAGTTCAGGATGCCCCGGAGCGATCTTTTCGGCCTTTTCCAGGACTGCCAGGGCTTTCGCATGCTCACCCTGCGAAACGTAAGCTCTGCTCAGGGCTATCATAATGCTGGTCGATGCCTCGGAATTCTCTTCCAGATGCTTCTGAAGGAAATCAATGGTATCACCGGCTCTTCCGGTTATTACGAGCACGGTTCCAAGACCGGAGATGGCAGGCTCAAGCTCGGGATTTATTTCGAGAGCTTTTCTGAAATGTTCTTCAGCTTCTTTCAGTTTTCCCTGGGATGCTTCGATGTGAGCCATGTTCGCAAGCAGCTCGGAACTGTCGGGGCTGAGTTCAATAGCTTCTTTCAGGTCTGAACTGGCCTGATCAAATTCAGCATTGTTGAAATGCACTATCGCGGAACGGTTCAGACTTCTTACCCTGTTATCCTTGACTTCAACCGAGTGAAGCGTCAGCAGGTCCCTCATCTGTTCAAGCTGCTCCTTCTGGTTTTCGGCGCTTTCCTTGAGGCTGCTCGATATTGAAACTACTTCCTCCACTGTTGAAGCCTGGATCTCTTTGAGCTTCTCCTGGATGCTGTCTCTCGCCTGGTCCATTTTCGATGATATTTCGCCAATTCCATCAGAGAGAATCTTCATATTTTCCGAGAGGATAACTCCTCTATTCTCATTGGATTGGCCAATCACGTCAGTAACCGTCTTCTGGATGGATGACGCGGATTCAGTGATTATCATGGAGACTTCACTCAGTTCCTTTGAGAACTGCTCCTTCTTTATGGAATCCTCAGATCCTTCTGCCAGAACCTTCAGGAGTTTCTCCTCAAAACTGCCGAGATCTTCCCTCAGACCGGCAAGATGCTCGTTGGATTTTACCAGCTCTGCTGTTAGACTTTCAAACTTCTCCAGAAGCAGAGATGAAATACCAGTTTCAAGCTTTTCAATACGCCTGTCAATGTTCACCACGGATTCATTGAGTTTGTAAACAAGTTTTCCAATTCCGGTAATCAGTTCCTCCATAGTATGATCATTGTTTTCAGTTTCCGGTTTGTCAGCCATTTTTCACCTTCTTTGTTTTCGTCTCGATCCGAAGTCCCGATATTAATTCCATCTGATCCGGGTTGTATGCAGGACCCTCCTGCTGAAGCATTCCTGTAAGCACGGGATATTTCCCCGCGATGAATCTGCGCAGGGCTGTCCTCTCCATCGGAGCGCCCGCCTGTTCAAGAGCCCAGAAAAGCCTTTTCAGGGGAGCCACATCTTCCGTTTTTCTGTATTCCCTCATCCATGCTGAGACGGCCTGATCCCGAAAACCAAGATTCCACAAAGCCAGGGCCCTTGTATCCATAGTTCGATAGGATTCCTCATCCGCCTCATTCAGAATTTTAAGGGCTTCAGCTGACCTTCCGGAAATAACCATGTTGAAGGCATTACCCTCCCCCTTCAGTCCCTTCCTGGCGTCAGCCAGACCATCTCTCAATCTGGACAGTATTCCGTTCGAACCGTTCTCCCTGGCAATCGAAACAGCTTCGGCAAGCATTTCTGCCGAAAGAAGTATTTCCAGAAGCTTTTCTGTGTCAGCAGTCGAAAGAGTATCTTCATCAACCATTTCATCCAGGTTTCTCATGCAGGTTTCAGCCAGTTTCTTTCTGAGCGGAACATCATCAGGAGGAAAGAACAACTCATCATCCGCCAGCTGGAACAATCTTCTAATACCATGGCCGGACTTGAGTACTGCGGGGGCAATAACTCTGGCTTCATCACTGCTTATTTTCCCGAATCCATCGGGGAAGAGCCTTTCAAGAGCTTCTGCAACTACAGTATCAACTTCTACTGACTGCCAGAATCTAATTCTGTCGGCTCTGCCTGCGATAACCTCACCGAGTATCTTCCTTGAGGCTTCAGTCTTCCATGGGGCATCACCCTTCTCGGAAATGCTGCAGAGTATGTTCTCTGCTTTCTGTGAGAATCCACCGGATAGAGCCTGTTCAGACAGGTACAGCAGGGCTTCTGCATTCTCTTCGGGAGTCCAGTACCCGGTAGCGATATCTATAATTTCTTCACTCAGGGGAATGCTGATGCCGGGATTATTTCTGCAGATTCTGCTGAAGCCCGACGCGTCTCCTGCTGCCACGGCGCATATTGCCCCTGGAGCTGGTCCGATCTTTTTATGAAACTCCTCAATTATTCCTTCTCCGGAAAGCTCAGGCAGAATAAGTACGGCCTTCGCAATCAAATCATCGATATCAGCATCGATCCGGTAGCGAGATGCTATTCTTGCGGCGTAAAGGTATGCTCTGCCGGATAAGCTATCAGCTGCCATGGAAAGGGCCATATTTACAAGCTCTTCAGCTGCGTTGGAATCAAGATCAAGCATAACCGCGGAATACTTATGAAACCTTTGAAAGTCCCCCCTTGCCGCAGCTGTCCTGGAGAGGGAATCAAGCAGGGAGTATTCTCCAGGATGATCCTCGATCATGCCTTCAAGTAACTCCAGTACACCCTCTTCGCTCAAAACAGGGGTCAATATGCCTGACACATCATCGAATCTCTTCTCAGTCTTGAATGATTCAGCGAGGAGTTTTCTGATCTCGAGTCCCAGAGAGGGCGCTTTCGGCAGTATGAATTCCAGCACGGTTCTGGCCATTTTGCTTGACCAGGTTCTTTTCACAGGTTTCATAAGAAGCTCCAGAGCTTCTTTGTACCTGTCCCTCACTGTTTCGGAACACGCCTGTGCGACGCCTTCGATCAGGGGCTCACCGATACTTCCTTCAACGTAGGATGATCCGGCAAGGACAACCCTGTTCCGGGAAAGCAGATACTTGAACTTGAACTGGGCTTCCTCAGCGGGATTGTCCCACTTGAGTTCCGTTGCAAGGGCAATCTTCCAGTCTTCATCTCCCTCAATCTTCTCAAGAATTGATGCAACTGATTCGGCAGCTTTTCCTGCGGCTATCCTGGTTAGTATTCCCTGCAGATCAAGCTGATCACGCAGATCTTCCGGAAGTTTCGCGATTCTGTCGATAATGACTTCCTGAAGTTCAGCGGTTTCCATCGCCTTGACAAGGTGTTTGCCGGCCTGTTCCATATTATTCTCCCGCAGACAAATCAGTGCTACTACCAATGCCTGCCATGGAGCTCCGGGGCTGAAACCGGCTTCTGTGATCTCCTGTACTGATCCAACGGAAATTTCATCATTCCTCAGTAACTTCTGGCCTTCGGGGGAAGGAACTCGTCCCTTCATCAGAAGCTTGAACCAGTCTTCGGCTGCGTCCTGCTCCCTCTCCGAGCGAAGCCTGAAAAGGGCTCTGGCTTCTCTGAGCTCGGGATAGCGCTCAATCTGGTTTTCCATAATATCAAATACAGCCGAGGCCTCGCTGCAGAATTTTTTATCCGTTCTTTTTGACAGGTGCTCCAGAGTGGCTGAAGCCTTGCCCTTCTTGCCCGTTTCAAACAGTACCGCGGCAAGCAATGAAAGAACGTAGGCGTTATTCCTGTCCCGGGAAATCAACTTCTCTATCTGTTCATATACCCAGGTAGCATCCCCATCAACTATCGGGAGTAAAGAGAAAACAGCATCCTTGATATCTCCGTTCTCAACCAGGTAACGGGCGAGTTTAACGGCAATAGTGCCTGTACTGTCCCCGGTTTCAGCCAGAATGTCCCTGCAGATATCGATCAGCTTCCTGCTGTCGGCACCCCCAGCTTCAAATGCCTTCTCGAGAGCTTCTACAGCTTCCGGAATCCTTCCCTTTTCAAGGTTTATCTGGGCTGAAAGCAGAAGGGGAGCTGCTCCGCTTTCAGGATGTGCTACAAGGTCTTCAATTGCTGACTCCAGCTCCTCCCGGTCCAGGCTTTCACTGTATATACCCTCCAGGGTTTTTGATGCAGCTTCAGTCTGGCCGGCGGCAGTATACATCTCAGCAAGAAATGCTGCTGATCTACCCGAACGGTCAGCAGGCACCATCCATTTCTCAATTACGTCTGCGGCGTCCACCGCTTCATCAGGTGATGGTTCGCTTCCTGAAAGCTTGCTCGCGAATTGCAGGGCACGGTCCATTTTGCCCGAGACAGCAGCAATACCCATAAGTGAGATCCAGTAACTGCTGTCCAGTCCCTTGACCTGATTAGCCATCCAGAAGGCCAGAAGTGATATGTCGCGGTGGGGAAACTCGACCTCCCTGCACACTTTCCAGAGAAAGTCTATCGCCTCGCCTGATCTTTGCTCGCGATGGAGGCACAATCCCCACTCCACCAGGGAGTCCTGGTCTGCTTCGGGATGGACACTGCCGTCAAACCGCATTGAACTCTGCATTTTTTCTTTAATAATACTGAAAAGACTTGAAACGGTTATCTCATCAGCATACCGGAGGATATTTATGGCGCCCTTGTAATCATGCATGTCAATATAGCTTTTCCAGGTTACCCTCAGAAGGTCAGTGGATCTGGAGAATTCATTCAACCTGCCTATGAACAGGTTTCGCACTTCCTTTGCGATCTGTCTGTGACGATGCATGACTTCTTCGCCAACACTTGCCGCCAGATTTGGATGACCGATATCAAGCAGCAGTTCAACCAGCTCCAGCGCAACAGTGCTTTCCTCAAGAAGAACTCCCTTTTCCTCCTTAACTGTGGAGGAAACCCGATTAACACTTCCTTCACTGGCGAATTTTCTGATCTTCTTCAGTATTTTTCTGGGCCCTGATTCAAATATTGCCATTATTCTCACTCACCTACTCAGGTATAATTACAAGAATATCACCTAAAGAGAGTATATTGTTCTCCAGTGAATTGAGGTACATAATCTGTTCTATGGACACTCCGTATCTTATGGCAAGATCCCAGAGAGTGTCTCCCTCAATAACTATATGCTCAATTCTTCCTCCACCTGATACTATATCTATTTCACCAGCAGAGGGAAGGGCGGGCCCGGATTCAATCGGTTCCTGAACCGATGAACTGCCGGAGCGGCGGAGCAGAAGGACATCCCCCGGGAAAATTGTATCACCGGGTGACATCTCATTCCATACGGCTACTTCCCTGGAACTCACACCTACGCCTGCGGCGATCTCGCCGAGTGTGTCACCCATACGGACGGTATATCTTATGAATTGAGGGTTTTCAACGTATCCGGCATTCACGGGCTGCCGCTGACTTTCGGGAATACAGATGTGCATGCCCGGCTGAAGCGATCCTGCTGAATTCAGCCCCATAAGAACTTCCGATGACACTCCCATTGCAGAAGCTATCCAGTTCCAGCTATCCCCCTCTTTCACGAGGTATCTAGCAGGATCAATGGCCCATGCAGTATTAAACACTTCAGCGGCATATTCCACAGGTACAAGTATTTCCCAGGCTTCAGCCTCTGCCGGAGTTTTTTCAAACAGGTACGATCTGTTGAAATCCATAAGTATATCAATGTTCAGACCGGTTTCCGCGGCAAGCAACCTGAGATCAAAACCAGAAGGAACCCAGACAACGGCAAGTTTATCCGAATCAAGCTCAACCTGGACATACGCCTCAGCGGCGGAAGCAAAACGGGGAACGAAAACGTCCGTTTCGCCCGGCAGTTCTATTTCACCGAAAGTACTGCCCCCCTGCCGAAGTCCTGCCTGAACCCTTCCGGGACCACAGTTATAGGCTGCAATTGCAAGAGACCAGTCATCGAAAATGTTATGCAGGTGTGTGAGATACCTTGCTGCAGCTCTTGTGGAAGCAACCCAGGAATATCGTTCATCAATGTAATCGTCTATCTTCAAGCCAAGTTCGCGCCCCGTCGTGGGCATAAGCTGCCATGGGCCTGCGGCTCCCATTCTGGAATAGCAACCCACAGAGAAATCGCTTTCAATCCAGACAAGCGCACCCACTTCACGAGGCACCCCTTCGCTTCTGAGTATCTGCTCCACCAATTCCTTTATATCTCCCCTGCCTGGAAAACGTTCAGGCCTGTACTGAATATCGCTGGCGGCAGCCAGGGAAGCCGGTATATCCGTAGAAGGAACCTCGCTGCATCCCATCGCTCCCCCCTGAAGAACCGGGAGGATCATCTGATTCCGGGATACGGGCGGAGCCGAATCCGAGATGCGATGATCCAGGGAGCTAATGCGTGTACCTGAACACGAAATAATTGTGAGGGTTGACCACAGAACTGCTGCAAATATGTATCGGTTATTGTATAGGGAGGTGAAACATTGATTATTTGCGGTGTTGTCGGAGCAACAGGACTCGTTGGTGAAACTATGATCAGGGTGCTTCAGGATCGCTCCTTTCCTTCTGTATCGTTCCACCCCTTCGCTTCAGACAGATCGGAAGGGAAGATCGTCCGGTACAGAAACAGTGACTATCCGGTTGAAATAATAAGACCGGAAGCAATCAGCAAGGGAATGATACTCTTTGGTGCCACTTCTGCAAATATAGCAAAAAATTGGGTGCCAATGTGCATTGCAGCCGGAGCGCTGGTAATCGACAATTCCTCCGCCTACAGAATGGACCCGGATGTTCTGCTGGTGGTACCGGAGGTTAACGGACACCTGATAACCGGAGAGGAAAGGATCATCGCAAATCCAAACTGCTCAACCATCCAGCTTGCAGCAGCCCTTGCCCCTCTTCAGCAACTGGGAAGGATCAAATGGGTTTCGGTATCCACATATCAGGCGGTTTCGGGTGCCGGTACACCGGCGCTTGAAGAGTTGAAAAGGCAGCAGGATGGAACCTTACCTGCGAATTCCGCAGACAGGATACATGAGAATATCATCACAAGCATCGGTCCTCCTGATACAGGCGGTTACTGCAGCGAAGAGGTCAAGCTGATGAATGAGACCTGCAAGATAATGGGAATGAATTTCCCGATATTCGCTGCAACCGCAAGGGTTCCGGTAAGAACGGGACACACCGAAGCGGTAGTTGTGAAATTCGATGATCCTGTCCAAAGCGATGAAGCCGCCGGAATACTTGAAGAATCCCCCGGAGTTGCCGTTTCAGAATCCGGTTCTTCACCTCTTGACGTGGAAAACACCGACATCGTAGTTGTGGACAGAATTCGCAACAATCCCGGTGACCCTTCAGTTCTTCAGTTCTGGGTCCTAACTGACAATCTCAGAAAAGGCGCAGCCCTTAACGCAGTGCAGATAGCTGAGGAATACCTTCGAAGAAAACAGTACTGATCTTTGATTATAGCTGATCAGGCAAAGGGGAGAACAGTTTCGAGCTGTTCTCCCCCTTCTTCAGGTAATTTAATCCCTCCTCACAACAAAGCTGCCGTTGCTTACATCAGAACCGATGCTGCACTGATAAAGGTATACTCCATTGGGCACAGGCGTTCCATCACCCGTATACCCGTTCCAGTGAAGAACACTGCCCGATTCTGCATGACCGCTCCAGATCATGCGGCCGGAAACATCGTAGATCTTTATCTCAGCTTCCGCACTGCGCTCAGCAACAGGAATAGCGAACATCCAGCCTCTCTCTTCAGCACAGCGTGTAATCTCAACAGATGAAACTGCATTCTCAGTTTCCCTCACTCCGTAAACACTGATCTCTGAAAGACCGGAAGCGCCACGTATCCGTATGTAACGAACGGCATCGGCGCTGCTCCGTGAATCAGCAGTACTGATCCGTGATTCAGCAGCAAACGGATGGAATACTCTGTCAGAGCCGGCGACTTCAATCGACACGGAAGGCTCAACCATAGAGGTGGTTTCAAGAGTTTGAACGGATACATCCGTTGAAACGGATTCATCTGTCCATGCGCTTTCAAGGGAAATGTCCGGTATTCTCTCAGGCATGATTGATGTTACCGTACATTCCTCACCGAGATCGATGACAACCGCGTCGGCTCCATGTGATGGTGAGTAGCAAACCTCTGCGGAACCATCGGTCAGGCAGCCGGGATTGCCCCTCGAAAGAACGGCATAATCTGTTACAGTCGGTATCGTTTCAAGCGTTCTCTCATGTGCTGATATCCTCCCGGCATGAGATGATTCTTCCGTTATCCGCG
>WTBT01000036.1 GCA_013138965.1 Candidatus Aegiribacteria sp.
AGTTATTTGGCGTTCCTGCAAGGCGCGGATGATGGCGCATAGCAGAGCTATGTAACTGAATCTGCAACGCCGCAGGAGCGTCAAAGAACGAGTAGGATACATCATTTGATGCTTGACATGACACTAGCTACCTTACGCCATTCATGTACGATCTGACTTATCTCGGCAGCACCAAGGAGTATCACACACTCCCAGTAGAGCAGGAAGAATGTAGCCATAACCCTTGCCAGCGAACCGTAGACCACTCCCCACCCCGGATGACCGATCACCCAGATGTAAGTCTGGGCACCAAGACCGGTGAACACTATGGCAATGATCGTAGCAAAAAGAGCCTGCCCGATGCTGACCTTCCTGTTTGGAGCGGCCTTGAAAAGGGTAAAGAACAGCAGCACAGTGAAGGAAATACCCAGTATCTGTGCCAGGCCGCCTCCGGTAAGGTGTCCGATGAGCGGCCATTGAGAAACTATATCACCCAGCGGGCTGTCCACGACCAGCCGGGCCATGGTTGAAAAGATCAGTGAGGAGACAAAACAGAGCGCCACGAGCAGAGCCAGAAAGAAATCGTACAGCTTCCCCAGGACGATATTACGACCCCTGGCTACTTCGAATATTCTGTCGAACGCCGTCCGTATGGTTCCGAAAAGCCGGCTGACAAGCCACAGAAGGAAAAGGAACCCGACTACTCCCGGTATTCCGGCATTACCTCTGAAAATGGCGCTTTCAATCTCGTTTCTCGTGGAATCGGGAATGAGCGGGTTGGCTGTATCGAGCCAGTTCGTAAGACCCTGCTGGAGGCCTTCGTCCTCCTGCAAAGCTATACCGCTGAATGTAAGTATCAGAAGGCCCAGAGGAAGAATGGTTATCAGCATATTAAAAGATATGGCTGCAGCCGAAAAGAATACGCTGTCATCGTTCCATCTGTTGTATAGCCTTATCCCGAAGAATCTGATAAATATCCATGATCTGCGAATGTATCTTCTTGCTGAAGCAGCCCGGATGGCATGAAGTTCGCGCAATGATCCCGTATTAGCAGTCAGATTTACTCTACCGTTACACTTTTCGCGAGATTCCTGGGTTTATCAACATCACAGCCCCTTGCAACAGCGATATGATAGGATAAGAGCTGAAGTGGAATTACGCTGAGCAGAGGAACAAGCATGTCTGGCGCTTCCGGGACCCTGATGACCCAGTCTGAGACCGATTCGATATCGGTATCTCCTTCGGTCGCTATGGCAAGGACCCTTCCATGTCTTGCCCTTACTACCTGTATGTTGGAGATTATTTTGTCATAAGCTGCGCCCTTAACGGCGATCACAGCTATGGGCATCATCTCATCTATCAGGGCGATCGGACCGTGCTTCATCTCGGCCGCCGGGTAGCCCTCCGCATGAATGTAGGATATTTCCTTGAGTTTAAGGGCACCTTCAAGCGCTACCGGGTAGTTTACCCCCCTGCCAAGGTAGAGGAAATTCCTCGCGTAAGTGAATTCTTTAGCTATCTCAGCTATACTGCTGGAATTCTCCAGAATTTTCCTTACCTTGTCAGGAATAGCCATGATCTCACGGACAAGTTCAAGCCCCTGGTTACGGTCGAGAATATGCCTGGCTCTTCCGAGGGCAAAGGCTATCAGGATAAGTGCCATCACCTGCGAAGTGAAAGCCTTTGTTGAGGCGACTCCGATCTCGGGACCTGCGTGGATATAAACTCCGGCATCCGTCTCACGGGCTATGGTTGAACCCACTACATTCACTATACCGAGAGTACGGCATTTCTTATCTTTAGCCAGTTTCAGGGCAGCCAGGGTATCCGCTGTCTCACCGCTCTGGCTGATTACTATCATCACGGTATCGGGAGACAGAACAGGATCCCTGTATCGAAACTCGGAAGCGTATTCCACCTGAACGGGAATCCTTGAATAGGCCTCGATAAGGTACTTGCCTATGGAAGCCGCGTGCCAGGAGGTTCCACAGGCGGTTATTACTACCCTGCTTATGGATCTCATCTCCTCTTCGGACATCTGCAGGCCACCAAGGTGCGCCGTACCCTGAACCAGATCCAGCCTCCCCCTGAAAGCGTTTGCGAGTGATTCGGGCTGGCTGTAGATCTCCTTCAGCATGAAATGGGGATAACCGTCCTTCTCAATATCCGCGATATCCCAGTCCACATATTCGATCCGTTCACGTATCAGGGATGGATGGCCGTTATCCGACTGAATCCCTTCGAGGTTTACTTCAATTACTTCACCCTCTTCGAGATAGATCACATCCCTGGTGTGAGATACAATGGCTGCCACATCACTGGCTACGAAATACTCCTTATCACCTATACCGGCCACAAGGGGGCTGCCGTAACGGGCCGCTACCAGTGTATTCGGCTCATCCGCGGAGAGGACAGCGATTCCGTACGCGCCATGGACCTTAGCAAGCGCATCTTTTACCGCAATGAAGAGTTTCTTACCCTTTGCGACTTCCTGGCTTATCAACATCGGCAGGACTTCAGAATCGGTTTCCGATTCAAAACTTATTCCCGAACTGATGAGATCCTTCCTCAATGCCATGAAATTCTCGATTATACCGTTGTGAACAACAGCTATTCTTCCCGACTGATCGTAATGGGGATGAGCGTTAGCATAGGAAGGCTCTCCATGGGTAGCCCATCGTGTATGAGCTATCCCCACAGTTGATGATTCAGCATCTCCAGGATCGATTTTATCGAGGTCACTTACCCGCCCTTCACATTTCCTTATGAACAGACTGCCTTTGTTCTGAAGCGCGTATCCTGCTGAATCATAACCTCTGTATTCAAGACGCTTCAGCCCGGCAAGAAGTACCTCTCTGGCGGGCTTGTACCCCACATATCCGACTATTCCACACATAAACTCTCCATTGCTTCGCGGAAGATAAGGAAATCCTTCTCAATGTAACTATTATCCCTGTTCTCCGCAATGAACCTGACCACCGGTTCCGTACCCGATGGCCTGATATGCATCCAGCCGCCATCCCTGTAATACCATAGACCATCTCTTGTATCATCTGCAGGACCGTACTCCTCCAGCAGCCTGTAACGCAGGGGGTCGAATCCGGTTCCGAGCGGCAGCTTCTTTTTGAACATAGTATAGGATGGGTAACTGTCCACCCATCTTCCAATGCTGGAATCGGGATTTTCTCTGAGAAATGAAATCGCGCATGCCATTGCGACGCCGCTGTCCCTTCCGGAGTGGAAAGCCCGGTCGATCACACCGCCGTTACCCTCTCCACCTGTGATGGCTCCACGCTTTTCCATTTCCTCCACAACATTCACCTCTCCCACAGGGCTGCGGTAGAGTCTGCAGCCATGTTTCGCGGCAGCATCCTCCGCCAGTCTGGAGGTTGAAAGATTGACAACAGCCGGTCCGGGCCTGACTGAAAGTATAAAATCTATAGCAAGGGCTACAGTGTAATCCTCGCCGATTATTCTTCCGTTCTCATCCACCAGGGCGAGTCTGTCTCCATCGGGATCAAAGGCAAAACCCAAATCGGCATTCTCATCAATAACCGCCCTGGAAAGTTCGTTCAGGCTTTCGAGGGTTGGCTCCGCCATACGAGGAAAATCACCTTCGGGTGTCATCTCAGGATTGATAACCGCAAAATCAATACCAAGTCTTTCCATCAGCATTGGAGCAAACGAGGCAGCAGCTCCACCGCCGACATCAAGCACTGCCTTCAGCGATCTTCCTTCAGGAACAAGCCACGGTATTGAAAGTATACCTTCGATATGTCTTTCCACCGAACCGCTCAATTCTCCCGGCATCCCCACTGTTCTGTAATCCGCATGCTCCATGTCCCTGTCAAGCAGCTCCATCAAATGCTTCCTGCCTGCAGACCTCAGAAATACACCATCAGCCCCGATAAGTTTCAATGCGTTCCATTCGCCGGGATTGTGGCTTGAAGTAATAGCTATTCCTCCACGGATTCCCTCTTCCATGGCTTCAATCTGTACTGTAGGGGTAGGCACGACACTCAGAAGAACGGGGTCACAACCCACTGACATAAGGCCTGCAGTTACTGCAGCCTCAACAGCCGGCCCGCTTCTTCTGGTGTCCCTGCCGACGACAACAGGTCCCCTGCCGACAAGAATCCCAAACGCGGAGGCGAATTGCACTACATCAGCAATAGTAAGAGAAGCGCCGAATATGCCCCTGATTCCGGATCCGCTGATAATTGGTTTCATACATCTTCCCTTGGAGGCTGTCCGATAATGCGGCATCGGCATAAGGAACCACATATCTGGCTCTTCTGCTCAATGCCCATTGTCGGACAACCTCCTGAAATGAGACCTGGAGCCGGCGAACGGAATCGAACCGTTGACCTGCGCATTACGAATGCGCTGCTCTACCAGCTGAGCTACGCCGGCTCCGGAGGATTGGATATTATTGAAAAATGTGCAGTTCGTCAATAATCTCAGAATATGGACCTGGAGCCCCCGAACAGGCTCACAGGAAATGTTATGCAGAACTGAGAGCTTCCGAGATCAGCTTCCACAGGGGGATAAACCGATGACTCCTCGCCATCAATTATGGCGTTGTCCGTCTTAAAATCGGCAAAAGACCTTCTGTACTCAAGCCTGCCGGAGAGGGGTCCGGCAAGGACAACCTCTGTCCCAACGGAAAAGGTGAAACCTGCCGAGTTTCCTTCAACTTCGACAAATTCTCCGAAATCATTCGTTCCGCTGTACTTTCCGGTTATGAATACTCCTCCTGCTCCCGCAAAAACGGAGAACTTCTTGAAGATTTCGTACTTCACCAGCGGCATGATCGAAATCATGAATGCGTTTAATTCACCATCCCATCCCAGAGGAGAAGAGTTCTTCCAGAAGTACTCGCCTGATATCCTGAAATTCAGGATTCCCGGCGCATCTATATCTACGGCAAGACCTACCGATGTCCCCGGTGTGAGAAACCTGTTTTCATAGACGGAATCCATCGGAGCAAGGTTTGATATTATCGGCCCCGCGCTTACCGAGATACCGTCGGAACCGGAAGCTTGTGCAAAGCAGAGCATAAGCGCGAAGAAGGTGACAGCGGTAACGATTTTCATGCTCCATCTCCCCGGGCGAACTGAATTTTTTTTATGTGATTAAGCAGTCCTCCATCCCTGAGGATTTCCAGCATTTCATCGGGCAGCGAGGGGAAACTGAATATCCTGTCTCCCACACGCACTTCTCCAGCGGCGGGATCAACTGCGACCGGGGCGCCTTCAGTGTAGTAATCCACAGCATCCGGACTCTGGATCAGAAGAAGTCCCTGGTTTACCGCGCTTCTGTAGAATATCCTGGCAAATGATGAAGCGATAACAGCTTTCACACCAACATATTTCAGACCAAGGGAAGGATGTTCCCTGCTTGATCCGCATCCGAAATTCTCACCCGCGATTATTATGTCTCCTGGTTGAACTTTCCCTGAAAAGGACGAATCGAGATCCTCCAGAAGATGTTCCTTTATCTCAGGACCTGTGGAGCAGGTATAGGTGTACTTTCCCGGAAACAGCAGATCGGTGTTAATGTCGTTCTGAGGGTAGTGGAATACATTCATTTCAGTACCTCCCGGGGATCCCGTATCTTACCCGTCAAGGCTGATACGGCTGCCGTCTCAGGGCTGGACAGGTATATCTCTGCTTCTTTCTCACCCATTCTTCCCTTAAAATTCCTGTTTGCTGTAGAAAGACATTTCTCACCCGGGGCAAGGGCGCCCTGGTGCGCTCCCAGGCAGGGGCCGCAACCCGGTGGCAGTACAACCGCCCCCGCACTGACCAGATCCTGCACGATACCCATATTCATTGCCTTGAGGTATTCCTCCCTGGAGGCCGGGGCTACTAACATCCTTACACCGGAGTGAATCCTCTGTCCCCTCAGAATATCGGCTGCCGTCTTGAGATCTTCAACTCTGCCATTCGTACAGGTTCCAAGGAAGATCTGGTCGATCTTCATGCCGGCCATATCTTCAACCGGAACAACATTGTCCACCTGATGGGGACATGCTATAACGGGGATGATCTCCTCAAGGTCGTACTCCAGTGTTCTGGCATATTCAGCATCATGATCGCTCCAGACAGCGTCGGTAATTTTTATGTCCAGAGCTTCAAAGTATTTGCTTGTCAGGATATTGGCGGGAAACACAGCTATTTTCGCCCCCATCTCGATTCCCATATTGGCGATGGTCATCCTGTCCGATATTCTCAGCCCGCCTACGGCGGGTCCATTGAACTCAATAGCCATATAGTTCGCTCCGCCGGCGCCCACATCTCCTACGATAGTCAGGATAAGATCCTTGGCGGAAACCCCGGCATTAAAGCCCCCGGTAAGTTCAATGTTGATCGTTTCAGGCACTTTGAACCAGGTTCGACCGGTTATCCAGATACCGGCTGCCTCGGTTCTGTCGATACCGGTGGCAAAGCAGTTGAATGCACCATAAGTGCAAGTATGACTGTCACTGCCAACGACAATTGATCCGGGCTTCACCAGCCCCATCTCGGGCATAACCTGGTGGCAAACGCCAGTTCCGATATCAAAGAAGTTTGTTATGCCCTGTTCCCTGACGAAATCCCTTACCTTCTTGTGACCAGCGGCGTGCGTGCTGGACGCGGCAGGAATAACATGATCAAGTACAATGGCTATCCTTCCGGGATATCTGACCCTGCCCCCCGGAACAGTAGATTCGAACTTGCCTATTATCGCCGCACTGTTATCATGGGTGAGAATGTAGTCCGGTTCGACAAATACTATTTCACCCTCACTGACCTTCTTCCCGGCAGCCCGGCTAAGGATTTTAATCGCAAAAGTTTCTCCCATTTGCAGAGCCTTTCTTCAAGAATATTCCTGCTTGGAGGCTGTCCGATAATGCGGCATCGGCATAAGGAACCACATATCTGGCTATAATGACCACATATTATCGTCAAATACATTCAGTATTCTCCTCAAATCTGTGATCATTCTATCTCAGCTATCTGGCTCTTCTGCTCAATGCCCATTGTCGGACAACCTCCTGCTATGATCGACTCAGTATAGTACTAATTATACAATCTGTTCCGGAAGTAGTAACCCCGAACAGAAAAATAACTCAAAAGGGGTCGTATGAGATCAGTTACAGGTAGAAAAAACGTATCGGATATGTGTGCAGACCTTCTACAGGACGAGTCAAACCTGTCAGGCGCATGGTGTGAAGCCGCTGCCTGGCCTGAAAACACCGATGAAGCCAGGGAATACATCAGGGAGTGTTCGAGGACCGGAATGCAATTAACGGTTTCGGGCGGGTTAACCGGTATATCGGGGGGAGCCCTGCCGGAGGGAGGCTCAGTGATATCTGCATCAGCGCTGAAGGATATCAGGCTTCAAGGCAATGGCAACATAGCGGCCGGTGCAGGAGTAACGATAGAAGAGCTCAATTCCTTTGTATCTACGAATACGGACGGTTTTTATCCTCCGGATCCCACGGAGGAATCTGCTTCTGTCGGTGGCACCATCGCCACGGATGCCTCGGGTGCGGACAGCTTTCTGTACGGATCGACAAGAAAATGGGTGGAAGGGCTGAAGATCGTGCTCCCCTTTGGTAAGCTGCTTAGCATAAAAAGGGGCATGCACATGTTCGAGAACCGCACCTGCACCCACCCCGTTCTGGGAACACTTCACCTGCCGCCCCTCCGAAGAGAACAGCCGCCTAAGAATGCCGCGGGATACTACATGCGCGAAGGTATGGACCTGATAGATCTGTTCATCGGCTCTGAGGGAACACTTGGTTTTATTACCGAGGCTGAACTGAAGCTGGCTCCTGAGCCTCAGTATGTTATCGATCTTGCAGTATTCCCCGAAAACGCGGGATCCTTCTGGGAGCTTTACGATTCACTGCTGCATGCTGAGGAACCTCTCCGGATAAGAGCGCTGGAAATGATGGATGACAGATGCATGGATTTCCTGAGATCACATCCCGGCGAGCTTCCACTTCCTCCCGTGAATGCCGTCTTCTGTCTTCTTCTGAGAGCTGAAGCCGACAGCGATGAGCATCTTGAGGAAATCCTGGTGACCCTGGATGATATCCTGGTCGCATCGAATTCAAGCCCGGAAACTGCCTGGGGCGGTTTTGAACCCTCCGAAAGAAAGAGGATCAAGGATTTCAGACACGCGCTGCCGGAAGCTGTCAATCACTGCATCTCGGAGTCAAGGAGGAAGTGTCCCTCAATACATAAATTCGGTTCCGATGGCGCAGTCGGACTATCCAGGTTTGAAGAATACTACGCGAGGGTAAGGAGTATTCTTGAGGAAAGAAGCCTGCCCTTCGTTATCTTCGGCCACGCCGGAGATGGACACATTCATGCCAATGCGATGCCGGAGAACCCGCGACAGATGCTTCTGGCCGACTCCGCCATGAGGGAAATAGCGGCATCTGCTGTTGAAATGGGCGGCACGGTATCCGCAGAGCACGGGCTGGGAAAGCTGAAACTCGACTATCTCAAACTGATGTATTCGGAGGATGAGATCAAAGGGATGGAAGTGATCAGAAGGGTTATCGACCCGGACTTCCTCTTTGGGTGACCCCTTCTGCCGGTTACCTTACATCCGCGTAATCACCAATTATCCTGCAGCCTCTGGAATAGTCCTTCTCTCTGCTCATTCGGATACTCTCGGCAATTCTATCCCGCATATCCGAGTGGATTTCATGGAGTTCTTCCATGGGCACACCCGGAAATTCACTTTCCAGAATACGCCTTCGAAAATCTGACAGTTCCTCGGGGCTGCTCGAGAGATCATCCAGAGCAAAAAACCTTATATGGAACCTGTACGTCTCAATCGCCTTGAGCCTGTGTGCTTCAGTAAGATAGTTCTTGCCCAGACCACAGATATCCGCTTCCGTGTATATCTCCTTCACTGATTGCACATCAAGCTTCTCAAGAGAAGTCATCATCATTTCCGCAGTGTCTTCCCTTATGATTTTTCCACCAGGCTTCCAGTGCCTGGCGCGATTCCTGGACATGTACTTCTTCTCATTCCTGTTTACCGCAAAGAGGTTATCGGATAGTACCCATCCCGGTATGATCTGGTTGAAGGCGGGCTGCATGCCATCAACTGAACTGAAGGGCTCACAGATAAGTGAAAAGGGAAATTCCACTTTCTGGGGCAATGAAGTTACACCTGTCGCGATAATACTGTATGGGGCCATTGAATAATCCGCCGGGAATTTCACGGAGCATGCCAGCCCGAAGAACATGCCCTCTCCGGGTCTTATCTCCTGGTCAGGAAGCCTTGATGTATGGTTGCTTCCGACGTTAGCTCCGTAACCGATATTTCCCCTGCCCTCAGGCCATCTTGCGGCTATCAGCAGTGACTGGTGATGAGACGATGTAAAAGGGCCGGCAAGTGACGCTGTGATCTCGCCTTCCGCGAGTACCGAATTCGGCCCCAGGAAGGATAATGTAAGCTTGCCATGCTTTTCGATCACTGACGCTTCCCCGACTATGGACTTCTCTACTATGGCCATTGAATCGACTCTGGAGCCCCATTTCAGTATTGAATCCCTTACAAGGGCTCCGTCCAGTATTGAAGCCGGATTCAACTCTCCCCCCAGTACGGTGCTGTTCCTTACCGCGCAGGCGTTCAGGACGGATACCGCGGAACCGATACAGCAGTTCTCCAGAACCGGCGTGTCCTGGATTCTGCAGGCTTTTCCAATGATCCCGATCTTTTTCGATCTCAGCTTCGATAGAAATCCATCGAGAAACGCACGGTAGATTGCGAGATTATCACCTCGATCACAGCCACCCGAAAGTGCCGATGCCAGGTCTGTATCAAGGCAGGGCGAAGACGGGACATTTCTCTCCCCGGTTTCAACACCAAGTTCAAGCCCAACTCCGCAGCCGCACATGGAGCCCTGCTCGTATATGAGCCTGCCGCAATTCTCTATGACTACTCCCTCTCCTATATGGAGATTGCGCAGCAGATTTGTGAATTCGATCCTGCATCCGGGAAGAACTTCCACATTATCGAGGCAGCAGCGGCGGAGAACCGGATCAACCTTTTTACCCTCAATTTCAGCCGGAGTCATGGCTATCCGGACCTCACCTTTAAAAACGCAGTTCTGAACAGAATCAAGCGCGGCATCTCTGAATACCTTTACTCTGGACCAGTCTTCGGATGAGTTACCGTTATCTTCAAGAAGTCTGATCCCGGAATCTGTCAGGGATATCCAGTCTCCAGGAATATCATTGACCGTGAACATCTCATCTGAGACCAGCTGGAAAACCTCACTGAGCCTTTGTTTGAAATCCATACCCTCCTGCATCCCGGCCCCCTTAATCCAGAGTTTCAAGTATGGACAAGAAGAACTTCCAGAAACGTTGAAGTGAAGAAATACTGGCCCTTTCCCCCGGTATGTGAACATCCCTGATATCAGGACCCATGGATATCATGTCCATTTTACCTATCCTGTCACCTATCAGGCCGCATTCCAGCCCGGCATGGATGGATTCGACTTGAGGTTCTCGCCCGGATATTTCTGCGTAGATATCGATCAGTTTTTTAAGCAATATGGAATTCGAATCAGGCATCCATCCGGGATATGAGCCACCTGTGATAAATGAGCATCCTGCCAGCCGCGCAACAGCAGCTATTCTATCGCCAAGAGCCCTCTTAGCGCTTTGAAACGGGCTTCTCACAGTAAGCTCGACAGTAAATTCATCGCTGCTCATGGAGACGATAGCCAGGTTGACTGAAGTCTCTACCAGTCCATCAATTACTCCACTTTTCTTCTCCACTCCATGCGGAAGAGCAAGAAGCAGATCGGTAATCCTCAAACCGGTTTCATAATCCACAGGCCCAGCCTTGACAGGCTCATGCTCCATCCGTACTTTAATTCCATCTTCGATTCCGCTGTATTCAAGTGCCATTTCCTCCGATACCCGGCCCAGGCACTCCCTTGCATGAATAGTATCACCCTGTGGAAAATGAATAAAAGCGGACGCACTGCGAGGGATCGCGTTTCTTTTTGTGCCACCTGAAATTCCCGCGATGAGGCAGTTGTGCTCAAAGCTGAGGCTTCTGAGAATTCTTCCAAGAAAACGGATCGCGTTCCCACGGTTCTTATCAATCTCCATCCCCGAATGACCGCCTTTCAATCCGGAAATCTCAAGACGATAACAGTCAACCGGTTCAGAACGCTTCAGGGGCATGCTCAGATGAATATCCATCCCCCCGGCACATCCTATCGTGAATACTCCCTCGTCCTCCGAATCGAGATTCACAAGACGCCTGTACTTTATCCATTCCGGGTCAAGATTTCCGGCTCCAGTAAGTCCCCTTTCCTCATCCGTTGTGAAGAGGCACTCCAGAGGAGGATGGGATATGTCTTCAGAGTCCAGTACCGCAAGCATAAGCGACACGCCTATTCCGTTATCCGCGCCCAGAGTGGTATCAGGGGAAGTGACCCAGTCGCCGCGGATGCTCGGGACGATGGGGTCCTTTGAATGATCATGGCTGCTTTCATCCGTTTTTTCAGCGACTATATCAACATGAGCCTGCAGCACGAGCCCCGGATGATCAGCCGCCTTGCCTGAGCCTGCTGCACAGATAAGAACATTATCAACCTCATCCCGATGGTATTCCAGACCTCTTTTCCTGGCAAACTCAATCAGAAAATCAGCGATTCTCTTCTCTTCACCAGACGGCCGGGGAATTCCGGATATCTCCTCAAACCAGTACCAGACTTCTTTCGGTTCTATATTCTCTAATACCCTCATCTATCTGACCTTTCATGTTTTTCAGATCCGTAGCCTGGCTTCCTTAAGAAAACCTGTTGCCTTCAGCGCGGGTAAATTCCGGATGGAATTGCAGGCTGAAAAGGTTCTTTCCCCTGTCAACGAATCCCTGTATTTCCGTATAAGCGTTCGTAGCAATGATCTCATCGGATCTTCGATATCATAATAAAATAAGAGTATGGTAATGAATCCCTCACCGGCTCATTGAAGATGAATGATTGAAATCAGTGAAAAGGGTTAACAATGAGTTGAATCAGGGGAAGCTGTTCAATCCCATGAACTTCGTTACTTTCCATTGGTTACCTTCCTTCAGCAGGACACCCTGGGAGGACAGTTCCACGCCCGAGGCAGTTGTGAATACCATTGGAATGATCAGCTTATTACCCTGGCTCGAGTAATCGCCGATCTGCATTTCGTAAAACGCGTAACGGGATTTCATTACAGGAAGCGCTATGGTGCATGTCAGATAGTCCATCGGTGACCAGTCATCTATTTCATCCGCAGTTACCGTATACCCTGCAGTGGTTAATCTGGATAATGTGGCATTATCAAGATTCTCCTTCAGTATTTCCAGCATTATATCTATTTCATCAAGCCCTTCGCTGGAAATAAGCTGGGAGATCATGAATCTGTCACCTGTTTTGAGAGCCTGAAAAAATACCTGCAAAACAGTTGAGGGGTCATTGGGTATAGTAATAGTAAGGGGAGGCGCATCTTCAGCCGGGATTTCAGCCTCTTCCGTAACCTCAATAGAATCCGGAATCGTACTTGTATCTTCAGCCTGAATTTCGACCTCTTCCGTAACCTCAATAGAATCCGGGATCAAAGTTACTTCCTCATCAGGCTGACCGTAAACACCTGCGACTAACATCATCAGAGCCAGGAATGCTATTTGTCTCAAGAGATTCCTCCTCAGATACTAAAAGGTTTTTAGTACATAATACAAAACAGCTGATAAAAGCAAGGGGAGCAGACAACACACCATCACCGCCACCTGAGCCCGCTCGTTATGAATTATATGTTCCCGAATCCATAAATTCAACAGGTATAATGGTATCGGACAGTCTTTATCGACAGAGAAAATGTACTGCCGGGTATCTTCACTGCGCACCCCAGATCCTGAGCGTTTCAAGGACTATCCTGTATGACAGTTCAAGTCCCTTGAAAGCTATCCACTCATTTCTGGAGTGGAAAAGCTCTCCGCCAGTCGGCAGATTTACTGTAGGGATTCCCATGAAAGACAATCTGGACCCATCGGTACCGCCTCGGATAGAACTTTCCTCAGATTCAAGCCCAACGTTACCGGTTGCTCTCAGAGCAAATTCCACAGCCCTTCTGTCCTGCTCAAGAATCTCACCTGGATTGCTGTACTGTTCCTGCATTTCCAGAGATATTTCCGCTCCGGGATACTTTACCTGAATCCACTTTTCAAGGCTCCTCATCGTTTCAATCCTTGATTTCATTCCTTCAGTTGTAAAATCCCGCAGAATCATTTTCAGGTTTCCTTCAGATGTAACTGATGATATGGAAAGCGGGTAGTAGTATCCCTCATCTCCGGAACTGTTCTCCGGCATTTCCTCCGGAAGTATCGATGAGACGATATCGGCCAGTACCCGCGAAGCATTCACCATTATTCCTTTGGCGCTTCCCGGATGAACTTCCCTGCCTTTGACTTTCCAGTCTGCTGACCATGCATTGAAAGTCTGTGTATCAACTTTTCCAACGGAACCGCCGTCAACTGTATAGGCTAAGTCAGCGCCGAATCTCGCTGGATCGAAATTATCCATACCCCTCCCCACCTCCTCATCGGTCGAAAAGGCTATCCTCAGCGGCGGCACTGGCATTTTATCTTTATTTATAAGAGTATCAAGAATTTCCATAATGATGGCAACACCGGCTTTATCATCCGCACCAAGAAGAGTCGTGCCGTCAGATGTAATAATTGTATCACCGACATATCTAAGCATATCAACGGTTTCAGACGGCTTAATCACCACTCCTTCGCAAAGTTCAATAGGCTTGCCGTCCCAGTTTCGATGCAGAACGGGATTAACATTCTCGCCCGGGGCTTCTGGTGAGGTATCCACATGGGCAAGAAGACCTATCACTGTATCACCGCACCCTCCTCCGGGAAGCGAAGCGTAGAGGGTACCCTTTGCATCGAGTTCTATATCGTCCATTCCCAGTTCACTGAACTCAATCTCAAGCATGCGCAGGAATTCAATCTGCCTGGCTGAGGAGGGGGATGTCGAAGAAGAAGGATCGGAAGCCGTGTTCATTCGGACGTACCTCAGGAATCTATCGGTAAGCTCTGACATCGTTTCTCCTTTTCAGGCATGGATTATTTGATGTATATATACCCAAGCGCGAATATTGAAACAGTCCGGGATCACTGCATTCCGCAATCGGGAAGAAGGTGTATGAGTGGTATCATTCAGGGGCAGAAACATAGTATCCATTAGAGACATGTCGCATAATGATCTGACAAAAGTGGTTGAAACAACAGAACTTGTAAAACGCGGCGAGTCATCCGGCTTTCTCAAAGGAAAAACAATCGCAACACTTTTTTTCGAGCCTTCAACAAGAACCCGCCTGTCATTTGAATCCGCTGTGCTCAAAAGCGGGGGTTCCGTTTTCGGTATCGCGAACCCTAAGGCTTCTTCAGAGAGCAAGGGTGAATCATTCGCCGATTCGATCAGGACTGTTTCCGGCTACTGCGATGTCATCGTGATACGCCATCCTGTGGAAGGAGCGGCACGCATGGCTTCGGAACTCTCCTCTACACCTGTTATCAACGCAGGTGACGGGGCGAACCAGCATCCCACCCAGACTTTTCTTGATCTGTTCACCATGAAGGAAAGTTTTGGACGCCTGGACAATCTGAAAATCGGAATGATGGGAGATCTCAAGTACGGAAGAACCGTTCACTCCCTTGCCAATGCCCTCGCGATGTTCAGCAATGAGCTGATATTCATCTCACCACCGTCGTTGCAGATGCCGGGGCATATACTGAAGGAGCTGGATGACGGTAATATCAGGTACCGGAATATTGCAGACCTTGAAGAAGCTGGAGACTACGATCTTGACATCCTGTACGTTACAAGAATTCAGAAGGAACGTTTCGGTGATCCGCAGGAATATGAAAAAGTCGCGGGTATATACAGAATCACGCAGGAAACAATAAATATGCTGGGAAAAGACATACGGGTAATGCATCCCCTGCCGAGGGTAGATGAGATTGCCGAAGAGGTTGATTCAATGCCTAACGCGATATACTTCACACAGGCACATAATGGTATCCCGACAAGACAGGCATTGCTCGGCCTGGTGACTGGAGGGTTGGACTGATGGCCAGAACTTACAAGGTTTATTCCATAGAAAACGGTACCGTGATCGATCATATTCCAACTCCCCTTGCTCTGAAAGTTATCCGTATACTGGGCCTGGGGAATGAAGGAATAATGACAATCGGGATCGGCTTCAACTCCGAAAAGCACCCTCGCGGCAAGGATATTCTGAAGATTGAAAATCGCGAACTCTCCCATGAAGAAACAAACAAGATAGCCCTCATAGCCCCAGATGCCACCATCAATATTATCAAAAACGGGAAAGTAGAAGAAAAGCGGCAGATCACACTGCCCTCGGAAGTCAGAGATATACTCTCCTGCCCCAATCCCAACTGCGCCACCAACAAACTGGGTGCGGGGAAGCGCTTCCTCCTGGAGAACAAAGATACAGTTACCTACAGATGCGTATACTGCGAAAGAGCCACAGTTGTAAATGCGGATATGCTTACACCAAAGTAAGTTCACATATCTCGGAATACGCTATATGGCGGGTTGACACATACCTCTCCTGCTGATGAAAGCTTGCCATTGACCGTAATTATTTCTGACGGTATTGTTGATTACGTATAAAGATACTGGGGATAAGGGAACAAAAATAGTTATAATGGGGTTGATTCTAGTATAGCGAGAAATCCAGTTTCCTCATGTTTTAACCTGATTGGAGAAGTGATATGCTTAAAATTGTTCTCCTTGCATGCATACTCATGTTTTTCATTCTGCCGTTGCAGGCTGAGAATGTATTCATCTGGAACTACGATGCCAAGGATGTTTTCAACTGTACTGAAGCCGGCGGATCTATCAGCTCTGCCTACTGGATTGAGCAGACTCTTACGTTCAACGGTCATACTTTCAATACGGATACTCTTCTTCCCACCGATCTTTCAACCTACGATGTCGTATTCGTGCTGACCGGATGGTACAGCTGTTGAGGCGACAACGCAAAAATTGCTCAGGCTGAGCAAAATACACTGGTTAGTTATCTTAACAGCGGCAACCCTGTTTACTTTGAGGGGACCGATTTCGGATTCGACAACAAATCCACCGCCCTCTACGGTATGCTGGGAAGCACTTACGTCAGTGACGGCTCGTCAACCTCGAATGTCGAGAACATTACAGGGATTTCAGGAACAATTGTGGATGGTATTTCCATGAATTACATGCACGGTACTGCGCCGGATAAGTATGTGGATGTCATCACGCCAAACGGAGGGGCTTTTGTCTTCGAATCACAGGATTCAAAATGCAGAGTCATATGCTACGCCGGCCCATCGAACAATTACAGGATTATCAATTCAGCTGTGGTCTTCGGAGTTCTCAGGGATGGAACCACCACCAAGAATGAACTCATGAAAATCTATATGGATTACCTTACCGGAACAATTACAGGAATAGAAGGTTCTGTTCCTTCGGTAAACAGTCCGGCGCTTGCCATTCAGAACCCCTGCCATGGCTCTGTTAACATTAATCTTTCTCTTCCCTCCCGCGGGAATGTGAGTATCACCCTCTACGACATGACAGGGCATCTTGTGGGTGAAATAACGGATGGTTACATGGCTGAAGGCTCGCACAGCATTATATGGAACGCTGAAGAAAACAGGCCGCTGGAAACGGGCACATACCTTCTTCTGCTTCAAACCGAAGAACATACCGTAACGCGCAAGATTCTTGTTTTCTGATTAAGCCTGAAATAACGCCAGGAAAGGGGCCTCACGGCCCCTTTCCTCTGTTGTCAGTAAATTATCCAGTTTTCTATTGGTTACCTGAAGGATTCACACCTCTCCGGGTGATCTCAGGTTGAGATACCTGTCCCGTTCGCTGAAAATGCAGCCGCAGTAAGACTGCCTGTACATTCTCGCTTCCGAGGAAATCCGTATGGATTCTTTGTAGAACTCCCTGAAGTCTCTGTATATGAACCGCACGCCGCTTTTCTTTTCCGCTGCACTACCGGCTTCCATTATGTATGACTGATTCTGGTAAGGGCTTACGGAAAGGGTTGTGGAGAAATTCTCAATTCCAAGTTCCCGAGCTCTGTCAGCCGTTGCTGTAAGCCTGTCCTTAAAACAGGCGGAACATCTGTTCTCAGCGTCCAGCAACATCCTGATATTTTCTTCCAGCGGGTATTCTTCATCGATCTCAAGATTGATACCCTTTGAATCTGCATATCCGGTGAGTGCCTGAAGTCTTCTCTCCCTCTCCTTCCAGGGGTGTATGTTGGGATTGTAGAAAAAGGCCGTGACCACGAAACCTTCCCTCTGAAGCTGCTCACATACGACGGTCATGCATGGGCCGCAGCATGCATGAAGTAAAAGGGGTCTGGCTGCTTTCACAGAGGGAGTTCTTCCTGGCCGTTGCGTTTCACCAACCCCAGATGACGGTACGCTTTCAGGGTTGTCATTCTGCCCCTGCTTGTCCGGTTAAGAAACCCTGATATCAGAAGATACGGCTCCACAACATCGATCAGTGTATCTTTCTCTTCGTTAAGGGTTGCGGCCATAGCCGCTACTCCTACCGGGCCACCGGAATACTGTTTGATTATGATGCTGAGGTACTTTATGTCCAGGCTGTCCAGTCCAGCTTCGTCTACACCATGAATATCCATGGCCGCAACAGCAACATCCTCGGTAATCGCACCCTTACTTTCAACCTGGGCGAAATCCCTTGCCCTCTTAAGAAGTCTGTTGCATATCCTGGGTGTGCCCCTCGAGCGGAGAGCGATAGTTTCAGCTCCTTCGTCGGTTATCTCAAGGTTCAGAATACGTGAAGATCTTCTGATTATTATTGCCAGCTCACCAGGATCGTAGAACTGCATGTGCAGGGATAATCCGAATCTGTTCCGGAGGGGGTTGGTTATCATGCCCGCGCGGGTGGTAGCTCCTATGATCGTGAACTCGGCCAGGTCCAGCCTTACCGTCCTGGCATGCGGCCCGGGATCCAGCACAATATCTATCTTAAAATCCTCCATTGCGGGATAGAGGTACTCCTCCACCACTCTGGGAAGCCTGTGAATCTCATCGATAAAGAGAATATCCCCCTGCTGAAGGTTGGTCAGAATACCGACCAGGTCAGCCGCCCTTTCAAGCGCGGGTCCGGAAGTACAGACCAGGCCGGCATTCATTTCGTTGGACACGATATGGGCCAGTGTGGTTTTGCCAAGTCCCGGAGGCCCGTGAAACAGAATGTGATCCAGGGGCTCTCCTCTGCCAAGGGCAGCCTTGATCGTAATTGACAGCTTCTGCAGCACAGCTTCCTGACCGACGTATTCACCAAAGCTTTGGGGCCGGAGAGAAGCCAGAGTACTTTCATCAGCGATCTCATCGATCCTCCGGGATTCGCCGGAGATGATTGATTCCCTGCTCACTGTATGCTCCTGATTTTCATTGCGTGTTTTACAATATCCGATGTTCGGGCTTCTTCTTCCAGCTCGCCACAGGCTGTTTCAATAAGTTTATCAGCTTCAGCTACCGGCACTCCAAGCTGTTTCAGAACTGCTTTTGCCTCACCACCGATGGCGGAAGCGGTTCTTCCGTAAGGAACAGTTTCATACATTTTCTTCATCTGTTCCTGAAGACCCGCTACTATCTGTCTGGCCCTCTTCCTTCCGATCCCCGGCAGAGTCGTCAGGTAATCATAGTCCTCGGAAGCTATAGCCGAGGCAATACTGTGTGGCGGTTTTTCAAGAGCTTTTACCGCAGCCTTTACTCCCACTCCTGATACCGAAATGAATCTCTCGAAAAACTCCCTGTCCCGGACTTCCGGAAACCCCACTATCAGAGGAACAATACGGTTCCCCTCCATCTGCAGATGCAGGTAGACCGGAATATCAATCTGCTGCCCTGCAGATACATTTCTGAAAAAATAGCCGGGAACCAGAATACGCACAACAACCGGACCGGTCCGTATATGAATGGCGGAATCAGCCGTCTTTTCTACTGAGCCTCTTATACTTTCTATCATACTTTTCACTTTCATAAGCGGCGATGGCAACTGCAAGCGCATCTGTAATATCATCCGGTTTGATTTCAAAGGTCAAACCCAGCAGATGCCTGACCATGCCTGACACCTGTTCCTTGCTTGCTCTTCCATTACCTGTAACAAGTTTTTTTATCCTGGTTGCGGGCAGAGAAACAAGACGCACCTGCTTCCGGGCTGCCGCAAGACAGAGCACTCCCCGGGCATGCGCCATTTTTATTGATGTAGCCGGATGTTTGTAATGAGCATAGATCTCCTCCAGCCCCATGGCAACAGGCCTGTATTTATCAAGAACCTCCAGAATTCCACAGTAGAGTTCGTTCAGCCTTGCTGGAAGGGGGTCATTCGCATTCGACCTGATCGTGCCTGCATCAAGAAGTTCGGTGGATCCTGCGGAAAAACTCAGCACTCCGTATCCTGTAATACCCAGCCCGGGGTCTATGCCAAGATAGATGGCGGACCCAGTCTCAGGCAATTATTCATCCTGCATTTCGAAATTGGTATGAATTGCCTGAACATCATCATTATCTTCAAGTATTTCAAGGAGTTCAATAGCCTTCCCAGCTTCCTTCGCACTCAATCCGATATAGATATCCGGTTCCTTTGTAACCTCTGCGCTGTCAGGAACTACACCCATCCCCACCAGAGCATTCTTCACCTCAAACACATCAGCGGGAGCTGTGGAAGCGATGATTACTTCGTCAATTTTCTGCACATCTTCAAGTCCGGCCTCAAGTCCGGCCTCAAGTACCTGATCTTCTGTATATCTGGTTCCATCAATGATTATCTTTCCAACCCTGCTGAACATGTATGCTACACTGTTTCTTGAACCGAGATGACCGCCATGCTTTGAGAGGATATGTCTTATTTCCGCCGCGGTTCTGTTCTTGTTATCCGTCAATACTTCGATAATTATTGCAACTCCGCCGGGACCGTAGGCTTCGTATGTCATCTCCTCGTAAGTGATTCCTTCAAGGGCGCCTGTCCCTCTTTTTATGGCCCGTTCGATATTGTCGGAGGGCATGTTGTGGGATTTCGCGGTTTCCACCCCAACTCTTAATCGGGCATTCGTTTCTACGTCTCCTCCACCTTCCCTTGCGGCAACAGATATCTCCTTGACCAGCCTGCTGAAAATCTTGCCTCTGGCTGCGTCAGCCTTTTGTTTCTTGTGCTTTATGCTGCTCCATTTATTATGTCCTGACATGCACTGCTCCTCTGTTCAGTAATACTATCTGATTTCTATCATCTGCAATCTCAATATTAGATATCCAGCCTTCTCGGGTCAAGAAGTGAAATCAACCGGAAATACTCTCAATAACCGCCTGCTGTGCCCCGCACTGAGTGCAGTTAATCTTCATTTCCGCTATCTTTGGGGGTTCCTGCAGACCTTGACCAGGCATTCTCCGCCACAGCCACTGCGATGCTGTCGTTCCGGAAAGGTCTTCTTACGTAAACTATTTTCGAATCAGGATTATCAGGCACATGGTAAGATTCATCTATGACCGCGATCACTCCATGCTCCGAGATAACAGAACCCTCCAACCGATCGATTTCCGACATATATAAATCGTAATCGGTCAGCAACAGGTTATACTCCGAATCTTCCGTATCCACTGTAATCGAATCATTTCTTATACTTTCTGCAGACAGCTGAAATACTGTACAGCCGATAGCCTCCAGAATTTCTTCGAGAGATTGAGATTCATGTTCATTAAAACCTGCGATTGAAACCATCGGAAAAACATCCCCGGCGGTCTCGGTTACGATTTCCCCGGCTGCAGGTAGATAGATCGAAAAGGTGGAGCCTTCCCCAAGTTCAGATTTGACAATAACATAACCATGATAGCTATTCACGATTGAGTATACGGCAGATAACCCGAGACCTCCCTTCTGCCTTCTGGTGGAATAGAATGGATCAAAAATCCTGGTCAGGTTCTCGTCTGAAATGCCGCATCCATCGTCACTGATGGATATCATAACGTAGCTTCCGGCAATAATAGGCTTCATATCCCCGGATAGATCGACTCTGCATGCTGTGACTCTTATTGTGCCACTGCCGGAGGTCGCCTCACCGGCATTCATAAGAAGGTTAAGAACTATCTGCTCTACAAGTCCCGAAGGAACACCCGCATAACCCGTTCTGTCAGGATAAGCCAGTTTCATCTCCAGTTTCGGAAAAGCAGCGGTGAAGATGGAAAGGCTGCTCCTTATAACATTCCTGACAAGACAGATACCCGCACCGGCATCCACTGCGCTCTCTCCGAAAGAAAGGCTGGACACCATTGAACTGATCCTGCTGATGATCTTCTTTGAATCACGGATGGATCTGAAAACGGAAGCTCTGTCCGTATGGTTTCTGCTTATTCCGGACAGGCGTGCCAGCAGAACTGTAAGAAGATCATTCAGCCTGCCTGAAATACCTCCTGCAAGAATCCTTATGGTTTCAGCTTTCTGATTGCTCTGCAGAACAGTGTCTATAAGCCATCTTGAGCTTACATTCCTGAAAACCAGACCCTCAATGATACTGGAACCCCTGCGCGAATCATCGGACAGGAAAACACCCCCCCCTACCAGTGTTTCATCTCCCTCCCGATGAATGATGACGGTAGCAACAGGAAAATTGAAATATCCATTCCTTGAGAGGACTTCACTCAGATCGTCAATAAGGGGTTTCCTTGTGTACTGATCAATAAAGATACAGACTTCCCACAGATCCTTCCCTTCCGCATCCGCAGTACTGATTCCCGTAAGATTCTCCGCTTCGGGATTCATGAAAGACACTTTTCTCTTGGAATCCACAAGTACGACCGCCTCTGTGAGTGCGGATAGAAGAGCTCTGATTCCGCCGGATGGTTTCATGGCGCACAACGTTCTTTTTCGATCACGGCTGCCACACTACGACAACTTCCCTGGCCTGTCTAAGGTCCGGCGCGTCAATAACGAAGAAATAGAGCCCTCCAGGTACGGTTTCTCCACTTGAATCAAGACAGTCCCAGTAAAGGGTATGTGATCCCATCGTTCCAATCTGAGACGACAGATCTCGGACCTGTCTTCCTGCCAGGTCGTAAACGACAAGTGAGGCCAACCCTTCTGCCGCGGAGGAAATCGTTACGGGAATCGAAGTCATACCTGAAGCCGGATTGGGGCTGAAATGACCGAGGCGGGTTGCTTCGGCACCAGTTACTCCTTCTGAGATCCCTGTGTTTATCTGTGCGATAACCGCATCGGAAGGCCAGCCGGGGCCGAAATCGTTGTCAATGGTCCAGACCCTGAAGTAATACTCACCATTGTTCAGGGTGTTTACTGTGTACTGCGAACCTGAAATGTCGTCCGCATGTATTTCGTTACTATCCCAGACCTCAATCTTGATATCATCTATGTAGAGCTTGCAGTTCGAGTTGCTTCCGTAGCTCTCCCAGCGGAACATCAGTGTCTGCCCCTGGAACTCATCAAGCTCATGGATATTGAGGCGCCAGGTCATGTCGTCGCGGCCGAATGTCTGCAGATAATACCAGTTCGCACCGGCATCGGGACTGAAGGAAAAGGCTCCCTGATAGTTTCTGGGAGTTATGTCCTGCTCAGACCAGAAGCTGATCCTTCCGCCGCCGCCGGCTGGAACGGCTACCGATTCCTGCCAGGTCATCTGGCCGGTTCCGTTTGAGACGTAGCACTGAGTTCCGCTATGATGCTGGCTGGTGGTCATGACCCAGTTGACCCTGTCAAAAGGACCACTGTCACCGTGGTCGTCAAGCAGCACCTGAAAGCCGCCAAGTCTCTGAAGAGCGTAGTAATCAGCATGAGCAGCATCATTCCAATTCACAGTGAAAGGCACGCTCACAGTTCCGATGTTATCCACAACCGGCACTCCCGGCTCGTGTGGATCGTATGGACAGCCTGCAAGACACGCAGTAACCAGGTAACTCCTGAGGTTTCTCCTGGAAAGTTTCACCACTTCGGTAGCGGAAGGCCAGAATCCGGCAAAACCGGCTCCAGTCTCATGGTTCCAACTCATGGCTCCGTAAAGACCGTAGGAATGATCACGGGTGTTCCCGGCAGAGGCGTACAGCACGCCCCAGGACTGCCCGTGGAGCTCGCCCGTTCCCCACTGGACCATTATCTCTGCATGTGCATCATATTCGGCATCGTGCGTGGGAGGATCGGCTGTGTAACCCCATGGTCTGATGAGGATGTTACCATACGTGTGGGTAGAGTGCATCTCTGCCGGCGGATGATCCTGCCAGAAACTGTCGATATTGGAACACTCAGGCTCGGAAATGGGACCGGTTCCTCTATAGGTCTCATCGCCCGGACTTCCACTGGAGCCGAGTCCTCCCCAGCCTACGGACCAGTTTCTGTTCAGATCAACACCGGGCGGATTTCCACCGGCTGATGTGTTCCTGTTCTTCCTGTGCATTCCTCCGCCGCCGGGGGAAATGGTCTGATTGTACACCCAGCCGTCAACATTGTTCACTGGAAGACACCAGATTTCTCTGTTTTCAAGCAGCCATGTAGCCTGGTATCCGTTGTAACCATTTCGCTGGTAGTTGGAGCAGAGCCACATCATCCAGTAGCGGACATTCCTCATGGCAGCGCCCTCGCGGGCATGGATAAGACCATCGTACCAGGCGTTGGCCATAGCTGCATTATCGTCGTTGAAGCTGTTGTTCACGGAAAGCTTTACAACCCTCTGGGGGCGGCCTTCGTAAGTATCTCCGATGGACTCGGTACACGCAATGGCCGGGTTGGCAGCCACAAGTGAATCAATCCAGGCGCTTACCTCGTCCCAGGTGTAGAATCCGCCCATTGAACGGCTTGTGCCGTTGCGAGCCTGGTAGTAAGCCTCCATGTCTGCAATTCTGATTGTGGCAGAAAGACCATTCTCAAGCAGTTTCCCGCGCTCGGAGGAGTTTGCCACAAAATCCACAGAACCATCTTCATGCACCTGCACAATATCAAAAGCGAGTCTGCCGAACAGCTCAGCCTGGGCCTCGGATGACGGCTGAAAACTCATCAGTGAATAGATCTCTGCGGAAACCAGAGTTGCCGCTACAAAAAGAAACAGCATAACATTTCTCATGAATACCTTAACTCTCTTGTAAAAAAGAAAACATGTTGATTATTATTCATCATACCGGATCAATCATTATGAATATATACAGTGGAGGTATTTATGTCAGACAGTTTCGTCAAACAGGTTTCACAGGGCATGCCCTATACGATCCCTCCGATGCCGCCAGACCTTCCGGGGGTGAACCACGCGCCGGCCAGACCGGATGTACTGACCACGGAGGAAAAGAAACTTGCATTGAAGAACGCGCTTCGGTATTTCCCGAGGGAATGGCATTCCGAACTTGCTCCCGAGTTCGCGGCTGAGCTTGAAAATGACGGCAGGATATACATGCGGAGATTCAGACCGTCATACGAGATGAAAGCCAGACCCATAAGTGAATACCCTGCCAGAACTCCCAAAGCAGCCGCGATAATGCTGATGATCCAGAATAATCTTGATGTTACGGTTGCCCAGCATCCGCAGGAACTGATAACCTATGGAGGCAACGGAACGGTATTCCAGAACTGGGCGCAATACCTCATTACAATGAAATACCTCTCCGAGATGACAGAGTATCAGACTCTGGTCCTCTACTCGGGGCATCCTCTTGGTCTGTTTCCATCCCATCCCGAAGCGCCCAGACTGGTTCTGACGAATGGCATGGTAATACCCAATTACAGCTCCAGGAATGATTACGACAGAATGGCCGCACTGGGTGTGACATTATACGGACAGATGACCGCCGGAAGCTTCATGTACATAGGCCCACAGGGAATCGTTCACGGCACAACGATCACGCTTCTGAACGCCGGAAGAAAATACCTCGGATTGCCGCCCGAGGCGGACCTTTCGGGCAGACTGTTCGTTACCTCGGGACTGGGAGGCATGAGTGGAGCCCAGGCAAAGGCTTCGGTTATAGCGGGTGCGGTATGCGTGATCGCCGAGATCAACCCTAAAGCGATAGGAACAAGGTACGAACAGGGATGGCTTCAGGAGATAGAAAACGATCTTGACAGGGTTCTTATCAGGATTGAACAGGCGCGCAGGGCCGGGGAAGCTCTTTCCCTGGGATACACAGGAAACATCGTGGACCTATGGGAAAAGCTTGCCGACGAAGGCATTCATGTTGACCTTGGAAGTGATCAGACCTCGCTTCACAATCCGTATCTTGGCGGTTATTATCCAGCCGGTCTCTCCCTTGCGGAATCCAACAGGATGATGGTTGAAGACCCGGAGGAATTCAGAAAGGCAGTGCAGGAATCCCTCCGTAGGCAGGTCAGAGCAATAAATATCCTGAGCACTGCTGGAATGTTCTTCTGGGATTACGGCAACGCCTTTCTTCTTGAAGCATCCAGAGCCGGTGCGCAGGGGATTCTCCGTACGGACGGAACCTTCGCCTACCCCTCCTATGTCGAGGATATTATGGGACCTATCTGCTTCGATTACGGGTTCGGTCCATTCAGATGGGTCTGCACTTCCGGAGATCACGAAGATCTTAAAAAAACCGACAGGATTGCCGCCAATGTACTCGAGAATATGGCAAAGGAAGCTGACCCTCAGATCAAGCGCCAGATGCTGGACAACATACGATGGATAAAAAAGGCTGAAGAAAACAGAATGGTGGTGGGCTCCCAGGCAAGGATACTGTACGCTGACAGGCAGGGTAGAATAAACATCGCCAGGGCTTTCAACGATGCTGTAGCAGACGGCGGGATATCAGCACCGATAGTCCTCGGGAGGGACCACCACGACGTTTCAGGAACGGATTCTCCCTACCGTGAAACCGCGAATATCAGGGACGGAAGCATGTTCACCGCAGATATGGCCGTTCAGAATGTCATCGGTGATTCATTCAGAGGCGCAACCTGGGTATCTCTGCATAACGGCGGAGGAGTAGGCTGGGGTGAAGTGATCAACGGTGGATTCGGCCTTCTTCTTGACGGTTCACCCGAGGCGGCGAAACGGGCATCCAGCATGCTGAGCTGGGATGTCTCCAACGGGCTGGCCAGGCGATCCTGGGCCCGAAATCCGGGAGCAATCTACGCGGTTAAGAAAGCTATGGAAGCTGAACCTGACATGAAAATCACAATTCCCGAAATAGCCGATGACAGTATAATCGACAGTTCTTTTCAAGACTGAATAGAATATGGGGTCAGGTCTTGCATTTGAGCATTATATACTAATTAATAGTCAACAACTACCTTAGAAGATAGTGAATTCCCAGAACGAATTAAAGAATGTTCAAATGCAAGACCTGACCCCATTTGCTATAGCGGTAACAATGCTCTCGAAGTCCCTGGCGAATTGTGAATCCCCATTATGGTTTACAAAGGGTTTTCCGCTGTCTCCCGAGGATACTATTTCAGGTTCTATGGGAATTCTTCCAAGGAAAGGAACTCCCATCTCAGATGCCATTTCCTCCCCGCCGCCGGAACCGAAGAGTTCCGTTCGCTCACCACAATGAGGACAGACGAATCCTGACATGTTCTCTATGACTCCGAGTACCGGCAGCTTAAGAGCACGGCAGAACTGAATTGAGCGCCTTACATCGGAAAGGGACATTTCCTGCGGGGTAGTAACGATAACAGCACCGGCAGGTTCAGGTATGAGCTGAGCGACCGAAAGAGGTTCATCACCGGTTCCAGGAGGACAGTCGACTATCATATAGTCCAGCTCACCCCAGTTAACGTCTTCAAAGAGCTGCTTGATTACGTTCATCTTCATCGGCCCGCGCCAGATCACCGGGTCTGTCCTGCTGCCGAGCATGAAATCCACAGAGATCACCTTGAGGGATCCGCATTCAGCGGGGTTCAGCTTCTCCCCATCGGATGATGTGAGTCTCGTACCCTCCATACCCAGGAGTTTCGGAATACTGGGACCGTGAAAATCCGTATCAAGAAGACCGGTGGCATACCCTTTAAGAGAAAGTGAAATTGCAAGGTTGGCGGCAACGGTGCTCTTACCCACTCCCCCCTTACCGGAAAGGACAAGAATACTCTTATCAGCCGGGGGGGTTTCAAGGCTGAATGGGGCGGTGATTTGTTTATTCATAATGTTCGTGCCTTTC
Organism: Candidatus Aegiribacteria sp.; assembly: GCA_013138965.1. Lineage (GTDB taxonomy): Bacteria > Fermentibacterota > Fermentibacteria > Fermentibacterales > JCC-6 > Aegiribacteria. The sequence goes on from WTBT01000036.1 coordinate 27,211, forward strand.
GAGAAATATTTATTCAGCGCGGATAAAGCCAGAATATTATAACGGTTTCCAGAGAATTACGCATGCAGAAAAGTGTTCCGGCATCCCCGGTTTCCGGAACGTTTTTTGAGGGTATTGCCGTAGTGTGCTTTACTGACCATTGTTGTGATGTATAAAATACAGTGGAGGTGATTTTCATGGATTTCAGTAAGTACAGTGCTATTCTGTTCGATCTCGATGGAACACTTATTGATTATGCCGGGGCCCAGAAGTTCGCCGCGGAATATATCGTGGAAGTGCTCGACCTTGAAAAATCCAGCGATACACTGAAGCATATCCTCGGATTCCTTGGGGGTAGTGTCATTCAGGACCTGGAAGCCTGCAAGCCATCAGCCATCGAACCCGGTTCAACTGAAATGCGCCAGGCTTTCAGCAAAGCCGGGCTGGGTATTGAACCCGTTGAATTCATCGAACTCTATTTCGAGGGACTGGAGGAGCATGGTGAACCGCTTCCCGGTATCATAGATCTGCTTTCGTCACTCAGGGGTAAATGCACTATTGGAATTGTATCCAACGGTCCGGGATCTGTTCAGCGAAAACGGCTTCAGAAATCCGGACTGATGGAATTTCTTGACCTTATCGTACTGAGCTGCGAAGTGGGCTCCGCAAAACCGGACCCTGAAATACTCCGTTACGCAATGAAACTTGCGAATTCAAAAACGTATGATACTCTGTTCGTCGGAGACAGTGCGGGCAGTGATATGGGCGCTGCCAACGCAGCCGGAGTTGATTTTGTATTCGTAAGGCCTGACGGTGATTTTTCCGCACCGGGACCCAGGGTGTTTGAGCTGAGGAAAACAGCGGAAATGATGAAGTTCTTTTCAGATAAAGCTGTCTGAACCTCATTGGAAAAAGGAACCCGCCCTTTTTCTGTTCAGGTTATAGTATCCCATCTGCTTTTCTCTTCCTGTACTTTCTGAGAAACAGGATACCCGAAAGAGCAAAGAGCCCGGAAGAAACCATGAACGCTTCTGAAAATCCCCCGAAATGCAGCAGAACGCTTCCCAGTATCGGCGCGAAACTGGCCCTCAGAGCAGTCATGGTAACATGCAGGCCCTGATATGTGGCTTCCTGGCCCGGAGGAGCGAAGTGCATGCTGGAAATACTCCAGGACATACTCACACCCGCCATGCCCACGGCAAAGATGGCGTAAGCGAAATAGAAGAATGCTATGCCCATATCAGGTATCCAGTTGCCGAATGCCATAGAGAGGGGGTAAAAGGCGAGAATCAGGCATACGATGCCCGTGAATCTGAAGGGATGAAGCTTCTCATGCCGGACTCCCAGAAAAGGAGAGAGAAGGAGTACTCCCATCTGCCCGATTACACCCTTAGCCAGGGCGTACTGCTCGTAATCCAGCCCGAGTCTTTCAATTGCGAAGAAAGGTATTACGGGCAGGATCATCAGAAAGGCAATACCGTATATAAAAAAGTATATTTCGAACCAGGCGAAATCCCTGTCATTCCTGAAAATAGCCCACAGGCTTCTGAAGAAATGCGCCGATCCTCTTCCGGTGGATCTCTTCGCTGCACCGGATTCCATACCTCTGGCCATTATTGAAAGGAATACAGCCTGTCCTGCTCCGAACAGGGCTTCAACCAGGAACAGAATCCTGTAGTACTGGAAATCCATATCCAGCAGAGCGCCTGCAAGCATGGCCATGGGGAGGCTGAAGAGGGTGAACGCGCTTGTCCACCAGCCGAAAAGTCTTGCCCTGTTACTCTGGGAGTACCGCCTTTTCATGATGCTGTTCTGTGCAGGCAGGATGACGCTGTTTGACGCGAAGAAGAAAAGAAGGAGCAGCAGCATCAGATTGACATTCGAAGAGAAGAACATCAGAGCCACCGGAAGCCTGGAAAGGACTCCGAAAAAAAGAACTGCCCTGTCGTACCTTCCCCTGCTGTCAAGCCAGTGGTTTATGAAAACAGCGAGCATGTTGCTGATCGGCCAGAGCATCGTAAGGGCAGTTATCTGCCAGGCGGCGGCATGCAGTCCCTTTACAGCGATGTATTCATGGTTTATAACCACTCCCATGGACACTCCGCCGAAGACGGCGGATAACAGATGGAGCTTGAATGATTTTCTTTCATCCCCCCCCAGGGGGCGGAAGAATTTCCTCTCTCCGCTATCTGATCTGAAAGAGATCCATGAGAAAAACTGCATTGCTAGAAGTGTGTCCGGCAATGTGCATTGAGCAGAAGATACTCACGGCTGAGATAGAATGCTCGAAGATTTGAGGAGAATACTGGTGATGTATTTGACGATAATATGCGAGTATTATAGCCAGCTGTGTGGGTTTTATGCCGATGCTTCATTCTCGGGCAGGCTCCCAACTGACCGGTAGCACTATACTCTTAACTTCAAGGACTTGCAGTATCTGCTCAGCGCACTCCTCTGCTGTTGATTCATGGGTTCTCAGAACAAGTTCGGGGGACAGAGGCTCTTCGTAGGGTGCTGATATGCCTGTGAAAGAAGGTATCTCACCGTTTCTGGCTTTCTTATAAAGACCCTTGGGATCTCTCTGCTCAGCCACTTCAAGCGGAACTTCAACGTACACCTCAACAAATTCGTTCTCATCCTGCAGAGACCTCGCGAAATCCCTGTCCTCGCGGTAGGGGCTTATAAAGGCCAGTATGTTTATTACGCCGAAGGAACTGAACAGTTTGGCGACTTCCGCTATCCTGCGGATATTTTCTTTCCTGTCCTCCGGTGAAAATCCCAGGTCACTGTTAAGACCGTGCCTGACATTATCGCCATCGAGGATCGCTGTAAGAACACCGCGCTCGTGAAGCATTTCAGAGAGTATGTCCGCAATGGTAGATTTTCCGGAACCGGAAAGCCCTGTAAACCATATCGTCGCTCCCATGTGCCCGAGAAGCTTCTCCCTGTCAGTTCTGTTCACACCATGATGGTGCCACGTAAGGTTCTTATCCACAACGTTATCCGGTTTCATATTTCTCCTGCTCCCAAATAAATTCAGCAAGGTTTCAAAAATTGGAAAGTTTTGCTATCATACATGCTTAGGAGGTTGTCCGACAATGTACATTGAGCAGAAGAACCTCATAGCTGAGATAGAATGATTACGGATTTGACGATAATATGTGGTCATTATAGCCAGATATGTGGTGCCTTATGCCGATGCTGCATTATCGGACAACCTCCTAGGGCAGCCTTCTGGCATTGAAATCGCTAATGAATCCCATAAGCAATCGAGAGGATATCATGGTCAGCAAAGATACTATCAGGAGAAAACTTTCAAGCTGCCTCACCGATACATCATCGCTGAATCTTCCGGGAGGAAAACGGGGCAAGGTCAGAGACAGCTACGATCTTGGAGACGGGATTCTGCTAATCACCACGGACAGGCAGAGTGCATTCGACAGGGTACTGACTTCGGTCCCTTTCAAGGGGCAGGTTCTTAACCAGGTAAGCGCGTTCTGGTTTGAAAACACCCTGGACATCGTTCCAAATCACGTTATTTCCATTCCCGACCCCAATGCCACTCTTGCAGTCAAGTGTGAGGTCTTCCCTGTGGAATTCATCGTCAGGGGCTATCTTACGGGAAGCACCAGCACTTCCGCATGGACCATCTACAACAGCGGCAGCAGGAACATCTGCGGCAACGAACTTCCGGATGGTATGGTGAAAAATCAGAAATTCCCCGAGCCCATTATCACCCCCACCACTAAAAGCGAAGTGCACGATGAGTCGGTCACGCCTGAGGAAATTATCACTCAAGGTCTGATGACCGCTGAAGAATGGGAGATGGCGTCCGATATAGTGATGAAACTCTTCAGAAGAGGGGTGAAAATAGCCGCGGAGAACGGCCTGATCCTGGTGGATACAAAGTACGAACTGGGAAAAGATGAGAACGGTGACATCATCCTCATAGATGAGATTCACACCCCCGATTCATCAAGATACTGGATATCCGGCAGCTACGATGAAAGATTCCAAAGTAGCCAGGAACCGGAGAACATCGACAAGGAATTCCTCAGGCTCTGGTTCAGGGACAACTGCGACCCGTACAATGATGAAGAACTCCCGGCGGCTCCGGATGATCTTGTCGTTGAGCTTTCATCAAGGTACATAAAGCTGTACGAGATGATTACGGGCAAGGATTTCGAGCCGGCCCCGGGCGGTGATCCAGTCGAGAGACTGAGGGAAAACCTCAAGGGAATTTATTAGTCCAGGTTTCCGAAAAGGTCGCCTGCATCTTCGTCATCATCGGGATGAATGACTTTTTCAACCCTTTTAAGTGTTTCAGCTGACTGAATTCGCAGTTCCTCAGCCTGTTTTATGATATCTTCAGGAGATGGGGGCTCGGTTTCCGGGCTCTCATCGGGGGATTCCATCTGCTCATTGGGAACTTCAGCTTCATCGGTGGTATTATCGGTTTCAGAAAGGTCAGCTGAATCATCGTCATCATCCAGCGAAACGCCCTTGATGCTGGATATGATCTTCTTTCCGCACAGCTGAACGCCCTTCGCGTTTTCACTGGTTACGCGATAATCGGATAGAAGGCATTCATCCTTCCTTCTTCGCATCCTCTTCGTCCGCTGGAACCAGAAATCAAGCTTCATCTCAGGTTCCCATGTGAAAAATACAACCTCGCCTCCTTGCGGGGCATACCTGTACTCCTTGTCCATGATGAAACTGCCGATACAGAATCTCTTAATGAACGCTATCCTGGTTTTCTGCTGCTGATAAACAGCTGTAAAGACCATCTCCCTGTCATGCACGCCGCAGAAGAGAACATTCCCGTCTATGAAATACTTGTCCTGAACCGGGATAACCCTGTAAGTTCCATCATCGAGGAAGAACACAAATCTGTCATATTCGGAAACGCTGAAAGTCTTATCCCCCTTTATTGATGTTCCGAAAAGACCCGTATCCGAGTTGAAACCCGCCTTGAGGTTTCTTATGGCAACTTCCTTCACATCGATATCACTGAAATCCTCAATGCTTGTCAATCTGGGATAGTTCTTACCATACTTCTCCAAAAGCTTTTCAAGATAGTCTATTGCGTATTGTACAATATTACTGAGATTGGACTTTGCCTTCTTCATCTTCTTCCGGATTACACCCATCTCTTCTTTGTGACTGTCGATATCGAATCTTGATATTCTTCGGATTTTCAATGAAAGAAGTTTGTCAATATCCTCTTCGGTTACTTCCAGATTGATCTCATCCGTAAATGGCTTCAGGCTCTGAAGAACTGTATCTCTTACATTATCCCAGGAAGTGCATTCCTCGATATTCTTGTAAAGCCTGTTCTCAATGAAGATCTGTTCAAGTGTCAGCCAATGCAGCCTTCCGGTGTAATCACTCATTTCAAGTCTGAGCTCAAGCTTCAGAATCTCTATCAGTCTGCCGGTACAGTAGTGGACCATCTCTGTAATGGAGGTTTCAACAGGAGCTCCGTCCTGGATGACAACTAGGTTTGATGAATTTACAGTTTCGCAGTCCGTATGAGCGAAAAGCCTTTTCAACCCTTCATCGATTCCGACCCCGCGGGAAAGCCTTACGTTGATCTCGACGGAATCAGTGGTATAGTCGTCGATTGAAGAGATCTTTATCTTGCCTTTATTGGATGCCAGTTCAATGGAGTTTATTACCGATTCGGTCGTGGTTCCCCACGGAAGTTCCCTGATTATCAGGTTCTTGTTGCCGTTCTTCTCAATCCTTGCCCGGTTCCTTATCCTTCCCCGACCGTCATCGTAATCAGATACGTCAATCCTGCCGCCCTGGGGGAAATCGGGATACAGCTTGAAATCCTCCTGCTTCAGGCACGCAATCTGAGCTTTCAGAACCTCCTGGAAATTATGGGGAAGTACCTTGGTCGACATCCCCACCGCGATACCCTCCGCCCCCAGAAGAAGCAGGACAGGAAGCTTTGCAGGCAGAAGGACCGGTTCTTTGTTCCGGCCATCGTAACTGGGTTCGAAATCGGTGATCCTTTTATTGAACAGCGTATCACGGGCAAGATCCGTCAGCCTGCATTCTATGTACCTTGATGCCGAAGCTCCATCGCCTGTAAAAATATTACCGAAATTACCCTGTCTTTCGATGAAAAAGCCCCTGTTAGCAAGGGAAACAAGCGCGTCTCCTATAGACCTGTCGCCATGAGGATGGAACTGCATGCAATGACCTATTACATTTGCCACTTTGCTGAACCTGCCGTCATCCATCTGGAACAGGGACCATAGAATCCTTCTCTGTACCGGTTTGAGACCGTCAGTCAGATCAGGAATGGCTCTCTCCTTGATAACGTAGGAAGCGTATTCCAGAAAATTACGGTTATAAAGCCTTCTGAGACTGGTTTCACTCATATCAGATTCTCCATGATGAAGTCACGTCTTTCGGGTGTGTTGCGCCCCATGTAGAAATCCAGCATTTCGGGAACCTCTTGCAGCCTTGTAATGCGAACCGGTTCAAGCCGGATATCCTTACCGATGAACTGCCCGAATTCCTTCGGTGATATTTCCCCAAGACCTTTGAATCTGGTTATTTCTGCTTTCTCCCCAAGACGGTTGACGGCTTTCTGTCGTTCCTTCTCGCTGTAGCAGTAAAAGGTTTCCTTTTTGTTCCTAACCCGGAAGAGGGGTGTATCAAGAATAAAAAGGTGTTCGTCCAGAACAAGACCCTCGAAGAAGTGCAGAAACAGCGTCAGAAGGAGGTTTCTTATATGCATACCGTCAACATCCGCATCGGTGGCCAGGACTATCCTGTTGTACCTCAATCCTTCGATGTCGTTCTCGATATTGAGCGCACGCATGACATTGTAGATCTCCTCGTTCTTGTACACCGTATCCTGCTTCTTGCCGAAACAGTTAAGCGGCTTTCCCTTGAGGGCGAATACAGCCTGGGTCTGAACATCCCTGCTTGAGATGATGCTACCTGCTGCGCTTGCGCCCTCGGTAAGGAAAATAGTTGTTTCCTCTGCCCTTTTATTATCGTCTCCGTAGTGAATCTTGCAGTCCTTCAGATGAGGTACCCTCAGGGCAACCTGCCTGGCCCTCTGTTTTGCTTTCTTCTTCACATTGCTCAGTTCTGTACGAACCTTCTGATTGATCTTTACTTTGTTAACCAGAATGGAGGCAATTTCAGGATTCTTGTGCAGATGCTGCTCAAGCTCGGTTTTAACCAAGTTGACTACCCAGGCCCTGATGTCATTGTTGCCAAGCCTGGTCTTCGTCTGTGATTCGAAAACAGGTTCCCTGATCCGTATGGAAACAGCGGCGATAATACCCTCACGCACATCCTGGCCTGAATAGCTCTCACCCGCGTAGGAGTTGATACCTTTGGTTATACCCTCCTTGAAAGCGGAAAGGTGCGTTCCACCGCTTGAGGTATACTGACCGTTCGCAAATGACAGGTAGCGTTCGCCGAAATCGCAAGTATGTGTCAACGCGAATTCAAGAGTCTTCTCCCGGAAGAAGATAAGCGGGTACAATGATGAGTCTCCCGCTTCATCATGAAGAAGATCCATCAAACCATCTTCGGAGATAAATTCCGTACCGTTCAGTCGGATCCTGAGGCCGGCATTCAGGTGAGCATAATGCTGGCACCTGTCCTGAAGAAATTCTTCCCGGAAGGTGAAATCGCCGAATATTTCCCTGTCCGGAGTGAACTCGACCAGTGTACCGTTTTTTTTTGAGGATTTTCCGCTCTCATCACTGAGGAGTTCGCCACGACAGTAAACAACCTCACGAAAATTGCCTTCCCGGTATGCAACTACTCTGAAATTCTCCGAGAGAGCGTTCACGGCCTTGGTCCCGATACCGTTCAGCCCAACGCTGAACATGAAAACATCAGTATTGTACTTCGCTCCGGTATTTATCTGGGAGACACACTCCACCAGCTTTCCCAGAGGGATGCCTCTTCCGTAGTCCCGTATCGTAACGGATGTCCTGTCGCTGGAAATACTGATACGCTTGCCGTAACCCATAATGTATTCATCAACAGAGTTGTCCACGACTTCCTTAAAAAGTACGTAGATCCCGTCGTCGGGATGTGTACCATTACCCAGGCGTCCGATGTACATTCCTGTTCTGAGGCGAATATGCTCTATCGATGAGAGGGTCTTTACTTTACTCTCATCGTAGACTTGCGATTCCTGCATAAGTTCTTCTGTCATTTTACACCATATGCTATGTGATAATTACTTGATACATACACTATGTAGTATAAGACTGCATTTCTCTATATGCCAGCCACGTCATATAGTGGCAATGGCTTTCTGAATATACCATATCATGGAATTATTACAGATAGCGTCTGTATTCTTTATCGTCTTATCGGAAGAGATATCAGTGATAGTTCGATCTCAGGGAAGCATCTCCCGCAGCTTTATGGCAAACCTGCGTACGGTACTGTTTCTTCCTTTGAAATTGAGTATTGACTTTTCTTTAATTCCATCCAGGACAGACAAGTCGCAGCCCAGTGATGCCAGGAAGTCCTCAAATCCTTCAGGAGCTGATTTCGGTTCTCGTTCATCGACCGTTGCAAGGGCTTCCTCCCTTGAGATCACTCCGCATCTGACCATATTGGCGTACAGGTATTCGTACTTGCCGAAGCCGGTTCTGGTTTTGTAGAGAAAACTGGAATGAGGAGTTCCAAGGCAATCGTATCTTACATCAGCCATTGATTTTCCGAAATCAAGCTCTCTGTTGAGTGTATCGTATATCAACGGCAGGTCCCATTCAATGTAATCGGGAATGTTGATCTGCTTCACCTTGAACATCCTTTTCCAGGATGGAAAAAAGTAGTCCCGTTTAAGCTCCTTCAAAGGAATGACACCCTTCATTATACTCTTGAAATGTACCCTGTCTATGCATGATCCGGACGGTGGAGCTTCAAGCATATCGGAAAAGCCCGCTGCAATCAGTCGTATCCCCTGAGTATCGGCAGCCCGGAATATCGCTGTGGGCATCAGCACAACACAGGCTGCGCAGAATTCACCCGTAGCCTCGAGAGCTCGCTTGTAAACCTTCCGCAGCAGACCAAAACTCGGAGAATAAGTTATCAGATCAACATCCAGCTTCGCAGCCGATTCCTTTGCGAATGCCAGTGCGCCGGGATCAAGAAATCCGTTATCGAAATTAAAAGCGAGACAACGCATTCCATACATGTTCTTAAGCACCCAGAGGGTATAAGTGCTGTCCTTGCCTCCACTGAAAGGAACGAGTACATCGTACTTCTCCTCCTTTCCCCTGTATCGGTCCAGTATCTTCTCAAGTTTTTTCTTTCTTGCATCCCAGTCAATGTTCGAATATTTCCGGTCATGCTCCCTGCAGACTCTGCAGACGCCATTCTCGTCAAATTCTATATTCGGATAGTTTCCAGGAAGGATACAGCGTGTACATCTTCTAACCTCTTCTGTCATATCATGCCTTTCAATAGCAGCGAAACATATTTCCTTAGAAACAGAATATCCTCACAGCTGAGATAGAATGCCCGGAGAATACTGGATGTATTTCACGATAATATGCGAGTATTATAGCCGGCTGTGCGGGTTCTATGCCAATGTATTTTATTGTCAGACAGATTCCTAGTAATTCTGTATATAATAAGCGGGGAATTGAAACACAATATACTGATCATGGTGTTCTGTTCAGGCGTGGTAGGAAATATCTTCCTCAAGCCCGGCTTCCCTTAGAACTTCCTTTCTGCGTACTTTTCTCGTTGTAGTTTTCGGGAATTCATTTTCTCTGATGATAAATCTGGCAATATGCTTGTAAATTGGCTGAGAGGCATTAAAGCTCCGGACTATCTTCCTCATGTATTCCGCAAGGTACTCGGTTGTAAGACTGAATCCGTGCTCCTCAGCGTATTCGATGAATTTTCCCATAAAGGGTACAAAGATAACCCATATCTCCTCACCCTTGGTTTCGGTCTTCCTGCCTGCAACCATGCATTCAAGGATATACGGATCCACCCCGATGATCATCTCTATTTCCTCAGGATATACATTTTTGCCGTTCTTTGCGACGATCACGTTCTTCTTTCGTCCGGTAATGAAAATGAAACCATCATCGTCGATATGACCGTAATCCCCCGTGCTGAACCAGCCATCGTCCGAAAGAACTTCAGCGGTTGCTGCGGGGTTGTTGTAGTAACCCATCATTATATTGGGACCCTTTGCAAGGATTTCACCGTTTCCCTCGATATCGGGGTTGTCTATTCTTATGGTGACGCCGGACACAGCCGGGCCTACAGATCCTATCCTGTTGGCATTCAGTGTATTGACGCAGAGTATCGGAGAGGTCTCGGTTAATCCGTACCCCTGGAGAAATGTGAATCCAAGCTTGATGAAACCATCAACAACTGCAGGAGCAATACCGGCGCCTCCGGAAATACAGAGCCTCATATGCCCTCCGAGCTTATCGTGAACCTTGTAAAACACCTTCTTCCTCAGGCCCTTGTTGCCGAATACCTCTCCAATACTGGAGATGGCCAGACCGAGACGATACCTGAAGGCTCCACCCTTCATGGACTGAATCGCACCGAATATTTTCCTGTACATAGCTTCCCAGAGCAGCGGAACGGCAAGTAGAATGGTAGCCCGGGAATTAACCATATCCTCCGCTACATACCTTATGCCTCTGCAGATATATATGGAGCCTCCATGTGTGATTGGAAAAAGAAAAGCACATGTGCATTCGAATGTATGGTGTACGGGAAGGATTGAGAGGAATACATCATCATCCTGCAGAACCAGAACCCGGTGCATCTGTTTGATGTTACTCAGAATATTGTTCTGTGAGAGCATCACACCCTTTGCCTGACCCGTCGTACCCGATGTGTAACAGATGGAAGCCGGGGCATCGCAATCCCATGTTTCAGGAAGTGCAGCAGCACTCCCCGACCCTTTGCGGATAAAATCGTCATGGGTTGGAATCCCATCACAATGAGCCGTATTCATAACAACCATTATGATATCTTTGCCGGGAAGCTTTTCACTGAAGCGCTCCGCATACCGCTCGTCGAAGAACAGCATGTTGGCGCCGGAGTAATGAACGATCGTAAGCATTTCCTGGGCGGGCAGTTCCCTGTCGATGGGAACAATAATCCCTCCTGCTCTCATGGTCGCAAGGTAGGTGATGGCCCATGCGATGCTGTTGTTACCGGTTAAACCGACAACAGGCTTTTCACAACTGTCGAGAATCGCACATGCGAGAGCATCAACCTTTTTCCTCAGATCACGGTAAGTTATTGAATGGTAATTACCGTCTCTGTCAGGTTCACTGAACGCGATTCTGTCCGGCAGTCTCTCAGCGACTGCTATCAACGCCTCCGGTATGCTTGTCAAACCGGGAACATCCTGAAGGATCCCGCCGGAGATCTCAGTTTTCATCGCCGCGCCTTACTGCAATGGTTGATGTCAGTCCTGCTTGCTATACTTTATCAATAACACAGGAAGAGACTTCTGGAAAGAGGTCTGAATCGTTGTATCAATTATTCCGGCGAACCGATCGATGCGGCGGTTCTGAATCCTATATACGGATAACCCAGCCCGGTATCGGGATGCATTCTCGCATCGCACCTGCAGTCGTTCATTGAGGAAAGCCAGCTTCCTCCCATGGCCACAACAGATGAATCCGTGCGGAAAGACCTGCAGTACTCCCACACGTTGCCTGCCATATCGTAGAGGCCCCAGTTGTTATATGGATAGCTTCCAACCGGGGCGGAGTACGAGAACCCGTCATCAATTGATGGATGCCTGCGGAGCATACCCTCGGTGCTGTCGGACAGGTTCAGAAGGTTTCCGTCAGGTCGTCTTGAGCCCCAGGGCCATGGTCCGCTCCCGCCTGCAAGAGCAGCTGTATACCATTCCTTTTCAGTGGGCAATCTGTAAACGATCCCTGATGTATCCAGCGTAGTAATCCATGCACAGTACTCCTCCGCAGCGCTGCAGGTCAAGCCCGCGACCGGCAGATTTTCAAGCCCATCCTGAATGGCCCATTCACCTGAGCTGTTTATATAAAACAGCAGCGGGTAATCACCGGGAAACATATCCTCAAGGGTATCCGTACGTCCCCACCTGTTGGTGGTATCTCTTGTTGGAGCCGGTTCCAGTATTCTGATGTATTCACAGAATTCGCCGTTGGTTACTTCATACCTTGCTATAAGGTATGGCTGCAGTATATCACCGGATCTGCCGGCCTCGGACGGAACAAGAATCATACCTGACGGATGAAGCCGGGGAAGCACATAGCGCAAAGTGTCCGGGGAGTTAGCCAGCAGCATAACGCTGTCCTCAAGCACTATCAGGTTCTGAAGAGTAAGGCTCAGATGGTGAATACCAGGGTCGTCAATACTGACATTCAGAGGAGTGTGACCGATGAAGAACCCATCCAGAAGAACGGATGCAGCGGAGGGTTCACTGGAGATTTCCACAGGAAACCTGTATGGAAGTGATATAAGAACAGGCTCATCGGACATATCCGGCAGAAGAACAGTATCAACAGGTACTCTTTCTGGATAGGATACCGTAATAATCAGACCCTCATGCTGAACGGGGATCCGTGCCGGAGTCGTCCATATGAAATTATCACAATCTGAAACTGTGGCTCCTGCAGGAGTGGATACAACATACACGTAGGCAACCGGCCAGGATGTATCAATTATCAGCATCACAAGAAGGATCGTCAGTGCGAACAGCAGGATAAGCGCCCAATGCTCAAGAATAAACTTCATCTTACTCCAGAATATTTAAATCAGAAATGGCAGCCGCCACTATAATTTCAGCGGTAACGCTCCTGAATAATACCGGTGATCAGCATATTTAACCAGTTTTTGCGATTTGCATATCCATTGTATAATTATACCTGTATGGAAACACTCCGGGAATATCCGCCTGATTCACCAGAAAGCGTTTTTCATAGGAAAACGCGTAACATAGGAGGATTTTGTTGAGAAGTTTTACTTGCCTTCTGTCCGTTCTTCTGCTTGGAGCCTGCGTGGCTACAGCGGCTGTAACCTTCTATACGGATCAGACTTCCTTCGAAACCCTCTATCCCGGTCTTACGAAAGAGGACTACTCGAACACAAACGTGCCGGTTAATACTGTCCAAACAGCCGATGGCCCTTTCAACAGCCTCACCGATAACGCATGTTTCTCCCCCGGTGATATTGTGGATGGCATATCTCTTGATAACCTTGAAGGCGGCGATAATGTGGTCATTACCCCCCTAAACTCGGAGTGACCAGTGTGGCAGTGGGTCCTAATGAATTCCAGAATAATGCCGTGTACTCGTTCACGGTTCCCGTAAATGCCTTCGGAATTGATGTAGTTAATACAACGGGGGTATTCACTATTAATATAGAAGTGTTCGGAGCCGGCGGTTCTCTTGGCACTTCGTCCTCGAGCGGTTCGGTCACCGGTAAATTCTGGGGAGTTTACTCCGATGTGGACATCACAAATATCAGATTCATGTTAGCCGGAGACAACGCCGAACTTTTCTCAAACGCCCGGTTCGGAGCAGCTACAGCACTTGATAACTCAACCTGGGGTTCTATAAAAACGTCATTCTAGCGTAAAATTCTAACGCGGAAAGGGATCGGGCTTTCACGCCCGGTCCATCCTCTCCCTTATGTTCATTACCTGATTCTGGGATCAGGATATTTTATGGATGCCGGGAAGCGCATCGTTATCAGATAGATAGAGTTTCTTTATCAGCACGGCGATCGCTCCCAGCGTGCCTATCGTCATAAGGATGGATTCCTCCGGCCCGAAAGCACCCCAGGGCGGGTGATCCGTTGTCCTGAAAATCGTGGGCAGAAGTGTGTGGCCGCTTACGTTCCATCCGAAAACCATCCCGGTTGCAAGGTTCCAGAGCCAGTGCGCCAGTATCGGGTAGAACAGGCCGTCAGTCACAAGCCTCAGAAAACCGAAAAGGGCTCCAGCCAGGAATATGTTCACGATGCCGGCGAACGCGGCATGGCTGTTGCTCAGGTGCAGCATGGCGAATGCCAGTGAGGAAAGCAGAAGCCCCGAAAGTCTGCACCCTCTGAAACTGAGCGCGTCCATCATGAAACCCCTGCAGATGACCTCCTCCGACGCGGCGAGGAGAAACAGCGCCGCGGCGAAGAGCAGCCATCCTGAGGTGATACCGACGTATTCGAGACCTGAAAGAAGAGCAATGACTATGAATGGAATGAACAGAACCGCGGAAGCAGCCGCAGCTATCCTGCCGTTTTTCCTTCCGGCCCTTCCGGCAACCTCGGGCACCATCTTCCACAGGGGGAACAATACGATCAGCGCGATAAAGCCTGCCACTGCGTAATTCGGAATAATGTTCTCTGTCAGATTGAAAAAGCCTGAGAGGAATTCCTGCAGCAATACCCAGAGGAAAAAACCGGCCAGGGTTATGCCGAGCCTGAAGAAAGGTCTGACTGGAGGCGAACAGCGCCTTTCGAGAAAGGTAATCTTACCGTGAGTGTTCATGAAATGACCGATCTGTATACTTCCATGGTCTCTCTCGCTGCCCTTGACCAGGAGAAACACGCGGCCCGTTCCACCCCCCTTCTCATGTATTCGTCTCTCTTCCCCGGAGATTCAGCCAGCAGTTTCATCGACTTGCTCAGCTCAAATGTATTACGGGGATCAACAAGAACAGCCGCCTCACCCGCAATTTCAGGTATGCAGGAGAGGTCTGAAGCTATTACGGGACAGCCGCTCTGCATGGCTTCAAGAACCGGCAGCCCGAAACCCTCATCCAGGGTTGGAAACACGAATGCAAGGGCAGAGGAATAAAGGTTATAGAGGTCTTCCTGGGGTACGTCTCTGAGGTATACTATTCCGTTCCCGTTCAGGAGGCGGCCGTAACGGTTCCTGAAATCTTCTATGTCCGGAGGGCGGCCTGAAAGAACAAGCGCGAGAAGGTTTCTCGATCTGATTCCCTCGGTGAGTTCCATGTAGGCATCGATCAGCCCGGGAATGTTCTTCCTTGGATCTACCCTTCCGACGAATAGAAAGAAGGGATGCTCATCCAGACCGTAGCGTTTCAGTATTTCCCCATTCCTGCCCCGGGGATGGAATTCATCCGAGGCAGCCTCGGGCACCGGAATAACGGGACAGCTGGTTTCCGGGAAGTATTTCTGAAGGCTCTTCCGTACATAGGCTGAAGGTGTAATCACAGCTCTTGCCTTTTTCAATACTTCAGGCGTTCGGTTCAGATAGAAACGTCTCAGTTCGGAACCTTTGAATTCATCAAGAGTAATCGGAAATATGTCATGCGCCGTGGCCACGAATTTCCGGGGCAATACGACCGATCCAAATGGGTCTGTCAGGTGTACGATGTCCAGGCTGCGGGATGACAGCCGCCACAGGATACCGCTAATAAACTTTGTGATGAAGAAAAGTCCATCCCCCAGCATGTTCCTGTGGGGGACAGCTTTGCGTACAGCAACATTCGGAAGATTTCCGAATAGTTCTTCAAGTTTTCTCTTTTTTGAACCGCTGAAGGTTGTCAGCAGTATAAAACTGTCATCGGGATACTCTTCAGCAAGACCTCTTATCAGTTCTCTGGCGTATGTCTTTATCCCGCCATGCCCGAGGATATTGGTAGCGTCGAACCCGATATTCATGCGGAATCCTCAGCCTGTCAATCCCGGGTCGGAACAGCTTTTAATATATCCATAAAGCTCCCGGCGTTCAGGCTTGCTCCGCCCACAAGCGCTCCGTTGACCGACGGTCTGGAAAGTATTTCAGCAGCGTTGTCAGGTTTTACGCTTCCACCGTACTGTATCCTTGTGTTATCGGCGAAATCATTGCTCATGGTGCCGGCAACCCACTCCCTTATCAGCGAGTGCATCCGTTCGGCTTCATCCGGAGTCGCGGTAAGGCCGGTGCCGATCGCCCATACCGGTTCATACGCGATCACAAAGTTTTCATTGGTAACACATCCAAGCCCCCTAAGGGCTGATTCAACCTGCCTTCTTACGACTTCTTCCGTCCTGCCGGCATCCCTTTCCTCCAGAAGTTCTCCAACGCAGAAAATACCGCGAAGCCCGGTCTCCAGACCGGCTTCAAGCTTTTTCCTGACGATGTCATCGGTCTCGCGGAAAACGTGTCTCCGTTCGCTGTGACCGGCCAGGAACCAGGAAGCTCCCGCGTCCACCAGCATGGCAGGGCTGATCTCCCCGGTAAATGCGCCTTTCTCAAGCCAGAAAAGGTCCTGTCCGCCTGTTTCGATACCTGCATCAGCCGCGGCTTCCGCCATAAGAGGAATAAGTGTGAATGGTGGAAAAAGGACTATATCCGAAGACACAGTTCCGGACCCGAGGCTTTTCATTTCCCTCAGATATTCAAGAGCAGCCGGCCTGGAACCGTTCATCTTCCAGTTTCCTCCGATAATCTGCTTCACTGTTTACCACCCCCCAGCGCGACAAGGGCGGGCAGTTCACTATCCTGTAGAAGTTCCAAAGATGCTCCGCCTCCGGTGGAAACGAAAGTTATCCTGTCCCCCAGGCCTGACTCCATAACGGCCCGCACTGAATCACCGCCTCCAACAACCGAGACAGTGCCGTTACCGCTAACTTCAGCGAGAGCCATGGCGATACCTCTGGTGCCGCTGTCAAACGGAGGGATCTCAAAAACCCCCATAGGCCCGTTCCAGAAAACCGTACAGCTTTTTCTGATGATCTTTCCGAACTCCTCCACCGTACCGGGTCCGATGTCCAGTCCGGCCATCCTGTCAGGAATTGCATCTGCCGGAACGGTCTCAGCCAGGTCAGGTCTGCCTGCGGAAGGCGCAACCACTATGTCAACGGGGAGATGTATATCCACGCCGTATTCCTCAGCATCATCAAGTATCTTCCTTGCCGCTCCAAGCCTGTCAAATTCAAGAAGGCTTGTTCCGACGTTCAGCCCCATTTCCATCATGAAGGTGAAAGCCATTCCACCGCCTATCATCAGATGATCAAGCCGGGGGAGAAGATTCTCTATTACCTGGATCTTATCGGAAACCTTCGCGCCGCCCAGCAGAAGCGAGAAGGGTCTGGCCGGGGATGAAAGCATCTCCCCGAAAACCTTCAGCTCCTTCTGCACGAGGAGTCCGACATAGCCTCCTCTGAGAACTTCGGGTACTCCGGTCAAGGAGGCGTGGGATCTATGAATCGTGCCGAAGGCGTCATTGACATAGATGTCTGCATTGGATGCAAGCTCGCGGGCGAAATCCATATCACCCTCTTTCTCTTCGGGATGAAAACGGAGATTCTCAAGAAGGAGGATATCACCCGGTTCAAGGGAAGCAGCAAGCGTATTCACCCTCGCCCCGATACAGTCGGGGGCGAAGAACACTTTCTTTCCCAGGAGCTCACTCAGTCTGTCCGCTACAGGCGCCAGTGACAGTTCAGGATTTCTTGTCCCGCCGGGCCTGCCCAGGTGGCTTGCAATTATTATTGAAGCGCCGTGATCGAGCAGGTACCTGACAGTGGGAAGAATAGCGTGTATTCTGGTATCGTTGGTTATTACGCCATCCTTCAGAGGAACATTCAGATCCGCCCTTAGAAATACCTTTCTGCCCCTGAGTTCAGCATTTTCTACAACAGGATACTTCACAGCCCGACCTCGATCATATACCGCATGAAATCCACCATTCTGGACGCGTAACCGTATTCATTGTCGTACCATGAAAGGATCTTCACCATTCTGGAACCCATCGTTTTAGTTATAAGGGAATCGAAGATTGAGCTGCAGGGATTGCCTATTATATCGCTGGACACAAGGGGTTCAGTGGAATACTGCAGCACCCCTTTCAGGCTGCCCCGGGAAGCTTCAAGCATTGCGCTGTTCACCGAATCGACAGTGGCGTCGCTTCGCAGTTCACATACCAGATCCACCAGCGATCCATCCTTAACGGGAACCCTGACCGCTATACCGTCAAGCTTACCTCTGAGTTCGGGAATCACCAGAGCTACGGCTGCGGCCGCGCCTGTGGTCGTTGGAATGATATTAACAGCTGCAGCCCTCGCCCGCCTCAGGTCTTTGTGCGGCAGGTCTAGAATTTTCTGATCGTTCGTATAGGCATGGATCGTTGTCATGATTCCGTTTTCAATACCGAATGTATCGTTCAGAACTTTCGCAACCGGAGCCAGACAGTTGGTCGTGCAGCTGGCGGTGGATATCACTTCATCCTTTTCAGGATCGTAAAGCTTATGATTCACACCATAAACAACGGTGAGGTCGGCCCCGGGGTTTCCCTTCGCGGGGGCGCTGAGAACAACTTTCTTCGCCCCGGACTCAATATGCATCATCGCCTTCTCCCTGGTTCGGAAAAAGCCGGTGGACTCTATGACTATTTCTACACCGAGTTCCTTCCAGGGGAGCTTCGAAGGATCGGGCTGAGAGAGTACCCTGAAACTGTCACCGCCTGCATGAATAACGTCTCCATCTACTCTTACGTCACCGGGAAACCGACCGTGTACCGAATCGTACTTCAGGAGGTGCGCAAGAGCCACCGGATCTGTCAGGTCATTTACGGCAACGATATCAATATTACTGTTATTAAGTGTCTGCCTGTAAACAAGCCTTCCAATTCTTCCGAAACCATTAATCGCGACTTTTACCGCCATTTCATACCTCCGTTATCCGAAGAAGAGTTTTGCAGCTTCATACTGCTCGACAGGTACCGTTTTCAGTGTTCCGACCGCCTTCTCAAGTTCCACAGCTACTAACTCCGTACCATGGAGAGCCACCATTTTACCGAACATTCCCTGTTCTGCCATTTCAACAGCTTTGACTCCCAGTCTTGTTCCGAGTACGCGGTCGAACGCCGTAGGGCTGCCGCCCCTCTGAACATGACCCAGAACTACATGTCTTGTTTCCAGATCGGTTCTGTCGGCGATTTCATTCTTAAGCACTTCCCCAATACCTATTCCGGTACCGAGCTGGACATGACCGAAGGCATCCTTCTCCGCTGAATGCATTACATGTCTTTGAAGCTTGGGGTCTATGGCACCCTCAGCCACTGCGACGATTGCATACCTGTTGCCTTCTCTGTAACGCTTTTTCAGGAGTTCACACACATCGTCGGTGTTAAACTCCTGTTCGGGAATGAGAATGATGTGGGCGCCGCCGGCCATACCAGCATGAAGCGCCAGCCAGCCTGCATGACGTCCCATGATCTCCACCACGATAATCCTTTCATGACTTCTGGCAGTGGTATGAAGCATATCAAGGGCTTTCATAACGTAGTTGATTGCGGTATCAAAACCGAAAGTACAATCGGTAGCGCTCAGGTCATTGTCTATCGTCTTTGGTATACCGATGACTGAAAGACCTTCACGCTTCAGCATGCTGGCAACACCAAGTGTATCCTCTCCGCCTATAGCTAGCAGGCAGTCCAGCTTCCTGTCTTTGCAGGTCTTCTTTATCCTTTCAAATCCGTTCTCAAGTTTGAAGGGGTTCGTTCTTGAGGAAAGCAGTATGGTACCGCCCTCCATGTGTATATCCCTGACCATGTCAAGATCGAGAGCAATCGCATCGTTCTCGATGAGACCTTTCCAGCCTCTCAGGAAACCGGTTATCCTGTGATTCCGCATCTTTCCTTTAACCGTAATACCCCTTATAACAGCATTCAATCCAGGAGCATCTCCACCGCCCGTAAGCAAACCTATGTGCATGTTAATTCCCTCTGTTTTCAGAATAATCTTGAGCTATCCTCCTGAGCAGTTTTTTCGCGAGTTCCTTCAGTTCGGGAATTGAAAGGGACTGTCCTCCGTCTGAAAGCGCCTTGTCAGGATCAGGATGTACTTCCAGCATAATGCCGTCAGCCCCTGCTGCGAGGCCTGCAAGGGACAGAGGTTCCAGAAGGTCCCTCCTTCCGGAGGCATGGCATGGGTCTACAATGACCGGATATCCGCCAAGCATTCTTGCAAGCGGGACAGCCGAAATGTCCAGTGTATTCCTTGTCCATGGTTCAAAGGTCCTTATTCCCCTTTCGCAGAGAACCACCCTGTCATTTCCCTCCTTGACGAGATACTCCGCCGCCATGAGCCACTCCTCAATCGTGGCCATGAACCCTCTTTTCAGAAGTATCGGTTTTTTCGTCCTGCCAAGGGCGGAGAGAAGTGGGAAGTTGTGCATGTTCCTTGCTCCGACCTGGATCATATCGACGCACTTTACAGCATGTTCTATCTGATCTACCGCCATAACTTCACTGACCACCGGAATATTGAATTCCCTTCTTACCTGATCCAGCATTTCAAATCCTTCAATACCCAGACCCTGAAAGGAATAGGGAGATGTTCTGGGCTTGAACGAACCACCTCTTAATATGGAAACACCCGCCCCAACCACAGCGGCAGTAACCTCCCTGAGCATTTCAATGTTTTCCACAGAACAGGGCCCGGCGATGAGGATGGATGATCGCTCACCAATATGGACATTAGCTACTTTTACGGATCTTATGTCCATTTTTACCTCTTCCCCAGCTCGCTGATAATAAATCTTACAAAATCTCTTATTGAACTATCGGATACGGGGCCGGCATTATGGCCTATGGCATTATCCACCTGGTCATCCACCCATGTGGGGTCGAATCCCCCTCCAATTCTGTTCATTAGCTCCGCCCTCTGGTTTATGAGCCTTACAAGCTCAACATCGGACCGCAACAGTTCACCCCGAAAATCAGGAACGATCTCTCTGGTTCCCACGGCCTTTCTGTCAATCTTGCCGTTTGCGGTTCTGGGCAGCCCGTGAACGAAATTGATGAGCCTGGGAATCTTGTGCTCATCGAGGAACTGCCGGAGAAATGCCCTCATTCCAGCGACGGTAAGCTCAGTTCCCAGCCTTGTTACTATATAAGCGGAAGGCATCTCACCCCGTGTCGGGTGATCCCTCCCTACCACACATGCGTCCACAATTGAGGGATGCTTCAGTATCGCCAGTTCAACCTCAAGCGGATAGACCTTCAGACCCGCGGCCTTTATCAGTCCTCCCCTGCGTCCGATGAAGACAAGCCTTCCATTCTCCGTTCTGAACATATCCCCGGTACGATACCATCCATCAAGAAATGCTTCTTCAGTCTGCGGCCTGTCTCCCATATACCTGTTCACAACTCCTGGCCCTGAAATCCACAGTTCACCGCTGCCGTTTTCATCCATTCTGTTGCCTGCCAGGTCGCGAAGTTCGATCTCGTATCCCTCTACAACGGATACAAATCCCTTTACTCCGCTCTCTCCTATGAGGCTGACTCCCGCTGTTTCAGTACTTCCCCATACGGGTATGAGTTCCACACCTGTTCTTTCTGTGAAATTCACCGCGAAATCTTCGGAAACGTACATTCCACCGGCTTCCGCTATTCTCACGGACTGCAGATCAGCATCAATTCTGTTCCATAGATGTGACAAGTTTATAAACTGCGTCGGGAGAGCCATGATGGCTGTTACTCCAGTTCTTGAAATTACATGAAGCAGATCCCTGGGGTACCTGTGCTCGGTCAGTACAGTCCTTCCGCCGAGATACAGCCCCCGCATAAAGAGCTCGTGGGGATGACCGAAGACGCCGAAGATGGAGAGGTGTACATCATCCATGGTCAGACCCATGGTCGCTGTAACACCTGCAGTGTTCGACAGCAGCTGAGCATGTGTTGTAGGCGCCACCTTCGCCTGACCGGTGGATGCCGAAGTAACGTTCAGATAGAACTCTTCATCGCCTTGCAGATCAGGAAGATCAACAGGATTTTCACTGCCCATGAAGATATCATCGTTCAGAGACAGGGTCATCTCATCAGGCTGAGAGCAGCAGTCACTATTATCCCACGTAAGGACCAGACGGTCAGACCATCTGCCGAAAACCCGCATCCTTTCCTGCGCCGGCCAGTCGGGATTCAGTGAAACGAACTTTGCTCCCAGTATGGAAACCGCAGTGAAAGAACACGGAAGAAAGGAAGATCGGCGAGAGACAACTCCTACAACATGTCCCTGCTGAACTCCGGCTTTCTGCAATAGAGATGCAACATGACAGGACACCCGCCACCAGTCGGCAAAACTGAGTTTCCGCCTGTCATCTTCAAGAGCAACAGCTTCAGGTGTGCCTGCTGCCTGTTTCTTCAGAAGTCCGTGAACCGTTTCCGGCATCTATTCCTGCTTCTCTCCGCATTCCGGGCAGAATTTGGAATCTCCGGGAACATCCGCGCCGCATTTGGAGCATGGCTCTCCGCCGCCGATCTTTGTACCGCACTCGGAACAGAACTTTGCTCCGGGCGCTACCGCATTGCCGCATTCAGAACATGTCACACCAAGGGGCTTGCCGCATTCGGGGCAGAATTTTCCGGAAGCTACATTCTTGCCGCAGAAGGGGCATGGAACCAGAGCAGCCGCTTCGGAACCTTCCCGGCCGCCTCCCGCCATAGTCTGGCCCATCATGTTGGCCATTGTCATACCCATCCCGAGCCCGGCACCCATACCGACGCCTGCGCCGGCAGCTCCACCCCCGCCTTCACTAGCGGCCGCATCGCCCATGGCGGTGGCCGTCTTGAAGCGCAGGTACTGGTTCATATCACCCAGCGCTCCCATGGCGCTGCGTTCATCGATCCTTTTCTGAACCTCCTCGGGGGGAGTAATGGCCTGAACGTAGAAATCAACCAGCTGTATTCCGTACTTCCCGAAATCATCACCCAGCCTGGATTTCGCGAGGGTACCTATTTCATCGTAGTATTGCGCAAGGTCAAATATGGTTTCAATGGTTTCTCCAAGAAGGTCAGTCAGTCTTGAGATTATCATGCCCTTCAGAAAACCCTCGATCTCATCGGTTGAGAATCTTCCCTCTGTTCCGACTATCTTGTTGATGAAGAGATGGCTCTGGTCAACTTTCATGGAAAAGCTTCCAAAAGCCCTCAATCTCACCATCGAGAGTTCCTTGTCCCTGAAAATAATGGGCTCCTTGGTGCCCCATTTCATATCGGTGAAAGTCTTTTTGTTCACATAGAACATCGTTGCCCTGAAGGGGGAGTCTTTGCCCTCGAAGAGGGTGCTGACAAGACCGGTCAGGATGGGGATGTTCTCGGTAGTGATCGTATGCCTTCCGGGGCCGAAGGTATCCATCGCCTTCCCATCCCGGAAGAAGATAGCATCCTGGTTTTCTCTTACTATGACTTGGGAGCCCAGACGGAATTCGCCTGAGCCGCTCTGTGGAATCCTGTGGACTATCTCATTTCCACTGTCATCCATCCATTCTATGATTTCAAGTTTCTTGAACATGATCAGTTAACCTTTCTTCCATCTAATCATTCGGAATATTTTTTTCGAGATCGATCATCAGCTCGCTGCGCTCCGACATCCTGCTGCTGAATTCGATGAGTATCGCAACCATTTTATCAATTGGTTCCAACAGGTCAGAACCGGCAGCTGCAGACGCCTGCAAAACCTTGAATGATTCCTCAAGCTCTTCGATATTCTCCACCAGACCCAGATCAAAAGCGTAGAGCTTGTCCAGTTCATCCTCACGAACCTTATGCATGTCGAACCAGCCCCTGTACCCCCTTGCCGCAAAACGGATCTCGTCCGTTACCTTTTCGAGCTTCTTTAGAATTCTGTCAAAATCGGTAATCGATTTGAGTGCCGAGGGCCCCCTGAGGCTCGCAGGTATCTCGTTGATATCGGTTCTGAACCTCTCCAGCCTGCTCACAAGACCAGTCCTGAAAAGTTGATCGTTATCTCTCCGCTCTTCCTTGCTCTTATAACCCTTGTAACCCGGAATGAGCCGTATGGCCTTCTCCAGAAATCCCAGATCTCTTCCCTCACTCATGCCCTGTCCTTTCTTCAAAAGTATCTGCACCTGCAAAACTCCATTATAAGAATAATACTAATGGATTATGTCAATCAGGTCACCTGCCGGTTGTCGATCTTATGTTTGAAAGATGGCCCGCATATGTTCTGGCGAAAAGGTGCGTTCCTGTCCCATCATCCCTGCTTACGAAATAGAGATATCCCCCGGTTGTGTCAGGATTGAACGCGGCGTTAATGGAAGGTAATCCGGGGGAGCAGATCGGGCCCGGGGGCAACCCATTATGAATATATGTATTGTAGGGGTCATCGATCTCAAGATCGCTGTAAAGAAGGACTTCCTTCACCTCACCAAGAGCGTACTGAACAGTCGCGCAGCTTTCTAGCTTCATTCCGCTTCTCATCCTTGAAAGGAAAACACCCGCAATGACAGCCCTTTCTGAATCAACCCTGGCTTCCCTCTCAACGATGGAGGCGAGTATTATCGTTTCATGAAGTGTAATGCCGGTATTCTCCAGGAGTTCGCCAATATCTTCAGGCCATCTGACTTTCCCGGTTTCAATAATCCTGCTGAGGATTTCTTCAGCATCCAGGGTATCGGCAAATTCGTAGGTTTCGGGGAAAAGGTAACCTTCAAGGGTCTGTATACCGTTGAACGCAAGAAAACTGGAATCCGTAGAAAGGCTGTCAAGCACGATCTTCCGTATACCGGTACTCTCCGATGTAATGCTGAGGGATTGCGCGAGGGTCAATCCGGGGGAGATAGTTACCCAGCTGGTTTCAACCGGTAATACATCCCCTCTCATCAGTATTCCAAGAATGGAGTCAGGAGACATCGAATCATCAAGCTGGTAGATACCCGCCTGCATTGCAGGTGAACCATCCACCCGGAAATACCTCCAGAGAAGGTAGAGTCTGCTCCGAACCAGTCCCGAGTCGGAAAGAACCTGAGAGATCCTTCTTGCGCCCCAACCCTTCTCAACTGTGAATATGCACTCCCTTCCTCCGCGGGGAGGCCGACCGCACCATTTTAGAGCGCTAATTCCAAGAATTACAAGTGTCAGAAATATGCTTGATAGTATGAATACTTTACGCTTCATGGCATTCCCAGGTAACGTTTA
>WTBT01000064.1 GCA_013138965.1 Candidatus Aegiribacteria sp.
AATGCAGCATCGGCATAAGGAACCACATATCTGGCTATAATGACCACATATTATCGTCAAATACATTCAAGTATTCTCCTCAAATCTGTAATCATTCTATCTCAGCTATGAGGCTCTTCTGCTCAATGCCCATTCTCGGACAACCTCCTAGTATTACGATGCTTCAATTTCCCGCCCAGTTCCTTATCTCAACTGTGGGCTTTTTATATATTACCGACGAAGAGATCGCATAGGAGTAAAATGTTTTAGCTTCTTTTTCGATGTATTTTTGTATTTTTGAACGGTCTATTCCGGTGAGCAGGCTCATTCTTCTGGCGATCATGGTTCGAATGTCCAGATGTGGTTCGATAATGAGATCCATTGAAGGTCCTGAACAACCGGCACACGCGACCCCTTTGTTCGGACACTGAGCCTGGCAGCGGTCAAGAGTTACTGACCCGAGACAGATGACTCCCTGGCTCAGGAGACATATATCCTCCTCAGGAGCGGTACTCATCCCCCGCTGAAGTATCACCCCTTCACGCTTTGCCATTCGCCGGTTGCATGCGGAACAAACTGTTTTAATTGATATAGCAGGTACAGAAGCTCCCAGAAGGGTCTTTAACGCAAGAGCTATGAAATATGGATGAGGCGGGCAGCCTGGAATGTAAAAATCTATGTCTACAACTTCGTTCAGAGGAGTGACACTCTGTTCCAGTTCGGGTGCCCCGTCAGGAAGCTTTCCATCAGCTGACGCAGTTACGGTATCCTTGTATATCTTGTTCAGGATGGAGTCTTTTTCGTAGAGCCATCCGATACCGGATGGGCCGCCATATACCGCGCAGGTACCGAAGGCCACCAGTGTTTTGCAGGTCTCCCGCATTCGGAGAAGTGCCTTCCTGTCATGTTCGCTTCTGATTGCTCCCTCAACTAATCCTACATCAGCTTCAGGATATCCCTTCTCATCCATGAGCACAGGAATACGCACGAACTCCACATCATCAAGCAGGTTCAGAAGTTTTTCATGAAGATCCACCACGGCGACGTGGCATCCTGAACATCCTGAAAGCCACTCGGTTGAAATCCTGGTTTTCATCATGCATCCTCAAGAATCATTTCCTTCAGGCAGGCATTGGGACCTGCATGAAGGATCTCAAGACTTACTTTCTTACCGGGCATGACCTTCTCCATGGCTCCAGAGAACACTCCATGAGCCATATAGCACATGGATTCTTTCTGCTCATGTGCGTAGCGGAAGAGGGCGTTTCTGACCATGCAGGTTCGAAAAACAAGCCGCATAACTTCCGCTCCGTCGCGTTTCTCTATAAGCTCGTCGTGCTCGCCTTTGAAGGGTTCAAAGTCCCAGACTATCCCCCGTTTTTCAAGAGCTGTTTTAAGCAGCTTAACAGCTTTCTCGGGGTCATCCGTCTGTTCCAGATCTTCAACAGCTTCCCTGCCAAATTTCTTACCCGCCAGCACGCATATCGAATGGCTGCTCTGGCCTAGATTCTTTTCAGACGCATGTGTAAGGGCACCCAGCAGGTACGCTACACCATGAAAGCGATCCAATTGTTCAACCATAATTTCTCCCAGGTTAATGCTTTTACAAAAGTTCTCTTAATCTGGTTTCAAAGCGATCATAGCTGATTCGAGTTTACCTTCGTTCAGAAATGTCAACGCGAATCTAAGTTTATCTATCTCACTCGAATCTGCGTTCTTTTTCTCAAGCTGTTCAATTCTATCGGCGACTGCCTGTTTCAGTGCTTCAGTCTGGCGCTCAACCGTTTGAGCCGATTCCACCATATCTTTGTATCTGACTGTGTCTGAAGAAGCATTTTGCAGGGGAGGTTGTACCGTTTCCTCCCTGAAAACATGCTCATCATTGTCCACTCCGGCTGCTTCAGCTGGTTCTACTGCTTCTCTTGTTTCCGCAGGAGTTTTCTGCGTTCTTATTTCCTCGTCGATATCAACCACAATATAAGGGGTTGGATCAACGGTGGTTTCAATCTCTTTCTCTTCTTTCACATTGAGTTCCGAAGCCTTCGGTCGATGTTCATCTTTCTCGTGTATCTGCATGAATCTGAGGATATCCTTGACCATTTCGATACTTACACCATGAGCTGGTCCAAGCATCTGGGCAAGCACCATACGCCCTGCTGCCTTCAGCTGCCTCACGTTCATTTTCACATTGGCAGCAACGAATTCGAGAATTGCGTCATCCGGTCTTATTCCAGTCTGGCTGAAAAGATTCCGGAGGATTTCTTTTCGGCCTTCAAAATTAACTGTCTCGAGCCTGATAATAATTCCTGAGGTCAGTCTGGAATAGAACGAGGAATCAATATCAAGCAGTTCCGCGGGATGAACATCTGATGAGGTGATTATTCCGTGTTTACCCCTGGGCATGCGGTTGATTATGGAAATCAGGAATTTCTGGAATTGGAGATCACCCTGGGAAAACTGAATATCGTCAAGCATAAGAAGCTCATAGGATGTGATCCAGTCCCGCAGCTCTCTATCCATCCCCGCATTAAGACAGTGCTGATACTCAATTTGCAGATCAACGGTGTTAAGGACAAGGGTTCTCTTATTGGTTGTCCTGGCTATGGCCGCAAGCAGGTGAGTCTTACCCTGACCTGTATCGGCATGGAGCATGATCGGGGTGATACTCTTCCATACTCTGGGGATAAGGGCGATGGTCCTGGCTATTTCCGTGGCGTAGTAATTCTCTTCGGTTGTTACATAGTTGTTGAAGCTCATGTCTTCAGGATAGATACTTACCAGAGACGCGGCAAAATCGCCTGTACTGCTCAGCTGTTCGCCGGTAAATCTTGTAACGGCTCCAACTCCACCAATAGACTTGGCAAAATTGATTATCTCCCTCGCGGTCCCTTCCTCTATAAGTCCTGAATCGGAGCATATTTCAAGGAATTCCTCAAAATTTAATTCATTGAGGTCCTCTCTGTCTTTCATTTCCTCTACATCCATTATGCTTCACTCAATTCTCTTGTAATTCTGCCGAGCGACATAGCAAGTCTTCCGAGTTTCATCTCGGGGCCGGAAGCAATAACAACCGTCTGTTTCTCATCAAGCCCTGAGACCGCGATTGAAATATCGGTATCTTCAATAAATACTTTTCCTGTTACCTTGCCGGGATATTCAGCAATAAAGCGGGTGATGGATTCCAAAAATGGTTCAATGGCCTGCAGGAAACTGCTATCAGTTATTGATCTGGCAACAAGCTGTCCGAGAGTGGTAATTACGCAGATGTACTCAATACCGAAGGCTGATTTCATCATTTCATCCAGCCTTTCCGAAAGCTCGGCATCGAGTTCTACAGAATTACCGGCGTTCTCCTCCTGCTCCTTCTTCCTCTCGTCTCTTTCCTTCAGTGCCCACATGAGAACATGGTGAAGATCATCGGTGATGGTTGTTTCATCCGGTTCCAGTCCGGGTTCGAAAGTGAACTGACCTTCAGTCCAATCCACAATATCCACAAGAACTTCATTGCCCGTCTTCTTACCGAACCTGGCATGTACAAGCTCACCCTTTCTGTAGTAGAACTCAGCCTTACCATCCATGGTTATCACTGTAAGCAGACCCGTCTTCCTGCTGGAATTGGGAAATTGGAGCAGTGAAACAAAACCGATATCGCTCAGCGTACCGTTAATGGTCATATTCGACAATCATTCCTTTCCACATCAGGTTATCTGAAAACGCTTTATGATCTCCTTACTGACAACCTGCAGTGTTTTCATCACTCCTTTGCCCTCGATGGCTATGGATTCGGTAACCGGAATATTCTCTAATTCAAGCTCTCTCTCTATTTCGCCAATTTCAAGCCTCGGATTAAGATCACGTTTATTGTACTGCAATACAATAGGAAAATGTGATGGATCAATACCGTTACTCCTGAGATTCTCTTTCATCAACCTGAACATTTCAGTATTGTCATCCAGTCTGTCAGCAGACGAGTCAGCAACAAATACCACCCCGTCAGCTCCAACGAGTATGATCCTTCGACTGGCTTCGTAGAATATCTGTCCGGGAATGGTATACAGATGGAATTTAAGGGAATACCCCTGAACGGTTCCAAGCGAAACTGGGAAAAAATCAAAAAACAGTGTTCTCTCCTCTTCCGTGTCAAGAACGAGCATTTCTCCTTTGTATTTATCAGTCAAGGCCTTATGGATATAGAGAAGGTTCGTTGTCTTGCCACTCATTCCCGGACCAAAGTATACGATCTTGAAGACTATCTGCTTCTCGGTCGGATCAAGATGAGGCATTTTCCTCTTCACCAACCACAAAAATCCTGTCAATCAGGTTCAGAGCATATTCTCTGAATTCAGGAACGGAGATGTCCCCGGAATCCTCCTTCTTGTATTTCTCCCTGCTCTCCAGTATTCTGACAAGATCGGGGCCTATTGTCCGGGCTTCGTGCCGGACGCGTCCAATTCTTCTGTAATCCTCAAAAACCACTATCATCATATTTCTCTGACCGATCAGAGAAATATGAATATGGCGCTTCTCCCCCTGCTGCAGCAAAATCGAGAACTGCTCTTCGCCTACTATGTTCGCTACTTCTCTTGTAGCGGAGAACATCCCTGCAACAAGAGCGGCAAGGGCTGTAGAGTTAAGCGTCTCCACATTGCCAGCCTTGCTGATGCAGACACCCTCACGGCTTATCAGCAAAGCCGTAATGGCTTCTGAACGCTTAACAAGTTTGGAGAGAATATCCTTAATCGCCATGGCATCTTCACGTTTTGGTAAATGCATCTTCAGAATACCCGCTTCCCGGAAAGTAGATAATTAAAGCGCTTCCACAAGTTTGGGAGCGCTTCTTCTTACCTGAAGGCGGATTCCTCCAAGATTTGCATCCTTGGCTGCAACAACGACGAGAAGGGCATCACTGCCCAGCGCGGTCATCATGACTATACCCTTCTTGTACTCCATCATCGCCTGATCCATTTCCTTAAGACCCAGCTCACGGCCTACACTTTCAGCGGAACCCATACCGGTGGATACCATCGCTCCTATGGCTTCGGTATCAGCCTTACCGGTTGATGCAGCATCAATAACAAAACCGTCTCTTCCAACACAGACAGCAACATCAATACCGCTGACTTCAAGAAGCCCTTCCAGTATTTTGTGAAGTTTTTCCATTTTGTATCCTTTCTGTTTTAATGGTACCTTTCAGAATAAACAACTATTTATCATTTCTCCGAATACATTACTATATTCTTAATTTTAATTTAACAGTAGACAATTGTCCAGTGTTAAACCGGCAACAGGTGCCTGAACGCTTCCAGCCCCGCAGAGAATAACCGAACGCTAACAGGTTGCCTTGAAATGCATAGTTATATTATTGTTACGTATGTATTTAGATTATAAACCAAAACCCTGCTCTTGCACATCAGCAATACATAAGTGTAAATTCCATAAATTGAGATGTGAAATTCTGATGGAACTGCGTACCAGTTGTTACAGAAAAGGAGCCTTACATGATTGTTTTCCTTATCACTTCGCTTCTGTTTTCCTCCACGGGTCCTGGCCCTGGAGTCTTCGAGCTTGGTCTGATACTGGGGGAACCTACCGGAATCAGTGCTAAGTTGTGGTTCGATAGAGATACCGCCCTTGACGGAGCCTTATCCTGGTCTCTAAGGGACGATCATGATAAACTCCATATACATGCCGATTTTCTCTGGCACGATTATGGCCTTATTCATTCCAGCGCTGTGCTACCTGTTTATTACGGTATTGGCGGACGAATTATTCTTGCCAATAACACACATCTGGGAGCCCGTGTACCGGTTGGAATATCGTGGCTGCCTGACAGTGTACCACTTGATCTGTTCATTGAACTTGCAGCCATAGTGGATATTATCCCCGATACAGATTTCGATTTAAACGGCGGAATAGGGATCAGATTCGTCTTCTAACTCAAACCGGGCCTTTCTGGCACTGACCGGCTATCCAAGATCGCATTCGGTTCATTCCATATCGCCCATATGCTGTGGGGAGGCCTTCTTATGCTGGTTTCTCTTGTAATGCTCTTCTATTACTGGAACCCCTCAGGAGCCTGTTCGTCAAGCGAGCAGTCAACGGATGCGAGCCCTGCCAGATCCTCCGGCGCCGGGTGAAAAAGCCTCGCCTCCCGGAGCATACTGACGGTCACCGTATCCAGCC
Source organism: Candidatus Aegiribacteria sp. (assembly GCA_013138965.1). Taxonomy (GTDB): domain Bacteria; phylum Fermentibacterota; class Fermentibacteria; order Fermentibacterales; family JCC-6; genus Aegiribacteria. The sequence goes on from WTBT01000064.1 coordinate 6,163, forward strand.
TGCCGTGCCCCGAGTAGCCGTTCTCCAGCAGGAATCGGGCGAAGATCACGTAGGAATCGGCGTATTTTCGTATATCTTCAGGAGATAGCTCCTTCGAAAGCGGTCTGAAGAATATCTCGAAGGTCCCGTCGGGGATTACACTCCCGATCAGCGTGAACTCGTCCTCTCCGGGCAACCGAGTATCGTAGTGGTAGGTCCGCTCGCCATCTATGAAGCAGGGTGTAACACCCAGCACGAGCCTGTCGCCTGTAGCGAGCGCCTTGAACAGAAAGCCACCCTTCTCGGTGATTATCCGTTCATCATTCAGCGCCCCTATGAAACTCCTCGCAATAGAGGGTTTCCCGGTCTTCCCGTTGAGTGTCACCTCGCGTACATGACTTCGATTCACCGATTCAACCTATCACTATTCTGCCACTTAACCTGACGGCAGTCGGGTTGCCATCATCAATTCGCTCAGCTGGTCAACGCCTTCTCACCCTGGGGCTTGCCCTTATCCTGGGTCATCAGGGATACGATGATGAGCACCGCAAAGCTCAGCGGTATGGAGATAATACCCGGATTGTCCAGGGGAAGCGGCGCCGCCGATGCTTCCAGACCGTATCTGGTGAACATGCTAGGGGAAAGCATGATGAGGCCGAGCGCCGAGATTATACCAGTGGTTATTGAGGCCGCAATGCCTTTTGCAGTGGTCTTTTCCCAGAAGAGCACCATCAGTATTGATGGCAGGTTTGCGGAAGCTGCGATAGCGAAGGCAAGTCCCACCAGGAAAGCCACGTTCATACCCTTGAAGGCGATGCCGAGCAGGATGGCGATGATACCGGTCCCCACGGCGGCGAGCTTTCCGGCGATGACCTTCTTATGGTCGGTGAGCTTCCTGCCCAGGAAATTGTCTATGAAGTCATGAGCTACCGCGCCCGAAGAGGCAACGATGAGACCGCTGACGGTCCCCAGTACGGTCGCGAAAGCGATGGCGGAGATGATAGCGAACATGAGTGTGCCGAACGACTGTGCAAGGAGCGGAGCGGACATATTCGAACTCTCCACATCCAGTACTCCACTTATCATGGCTCCCAGACCCATGTAGAGGGTGAGGATATAGAAGAAGCCTATGGCCGTTATCGCTACGATGGTGGACTTCCTTGCGGCGGCCGGTGTGGGAACCGTGTAGTACCTGATGAGTACGTGAGGCAGGGCGGCAGTGCCGAAGAACAGAGCCAGCATCAGGGAGATGAAATTCATCTTGTCTGCAAAGCTGGAACCCTCATCTATGTGGAACTTGAGGCCGGGGCTGAGTATCTCATTGCCGGGGGTGATCTCCTGATACCAGATGCGGACCTTCTCGTCACCGGATGTAAAGACATCGGCTATGAATCTGACAACCTCGCTCTCCTGGATTACAGCCAGGAAGCTTATGACATTGAGACCGCGCACCTCTTCAACCTGTTCACCATCGGCCATAATCCTGTGCATGCTGCCTACGGGATAAAAAAGCTGATCCTCCCTGGGGGCGCCGTTGAAAAGAACGGATCCATCGTCCAGGGTAACTATCGTGAGAGCCTCGGTAAGAGTGCTGGTATCCGTCTCGAGGTTCCACCAGTTGTTGATGCCGTCCTTCTCAAGTTTCACGAAATGGAGACCGTTCTCCGTGTACTCACCTGCAATCGTGTAGGCAGGGTCGCTCACATATGTAATGGAGCCGTCGGTCAGCTCCGCCTGGAGGGTGATGAAGTCATGGTAGCCCTCGTAGGGTACGTCCTGAACGCCCCTGTCGACAACCATGAAAACAAGGACGACGGAGAAAACTATAAGGAGAGCTCCCTTCAGAAACTGTACGTATGTGGTGGACTTCATGCCGGCCGTGGTCACTATGAAGATGACTATCCCGCCCACAAGAGTTACGCCCACCCAGTGCGGCAGCCCAAGAAGAGGGGTAACCAGAGCACCGGCGCCGACCATCTGGGGTATGAGGTAAAAGATTGAGACGACGAGTGTACTGATGGCGGCCATCAGGCGTATGTCCCTGGAGTTGAACTTGGAGTCCAGCGCATCGGCGAAGGTGAACTTGCCCAGGCGCTTGAGTGGCTCGGCAACGACAAAAAGAGCCACAACCCATCCAGCCAGGTAACCGATGGAGTACAGGAAGCCGTCGAAACCAGAGAAAGCTATCATGCCGCAGATTCCGAGGAAGGAAGCAGCGGAGAGATAGTCACCCGCGAAAGCGATGCCGTTCACTGACCAGTGGATGGTTCCGCCCGCAGCGAAGTACCCCTTGGCAGATGTGGTTTTCCTGCCGAAGTAAAAGGAGATGCACAGTACCGTCGCTACGACCGCGAAAAAGATCCCGACTGCGAGAGGAGAGGCGGTGTATATCATTCGGAGCCTCCCTGCGTCTTACTGCTGCTGGTGTCGAGACGCTTCTCCATCTTCGTGCACTGATAGTTGTAAAGCAGACCGAGAATGATAGCGATGAGGATCAAACCGATCCCGTAAACGATTGCAAGGTTCAGGCCGAAGAAAATGACGGATTCCATCATACTCGGGAAGACTGTGTTCAGGAGTACGAATACCCCGTATATTCCGGAGTAGATGAAGAAGAGCCGCAAGCCTGCCTTCTGCTTGTACTTCAGTAGTTCGTCGCATTCGTGATATTCTACGGCCGGTCCGTGGTCCATAATGCGCTCCTGTTCAGATATGTTAATCGTAAAAATCAGCGGTCGGGGGGGGCCCCTGCCGGTCATATTATAAGGCTGCACGATAGCACTATGGATGCGTCATGTCAACGATTAATATGCATGGGAAAAGAATATTAAATGGGGACACGCAGCGTGTACGTGTCCCCCTCAGACTTTGACTATCTGCCGTATTTCTCGATTATCTCATTCTTGCCAAGACCGAGTATTCCGTACTTATCACCGATCTTTTTGAAAGCCTTGACACACTTATCAAGGTGATCCTTTTCATGGGCGGCCGAAAGCTGCACGCGTATTCTGGCTTTTCCAGCAGGAACAACCGGGAAACAGAATCCAATAACGTAAATCCCCTCGGCGTACATATCCCTGGCCATATCGTTAGCCAGCTTGGCATTGTACAGCATTACGGGAACGATTGGTGTCTCACCGGGGCGCATGCCGAGCCCGGCTTCCTCCATCTTCTCACGGAAGTATTTCGTGTTCCATTCAAGCTTGTCACGACGCTCCGTTGAGCTTGAGATGAGATCGATAACCTTGATGGATGCGTTGACAATAGGAGGGGCAAGGGAATTGCTGAACAGGTAGGGTCTGGCCTTCTGGCGGCAGAGTTCTATAAGTTCACTCCTGCCGGATACGCAACCACCGGAAGCTCCCCCGAGTCCCTTTCCGAAAGTAGTTGTGATAAGATCAATGCCGTCGATAACACCAAAGCACTCATGGGTTCCCCTGCCGGTCTTTCCGATGAAACCTGACGCGTGGGAGTCATCTACCAGCAGCATGGCATCGTATCGGTTGCAAAGGTCCACCATGGAGTCCAGTGGTGCCAGGTCTCCGTCCATAGAGAACACGCCATCGGTTACCACAAGCCTGGTTCTCTTGTCCTGGTGAAGCTCGAGTTTTTTCTTCAGATGCTTCATGTTCATGTGCTTGAAAGTATCGTAATCGGCGGAACAGAGGCGTATGCCGTCCACAAGGGATGCATGGATGAGCCTGTCGGCAATTATCACATCCTCCTGGCCCAGTATCGCTTCAAAAACACCTGAATTGGCATCCATGCATGATGGGAAGAGAAGGGTCTCTTCCATGCCCAGAAAGACGGACACCTTGTCCTGGAGTTCCCTGTGTATGTCCTGTGTACCGCATATGAACCTGACGGAACTCATTCCGTAACCTCGGGTATCGAGACCTTCATGTGCCGCCTTGATCACATCGGGATGACTTGAAAGCCCCAGGTAATTATTCGCGCAGAAATTGAGGACTTTCTTGTGGGGTGCGCCCTCGGGATACTCCACTTCTATTTCCGCATCCTGTTCGGAGCAGATGAATCTTTTTTCCTTGAAAAGGCCGTCTTCCTTTATTTGCTCTATTTCATCTGCAAACAGGCTTCTAGTACTGTCTGAAAACGCCATACGATCCTACCTCCGTTTATCCCAGATGTTTATTAACCAGTTTGCAGATTGAGTTCACTGTATCAAAAGCTTCCGGTGTAGCTTCTTCATCCGGAAGCTTGATGCTGTACTTATTCTCAATGAATCTTTTAAGGGAAACCATTGAGAAGCTATCGACAATTCCTGAAGAGATCAGGGGAGAATCATAGAAAACTTCATCCTCATCATCTTCATCAAGGTACTCATCAACTATATACTCAAGTACTGTTTCCTTCATCTGTTCCATTTCAGCTCCTTTCTGTTACTTATTCGTCGGAAAGAGATGACATATCGCCAACATCTTCTCCCCATTCAATTGCTCTAAGATACCTTCTGACGATCTTACCCGAGCGTGTTTTGGGCAGCTTATCGCGATACTCGATCTCCTGAGGCATCGCCAGAGGAGAAAGCCTTTTTCTAATGAAATTCATGATGTCCAGTTCAAGGTCATCCGAGGGCTCGAAACCGGGTTTCAATGTAACGAATGCCTTTACAACCTCCATGTTGACTTTGTCCGGTTTGCCCACTGCAGCAGCCTCGGCGATGGCTTCATGTTCAACAAGGGCTGATTCGATTTCGAAGGGACCCACGAGATGTCCTCCTGTGTTTATTACATCATCGTCCCTGCCCACGAACCAGTAGTATCCATCCTTATCGATGCTTGCCCTGTCGCCCGAGACGTACCAGAGGTCTGGATTGGTCCTGAGTTCATCAGGCATGGCATTCTCCGAAGCACCAACGAACTTGCTCCTGTAGGTGTCGGGCTGCTTCCAGTACTGCCTGAACATCGAAGGCCACCCTGGACGGAAAGCTATCAGTCCTACCTTTCCTGCCTCATCTATGGGTTCGTGGGTATCAAGGTCAAGGACAGCAGCCTTAATACCTGGGAAAGGCTTACCCATCGAACCGGGTCGTATCTCCATTCCAGGATAGTTCGTAATCATCATGGCACCGGTTTCCGTCTGCCAGAATGTATCATGAAATTGAAGCCCGTCGAATACTTCACCGCTCCATATGACGGCCTCAGCGTTCAGTGGTTCACCCACTGAAGCAAGATTCCGAAGTGAAGAGAGATCGAAATCACCGACCAGCTCATTGCCATCTTTCATTAGCGCCCTGATGGCTGTAGGGGCTGAATACCATACGGTTATCCTGTTATCCTGAATAAACTTGTACCACCGCGAGGATGTGAATCCTGAATCAAGAACACACTGTGTAGCGCCCAGTGCCCAGGGTCCGATGATACCGTAGCTGGTTCCTGTAACCCACCCGGGATCCGCTGTACACCAGTAGATATCATCATCCTTCAGATCAAGCACCCAGCTGGTCGTAAGTGCCTGGCCCCAGATGGAATTGTGAACATGAAGGGCCCCCTTCGGCTGACCTGTTGTCCCGGATGTGTAATGAAGAACTGAAGGGGTTTCCGGCGAGGAATGATAGACATCAAACTCTTCCACCCTGGGGCTGTTCTCCACATCGAAGAAGATCTCGCCCTCCTTGAGTTTATCAGGATTTCCCTCTACAACAATGATCTTCTCCAGATTCGGCAGTCTGTCTTTAATTTTCCGGACTTTCCTGACATGCTTACGAGTTGTAAAAATTGCCCTGGTTCCCGCACTTGCAAGCCTAACTTCAAGGGACTCATCACCAAATGCCGAGAAGAGCGGCTGCGCAATTGCGCCCATCTTGAGAACACCAAGAAAAGAGAAATAGAGACTCGGGATCTTGTCCATGAAGAGACAAACTCTGTCACCAGGCTCGATCCCCTGTTCACTTAGAAACTTAGCGAATCCGTTTGAATAGACCCTGAGATCGTCAAAAGTATACCTGGCGCTCTTATCACCGAAACCTTCCCATATGAGTGCTGTTTTCTTTCCGTCACCTCTGTTGCAGATTCTGTCCGAACAGATGGCTCCGATGTTAAGGAGTTCTCCTTCCTTCCAGTCAAGAATATCCTTTGCAATATCCCAGTTGAAATACTGTGTTCTCTCTTCATAGGATCCGATATTACTCAAGTTGATTCCTCCAATCCTGCGATAGGTAATCATCCTTCCATGGTGACAACGGCTATGGCGTTTTCTCCTGAATGACTGATGGAAAGATGTACCTGCTTTACCTGTTTATTGCTTGCATGTTCCAGTGCTTTCCCGTTCAACTGAACGGATACTGCACCGGATTCATCTTTGATTATTTCGACATCTTTCCAGCGCAATCCATGGGACAATCCGGCGCCCAGCGCCTTGAAAGATGCTTCCTTCGCGGCGAATCTTGCCGCATAGCTTTCCCACGGACGAGCCCTGCTTGAACAGTATTCAATTTCCCCGGGGAGGAACAAATCACTTACCATGCCGTCATCAAGACGGCTCTTGAAAATACCGATGTCAACTATATCTATTCCAACCCCGATTATTCTCAAGTAAGCAGTCTCCCGGGTAGTTCAGTAATCAGTCGAAAATACACCATAATTTTAATATGACACGGCGTCCGTGTCCACAGCAAAAAGATTTCTTGCCGCCCTTGACGGAAAGCCCGGTACGGGTGATAAAATCGGTATGAAGAAGCCCAGGAGAAGAAAGAAATCCGCTCACTATACTGTTCCACTGCTTCTGCTCGCAGGAGTGATTCTACTTCTCATACTCGGGGTCGACGAAAGTACCGCTCCCATGGATGACACCTATATACATCTGGTCTACGGTAGAAGCCTCTTCACATCTGCACCACTATGTTTCAACGGTGCAGAACCCTCTTCCGGATTCACAAGTCCTCTATGGTTGCTTCCCTCAGCACTGGCTTCTCTTGCTGGAACCGCCCTGGCTCCAACTGTACTGATGATATTATCTTTGCTTGCTGCAGGCTCAGCTCTTTTAATCCTTCCGCCTTTTACCGGGATACTCCTCTTAATGACCGGACCATTCTTCTTCCATGCTTCCAGCGGAATGGAAACAGCCCTCTCATGTCTGGCTGTAGTCGCGGTCTGGAGATGTGTAAGGGACGGAACCGGAGTCAAAGTTTCATCGTTCATTCTAATGGGAGCATTCCTTGTCAGGCCAGAACTTGCAGTCCTTGCCATACCCCTTGTCCTCTCCATGAAAGAGAGGACTCCCGGAAACATACTCCGTCTAATGGCGCCATCACTAATTATCGGTCTTCTCTGGATGCTCTGGAACATCCATACAATTGGTCTCCCGCTGCCTTCAACATTTTACGCCAAGCAACCGGTGTCCTGGCTCACTTCAGCCGGGGCAGGTCTGCCAGGCCTGCTGAAGGGTTTATTGGTAACATCCCCCCTTCTGCTTTTCGCGGCAGCTGTCTCGATCACGGAATTACTGAGGAGCAAGGGGAAAAAACGGCCTGAAGTGTCGATGGCGCTCGTACCACTGCTGCTTTTCGCTCTATCGCTGTGCGTTCAGCCTAACAGTTTCTTTCAGATGCGGTATTACGTACCAGCTCTTACAGCAGCGGTACTTGCTACCGGGCACTGGCTCGGAGGACTCCGAAGGAGAAGATTGAACGTCTTTATCCTTGCCGTTTCCATGCTGCCGGGTCTTTATATCTTTGCGGGAAGAAGAGTAGACGCTTCCTACGATGTTTACTCCATAGATGTAAGACCGGCACAGTACTTATCCTCTGTCGCATCTCCCGCACAAACTGTTGCAGCGGCCGATATCGGAGCTGTAAAATGGATAACCGACATGGAAATCCTGGATCTTGATGGCCTTGTTACCGCGGAAAGGCTCCCGGGATCCAGTAAAGAAGGCTGGCAATGGATATCGGACAGATCGGATTACCTGCTGGCATTCCCCGGGCAGTACTCAGGCCTTTTAGCGGAAGCGGGGGATTCACTTGAATTCCTCATAGGTTTCCGAAGCGACAGAAACGTTATATGCGGCTCCGATTCCGTCGCGCTATGGAGGATAAACTAACTGGACAAGCACACCCGTTTCAGGCTATCTTATCCCATTCAAACCTGAAGTGTATACTCGGAAAGCGACGGTATATGACCGAAGACAAAAACAAATTACCGCATTCTGGAATAATCAAAGATAGTGTTCCAAGTGCTGCTAACAGATTCGTCATCATATGTGTCCTTATGGTTGCTTTTATAGCAGTCAGCGCTTACTTCCATCTTGACCGTCGGGAGAGTATCGGGTACTCTCATTTTGCCTACATACCAATTATTTTCGCAGGTTTCTGGTGGGGCAGGAAAGCTGTTTTTGTCGGTCTGATACTCGGATTGGATGTGCTTGTTATAAGCTTCATTTCCAATTCAGGAAGCCCTCTCTGGGCGGATCTGATCCGAGTTCTGTTCTTTCTGATAGTCGCCTTTGTCATCGGAGAGCTAAGTATTGAGCTGAAGAAGACACACAGAGCGCTGCGGGAACGGAGTGAAAGACTCAGAAAAGCCAATTCCTCACTAAGGGAATTCGCGAAGCTCAGGAAGGCATTCCTCCACATCGCCATACATGACATGAAGTCTCCGGTTTCAGCGACGACCATGCTGCTTCACAGCCTTCAGACTCTCCTTGGAGATTCCCTGACAGCGAAGCAGGAGCATCTGATTGACAGAATGCATGCAAGACTCGATGAAGCATCATCATTTCTTCGCGATTTCCAGCTTTTCGCCCAGCTGGAGGATCCATCCCAGATAAAGAAGCAGGCAATGGAGATCGACCTCAACGAACTGATCAGTGACGTTGTCAGGGCAAATCAGGACCTGGCACATCACAAGAAACAAAAGCTGACATCTGACCTGGAGGATAATCTACCCCCTGTGGGAGGCGTTGAGCGGCTCATCCGCGAGGTAATTACAAACCTCGTCACAAACGCTATTAAGTATACTCCCGACAATGGCAGTATCGTTGTCCGCAGTAGAACCATGGGCAAACGCGTGGTATCTCTGGAAGTGGAGGACAACGGTATCGGTATTTCAGAAGAGAATCAGAAGAAGCTCTTCAGGGAATTCGTAAGGATCAAGGATAACGATGTTGCGGGTCAGAAAGTCAGTGGAATCGGCCTGGGGCTTTCGATAGTCAAAAGGATAATCGACATGCACGGTGGAAGGGTCTACGTTATCAGCGAACCTGGAAAGGGCAGTATCTTCGGTTTCGATATTCGCACCTGTCCAACCGATGACGGACCTCTGATAAGACCGGCTCTCAGAATTCAAAAGGACGAGGTCAAGGTGAAGGGATACGTTCCGTAATAAGATCAAATGCAGCAGTCAGCTCCATCATCAGCAGATCCTGGGCAGCTGTTCACCGCTTAACATATCGATAATTCTCTCCGAGCCGATACTGCTGATCATCAATACATCTGCATAAGAAGGTTTCTCCACGAAACCTATTATCTCAGCCTGACGCCCGTTATCATGCCGTCTGAGGATTTCCACAGCCCTATCGCCGTTCTCCCGTGGAAGGATAACTACGAACCTGCCCTCATTGGCAACGTAGAGGGGATCGAAACCAAGGATCTCACATGCGCCAAGAACCTCATCGTGAACTGGTATCAGATTCTCCTCGATCCTGATCGAGCAATCGGTCATGGAAGCTATCTCATTCAATCCGCTGGCCAGGCCGCCTCTGGTAAGATCCCTCATGCAGTGTATATCCAGCCCTTCCCTCAGGAGGTCTCCGGCCATGGAATCAAGGGGGGCCAGGTCGCTGCGGATCGTACTCTCCAGCTGTATACCTTCACGAATTGCCATTACAGCTATACCGTGCCTGCCGATATCACCACTCAGGACTACCGCATCACCTTCCCTTATTCTTGAAGGAGCTATATCGACCCCCGCTGGAATGATACCTATTCCCGCGGTATTGATATAAATGCCGTCTCCCTTGCCTCTGTCCACCACCTTTGTATCTCCGGTAACTATCGATACACCCGTCTTCAAAGATGCTTCGGCCATCGAAAGCACAACCTTCCAGAGGGTCTTCATAGAAAAACCTTCTTCTATGATGAAAGCGGCACTGAGCCATCTGGCATCTGCTCCGCACATGGCCAGATCATTAACGGTTCCGTACACGGAAAGAGCGCCGATATCACCACCTGGAAAGAATAGAGGAGTAATGACATGAGAATCCGTTGCGAAGGCGAGTCTCCCCTCCCCCACAGCAATAGCAGCGCCATCATGCCGCTTATCAAGAATTGGATTCGTGAAAGCTTTCAGCATGATCCTGTCGATAAGATCGTTCATGAGCCTTCCACCACCACCATGAGCCATTGTGATCTCGGGGTGATCCGAAAGAGGAATCGGGCATATCATTTCAGTAATTCTGCTGTTATTCATTATTTTCCCCTGGCCAGTCTGTAACGGTAGTAAGCTGCGCAGGCTCCTTCGGCTGAGACCATCGGCGCTCCAAGGGGGTGTTCGGGAGTGCATACATTTCCAAAAGCGGCACATTCTAAGGGCTTTTTATTACCCCTGAGAACCTCCCCGGAAATGCAGATCTCCGGTTCGTCAACTTCATGGCTGCTGACTTCGTATTTCTTCCCTGCATCGAATCTTGCGAACCGTTCCCTGAGCCTGAGCCCGCTGCCCGGGATTCTGCCGATTCCACGCCACTTCCGGTCTGTTATCTCGAATACTCTTCTCATTATTTCTATAGCAGTCCTGTTTCCTTCCCTGGAAACAGACCGCAAGTACTGGTTCTCCACATCCGTTCTGCCCTCTTCAAGCTGCTTCAAGCACATGTGAATACCCTCTAGAATATCAAGTGGTTCAAAACCAGTCACAACTATCGGTACTCCATACTTCTCCGCAATCGGTTCGTATTCGGTATACCCCATAACGGTGCATACGTGCCCGGCAGCAAGAAATCCCTGGATAGCACAATCCTCGCCTGACAAAACAACCTCTATCGCAGGCGGAACCAGGACATGAGAAACAAGCATCGAGAAATTATCCAGACCAAGATGTTCAGCCTGAAGCACCGCAGCGGCGGTAACAGGGGCAGTGGTTTCGAAACCAACTGCGAAGAAGACTATTTCCTTTTCCGGATTACCGGCAGCAATCGCGATAGCGTCGATAGGGGAGTAAACCATTCTGACATCTCCCCCGGATGCCTTGACACCCAGAAGGTCACTGCAGCTTCCGGGAACCCGCAGCATATCCCCGAATGAACAGAGAATGACATTTTCAAGCCCGGCGATCGAAATAGCCTGATCGATGAGCTCGATGGGAGTTACGCATACGGGGCATCCCGGTCCGTGAATAAGGGTTACGGAATCGGGAAGAAGCTGGTCAATGCCGTATTTGACAATGGTATGGGTCTGTCCGCCACAGACCTCCATTATACTCCATTCCCTTGTGACCAGCTTTTTGATAAGCCCGGTATACTTCAGCGCCGATTCTTTGTCCCGATATTCCGAAACGTACTTCAATCTATTTCCACCTCTTCTGCACAGCCTGAAATACCGTCCGCTTCCTCAAGTTCGATCCGGCCGAATTCGGATATCTGTCTCAGATAATCGAATACTTCCGAGGCCTCTTCCTCGTTCAATTTGTTCAGAGCAAAACCGGCATGTACAATAACCCAGTCACCAATCTTAGCATCTTTAATGCCGGCAAGGATAACCTCCCTCAGAACACCCCCGAAATTGACCTTGCCGGTGACGAAGAGAGGATCATCATTTTCAGATATCTCCTCGATCCTTCCGGGTACTCCAAGACACATCAGTATACTCCTGTCATTTTTCTGAATCCATCATAAGTGCTGCCATAACCTGCCCCGGAGCGATACCTCCATCATTTGGAGGAAGGCTCCTGTGGATAAACGGTTCATAACCAATGTTTTCGAGTACATCCAGAACCCTCTGCAAAAGATAGACATTCTGAAAGCAGCCACCGCTGAGTACAACCTTCTTCTCTCCGGTTGCTTCAGCAACTGCTGCAATAGCTTCCGCAAGGGTATTATGGAACTTCGCAGAAATGATACCGGTATCCATCCCTTCTGAAGCATCGATGATAATACCTTCGATTAAAGGAGCCCAGTCGATAATTATGGGTTCCCCCGGGGGTTCAAGAATATGAACTGGATAGGATTTCTCAGTCTTATTATCTCCAATCGCGTGCTCAAGGCTCATCGCCGCCTGCCCCTCGAACTCGATAGTCTGATGAAGATCGAGTATCGACGCAACCGCGTCGAACAGCCTTCCGGCACTTGAGGTGAGAGGGGAATTAAGGTTCGAGGATATCATCTTTTTCATGACATCCAATTCCTCCCCGGAAAACGTACCCAGAGGAAGGTGCCGCGCAGGGTCATCGAACAGCTCCGAGAGAAGGCCGAGAGCAGACCTTCTGGGTTCCGCTGCAGCTCTCTCTCCACCTGGCAGGGGGAAGTGCCTCAGATGAGCTATTCTTCTTACAGTTCCACCGGTAATATGGAAGAATTCGCCCCCCCATACCGTACCATCGGTACCGTAACCGGTCCCATCCCAGGCAACACCGAGTAGAGGTGGCCTGACTGCACTGTCCAGCATACAGGAGTATACATGGGCAATGTGATGCTGAACCGGAATGCCCCTGATCTGCGATTCTCTTGCCCGTGCAGATGAGATATAGTCCGGATGCATATCGTAGGCGATAATATCGGGATGCGCATCGTACAGCACTTCTATGCTGTTCCAGACTTCATCGAAAGCCCTTAGGGCCTGTACAGTTTCAAGATCCCCGATATGCTGGCTGGTAAAGACGTTCCGCCCAATCGAGAGGGCCAGGGTATTCTTCAGATGCCCTCCTGTGGCTAAAACAGATGCAGCCTCCTCATCCATGCTCAAAGGCAGCGGTGCATAGCCCCTTGCCCTTCGCAGCACCATTTCCCTCTCCTTGAAAATCCTGACAATAGAATCATCAAGATGCCGGGCTATCGGACGGTTATGAACAAGAAGATAATCCGCTATACCTTTCAGCCTTTCAAGGGCTTCGATCTCATCAATGCAGATGGGTTCATCGCTAAGGTTTCCGCTTGTGGCGATCACAGGCTCCCCTATCTCCATCATAAGTAGAATATGAAGAGGGGTATAAGGCAGCATAACTCCAAATTCATGGTTGGAAGGAGAAACCAGTTCAGAGATGGAGATGGGTGGATTATGCTCATCGCGCTTTTTCAATAGAACGATTGGAGAGCGGGGTGACTGAAGAACTTCTTTTTCCTCAGAAGATACCACACAGAATTCGGAGACCTGGAAAATAGATGGGAACATAAGCGCAAATGGCTTCATCTCCCTTCCTTTTCGGTAACGAAGTGTTCTAACAGCTTCATCTGAGCTGGCAAGGGTAATGAGATGGAAGCCGCCAAGCCCTTTAATCGCAAGTATCTTTCCATCGAGTATCTCCGCCGAGGCTTTTCTGAGGGCGTTATCTCTCTCTGCCAGAGTAACACCTGCGGGATCCCAGAGTTCAAGATGAGGGCCGCATTCAGGACAGGCATTGGGCTGGGCATGGAATCTTCTGTCAAACGGATCTTCGTACTCCCTCAGGCAGCTGCCGCACATTCTGAATCCGGACATTGTTGTTGAAGGCCTGTCGTACGGAATTGCATTGATTATTGAATATCTCGGGCCGCAGTTCGTGCAGTTCGTGAATGGATAGCGATACCTCCTGTTATCCGGGTCCAGTATCTCAAGTGAGCATTCCCCGCAGGTGGCCAGATCCGGAAGTACGAATGCCTCCTTCTTCCCCTCTGTGCTGGCTCGAATTTCAAAAGTCGCGAATCCTGCCGCATCAAGGTACTCACTGCGGATATCCTGCACGATGGATACCGGCGGTTTTTCTTTCAGAAGAGCTTCGGCAAAGCGCGCAAGAATTTCAGTATCCCCATCAACTTCGACAACCACACCCTTTGATGTGTTGGATACCCATCCGGCCAGATTATAGCGGTGAGCCAGACGATATACGAAGGGTCTGAACCCGACCCCCTGAACCGCTCCACTTATTTCAAGCCTCAGTCGCTGCATATCTGATCTTCCTGATAAGAATGATCCTTATTGACATATCGAATAGAGGTTATATTCTACCATTCTTGAAGGGTTTTAACCACAATGGTTCCTCCCGATCTGAATGGCTGGTTATTTATGCATGAACTATCTCTTGCCCATGACATGACCAGGATTATTGGTAGCGCCCTGGGCAGAAAAATCCCCCTGGACCGAGTCAATGTTACTATCGGTCCCCTTTCGGGAATCAGCCCTGAATCCCTGAGATTCTGCTTCACCGAAGTTGCGAAGATCGAAGGGTTCGGGGAACCGGAGCTGGTGATCAACCGAACCAGGGCAAAGCTGATCTGTCTTGATTGTGATGCTGAATATGAAACAAAAGATTTCTATCAAAGCTGTCCGGACTGCGGCTCCATAAGCAGGAGAATTCTCTCAGGCAGGGAATTCACCGTGGACAGCGTTGAACTGGAGGAAGGAAACGACTGATATGTGTGATGACACAGTTGATCAGAAAGTAGACATAGCAACATCCGTAATGAGCAGAAACGACCGCTTCGCAGCGGATAACAGAAAACTGCTCGGCGATAAAGATATCTATACATTGAATCTTATCAGCTCACCCGGCGCCGGGAAAACCACTGTACTTGAGTTCATGGCTCGTTTCTTCGGCCCCAGAATGGCTGTAATAGAAGGTGATATACAAACGAGAAGGGATGCTGAGCGCATAGAAAAGGCTGGTTGCCAGGCCTGGCAGATAGAAACCGGAGGTGCCTGCCATCTCGATGCTCACGCTGTTAATCATGCATTGGGCCATATGAACCTTGATCCTTCGGAACTCGAACTGCTGGCGATAGAGAATGTGGGAAACCTTATCTGCCCAAGCGGCTACGACCTCGGTGAAAATATGAGAATAGGTCTTCTATCGCTTCCCGAAGGTGATGACAAGATCCTCAAGTACCCCAGCCTTTTCAGCAGTATCAATGTACTGATGATCAACAAGATAGATCTTATCCCTCATCTTGATTTCGATGTGGACAGGGCCATCGAGGAATGCAGAAGTCTCAATCCGGATGTTCTTGTATTCACTGTCTCGGCGAAAACCGCTGAAGGTATGGAGGAATTCTGCAAGTTCGTTGAATTGAATTTCATCTAAGCAGAAGATCGGTGTTAATTAATACCGGGCAACACCGGCATTGATAAATCTTTCGAGGAGAAGATGCAACACCTTGCCACCGCCCCCTGAGCTTAGACTTCGGCGCGACAGGAGAAGAATATGAATACCGATCAGAAGCCCATATTTGCTCCTTCCGAGATGGCAGACTCGAAGAGCATATCGACCGACGCACAGCTGCTGGCAACAGCCGAATCGCTTATTTATCTGGGAAACGCGGTTCCATGTATCGTTCTGATCCTGAACAAACAGCGTCAAGTCGTCTACTGGAACCAACGTCTGGCTGAACTGCTTCACAATGCATCAGACCAAACAGTACTTGGCAAGCGTCCCGGACAACTGCTCGACTGCATTCACGCATACGAATCCATGGACGGATGTGGTACAAGCAAGTTCTGTCGTGAATGCGGCGCGGCAAAATCCATTCTGAAAACCAGATCTGAGGAGATTACAGCTGTAGATGAATGCAGGATCATCACAAGGAACGCTGACGCCTACGAATTCAGAGTGTGGACATCGCCTTTTCACTATTCGGATAAAGATTTCACCATATTCAGTTTAATGGATATCAGTGATGAAAAACGACGGCATGTCCTTGAGCGAGCGTTCTTCCATGACATCAACAACCTTCTCGTATCGATACATGGCCACTCCGATCTTCTGCGTCTGAGAGCCTCAAAAGACCCCAATAGTATATTGAAGTATGTAGACATCATAGATTTGGCCTGCAGACAACTTGCAAAAGAAATCTTTTCCCACAGGAGCCTGCTGCAGGCAGAGAGAGGTGAGTCGGCGGTAAGCATTACCAATGTCAATTCCTGTTTGGTACTCAGGGAGATCATATGCTTGTTTTCCGAAAGCAGGAAGTGGAGAGGGTGTATGATTGCTATAGACGAGGACACTGACATATCCCCACACTTAACCCGAATTCATCCCGTAATGCTATGCTGATCCGTTTCCCCAT
>WTBT01000078.1 GCA_013138965.1 Candidatus Aegiribacteria sp.
CTTTCGGATATTAAGGGAAGACGTTTAATGACCTTGTCACTTACTGAAGCACGAAGACTTGATACCTATCTGAAGACTGCAATTCAACTCGACGGGGAAATACCACAATACAAGTTGTTGCTGGCAATGCTCAAGAGAGACTACTTCGAAACAAACGGTATGCGTGTACCACCACCTAATGCGGCAAAGCTCTTAGCAGAAATTGATGGGAATAAGATCGACAAGAATGAGGTCGATCGCCTTAGAGAATCCGTGAAAGTTTCTAGGCAAGATGACTATTTACGAAAGCTTTTGGTGATTTGAGAAATAGGCCAATCCCCGCCCTCCAGTCCATTCCTCAAGAAGGAGGGGCTCCTCTCATACTTGATGATGTATTGGAGAATACAGACCTGGAGCGACTTAAATTGATGGGAGCAGTTCTTGGCAATGCAGGGAAAGAATGCCAGATCATCATTCATACATGTATACCAGAGCGTTACTGCAATGCCGGAGAAGTGACCGTCGTTCGCTTGTGAAGCTCACGGATAATCAACATGCAAAACTGCAGCTTGCATGAATGATTCATGAAGCGACTAGTACAATTCCGGAAAAAATCAAGAGTGAGATATGAACCGCCAGTGGCGGCGAAGACGTGGCCGCAGGTCACAACTCCTGCGGAGTCACTGGACAATGTCCAGGGACGGAGCAGACGGAGGACGCCCCGCGCTGAACTCCATGACCAGAAAGTCCGCGTGATGTGTGGGGCGACCGACAGAACCGGAGCGGAGTGGTTGGCGGAGCTTATGAGCATAGCATAAGCTGTGCGAACCGCGGAGCGGAGGTGGAGAGCAGCGCACCACAGTCGGCAGAACCTTAGCGGTGCGCTGCGGTCGTGTTTTTCATCGAAATCTCACCGGAATTCACTCATTCTCCCGATATTCTGTCACGAAAAAGGTTATGACCCGGTTCAAAATTCCGTACCAAAGTTCTCAGGTTTATTCCTCAGAGTCGTTTGGAGTGCTTATCACCGTAGGTGTTGGATGAACTTTATATAATGAATCAAAATCAACAACAGTAGTATCACCAGCAAATACTTCAATATCTGCTATTTTCTTTTCTGATCTTCCCACCATATTGGCTATCAAGGTATATATGCCTGGCTCTACAATAATCTCATAAGTTCCTGTACTGTCTGTCTGATCTCCAGCTGCGATTTGATCCAAGTAAACAGATACCCACTCAAGTGGGTTTCCCTTAGCGTCGAGGGTTCTACCAGTTATGAGCCCTGCTTCTTGTGAGAAAGCAAAATAGGATGAAGTAGCCAGCACCAGAAAGACAATCAAAAATACTCTTGACATTTTAGCTCCTTTGACTACTCCTTGATATGGCAAACAGAAAGTACTCGGTAAACTGAAAAGCTTAATTATGATAAACAATATCTTAGAATTATACCAAACACAACCAAGATAGATCTAATAGTGTTGATGCTATAGTTCTAAGAGCGTCCAGCACGGGGTACCAAGTTCAGATATCATTTTGCATACTACATAATTAAATGTATAATTGATTAATATAGATTTGTGAAATATCTAAATTCCCTATAATAGGAGAAACAAATGTGGAAATGTTGTTTGATTGTATTGTTTATGACTTCAATATCTGCTGCTGTTACTACTTCGGGTTGGTACTATTTAACTGATCTAGAGGTTGAAGACGCTCCAATGTTTAAGTCTGATGGAAGAAAATGGGATGCCATTGCTGCAGCTGCTGATCTTCAACTAATTTTGACTTCAAATTTGGGTGATGGAACACACACCAATTTCACTACCAATGTATTAGAGGAAGCTGGTACTTCAGGTACTTGGGATATCAGAGAAGATATTGTAATTTATTGCAGTGAAGAACTCGAAGGTTTTTGCCTTCTATTCGCACTGAGAGATCATGATAATAGAAATCACGATGAAATGGATAGTATATGGGTTGATGCCGCTGACCTAACAACTCAAGAAACAAACGAGATTACTCTTGAAAGAGGTACAATCGTCAGGTTCAATCTGACATTAATTGAAGCTAAACCAGATGGATTATTCTGGGATTAGATTTAGTATCCTGTAGACGGCTCAATCCCAGTATAGTACTGTCGCAGGGCATCTTATCCTCCTAAGACTATTAGTGCTGCGTTACGACAAACTATAGTACATATGATATTTGTATCAATCTTGGCAAAGAGCCATGTGCTTCGTATTCTACAAACATGGGTAAATACGAAAAGCTTTGCGAGCAAATATTGCTTGGTCGGTCTGATACAAATGTCGCTTTTAGCAGACTATGCATTCTTCTTGGTCGACTTGGCTTTAATGAGCGAATTAGAGGTGATCATCATATATTCACCATGAGGGGAGTGAAAGAGATTCTGAACTTGCAGCCTAGAGATGGCAAAGCAAAACCCTATCAGGTTAAGCAGGTGAGGAATATGATTCTCAAGTATGACCTTCGCATTGGAGAGTAGATATGGATACTAGATACGAAATCATCATATTCTGGAGTAAGGAAGATCAGGCATACATAGCTGAGGTCCCCGAACTTCCTGGTTGTATGGCAGATGGTGATACCTATCAGCAGGCATTATCCAGTGCTGAACAAATTATCCAGGAGTGGATTGAAACTGCTCACGAACTTGGGCGTTCTATTCCTGAACCCAAAGGCCGTTTGGCTTACGCGTAAAGCTGTCCTTTGTATTTAACTTCCCCCGGATTTGAAAAGTTCCAAAACATCCACCACGGGGTACCAAAAGGGACGGAGGTAATTAAAATATCTAATTACCTCCGTCCCTTTTTGGGGTTCTATAGTTTCTACACTATTAACAGGGGTTCTTGTCCAAGCACATAAGTCCCTGGATCACATCGAATATTCCTCTGTTATCGTTCAAATATCTTGATTATATCTATCACAACGCTAGAAACTGCTTGTTCGGAATAGGTGGGATTGTTAACCATGGCTTTGTTTAGAAAAAGAGAAGTATCGTGCCCTGCAGGCAGATGGACGACACTGATCTCGAATTTCGGTTCAGGTATGCCGAAAACATTCACGATAGCTTTTCACACGGAATCCCATGGGGAAATATCCGGAGAGTTCTTGGAGAAGAAATACTTCTGGATATTCCCCCAGAAACCTGTTCGAGGTCCGCTTGTTCCTCTGATGGAGTTCAAGCGGGATTGGATAAACGGAATCTATACAGTGAAAGTTAAACCTGATATTGATCTAATAGCCGAGTTCAAGTAACCTGTTTAAGGATTGGATATAATCAATACTGGCGCATGGCAGCAGATCCCGAAAGTGAACACCTGAATTAGGTTGGTAATGTATTTGTATGAACTCCGATCTTATCGGAAACTCTCAGAAGGAATGAAGGGGATGCAATGAACGAACAGGATAGAAGTTATGAAGAAGCCAGGAAGCGCGTTCAGGAACTGAGATCGTTTTACAGAAATCTAATAACGTATCTGATAATTAATACTGTGCTCGTTATAATTAACCTGGTTACAAACCCGGATCATCTATGGTTCTATTGGGTTACAGTATTCTGGGGTATTGGTTTGCTTATGCAGGCTATGACGGTTTTCCTTGGCAAGGGTCGTCTGCTGGGCAGGGAATGGGAAGAGAAGCAGATCAAAAAGATAATGGACAGGCAGAATTCGAGTACCGAAGATAATCCTGAGTGATTCTGTGATGCAGTGTTTCGAATGTGAGGGTACATTTTGAAAGCTATGGTTCTTTCTGAATTGTGTGATATCAGGGAAAATCCCAATCCCCTGTCACTTGAATATTCACCTGTTCCAGAACCAGCTCCGAATGATGTTCTTCTTTGCGTTCTTGCGTGCGGAGTCTGCCATACGGAGCTGGATGAGATAGAAGGTCGCACTGCACCACCATTTCTCCCGGTGATTCCCGGCCATGAAGTCGTCGGCCGCATTGTGAAAATCGGTGATGACGTGATAACCAGGCAGGTCGGTGAGAGAGTAGGAGTTGGGTGGTTCTACTCATCCTGCGGCAGCTGCAGCTATTGTTTGATGGGGAATGAGAACCTGTGCAGCGAATTCAAGGCTACCGGGAGAGATGCCGATGGCGGATATGCCGAATTCATGAAAGTTCCCGAGGGTTCTGCATTCCCAATTCCCGCTTATCTCAGTGACACTGGTGCAGCGCCCCTTCTATGCGCCGGTGCTATCGGTTACAGGTCACTAAGGCTATCAGGAATTAAGAACGGAGACAGCCTTGGTCTTACAGGTTTTGGAGGTTCCGCTCATCTTGTTCTTAAAATGGTGAGGTTCAGATATCCGGATACGGAAGTATTCGTTTTTGCAAGGAACCCAGGCGAACGGGAATTCGCAAGGGAACTTGGTGCCTCATGGGCAGGTGATACAGCTGAAGAATGTCCAATCAGGCTTCGCAGTATCATAGATACAACACCTGCCTGGAAGCCTGTGATGGAAGCATTGAAAAACCTTGCTCCCGAGGGCAGGCTTGTTATCAACGCGATCCGCAAGGAGGACAATGACAGGGAGTATCTTCTTCGAATCAACTATCCCGAGCACCTGTGGATGGAGAAGGAGATCAAGAGTGTGGCCAACGTAAGCAGACGGGATATTGCCGGGTTTCTTGAGCTGGCAGATGAGATGAGGATTCAGCCGGAGATAGAGGAATATCTTCTTGAGGATGCTAATCTTGCTCTATCGGAACTCCGCATGGGTAATGTACGGGGAGCCAAGGTTCTTGTAATGAATTAAGTATTGTCCTTTGTTCTGACAGCAGAACCTGTTACAGCATGATGATTCAGGAATTGTATAATATTGTTGCCGCTGCAATCCCTAGTACTTGACACGGGATTATATTCACATTTAACTCTGACTTGACCGGAGGTATTAAAGACAGATGTGCGGTATAAGCGGCATGATTTCCCGGCATCTTACTTCCGGTGAGATTCGACGGCGACTCGAAAGAATGGGTTCCATCCAGAGGCATCGCGGCCCCGATGATTCCAACGAACAGGTTTATTCTTGCGACGATACTCTGGTTGGGCTGGGTTTTGTGAGACTTGCGATACTCGACCTGGAAACCGGTATGCAGCCGGTGGTTTCAATCGATGATGGCTGTGCAATCGTATGCAACGGACAGGTATACAATTATATTGAACTGAGAGAAGAAGTTTCTTCGGAAGAATTCATAACCAGAGGTGATATCGAAGTAGCCCTGCACCTTTACAGGAAAAAAGGAATAGAATTCCTGGAATATCTTAATGGAATGTACGCAGGAGCTGTTTTCGATCCGGAACGGAAAAGTGTACTTCTTTTCAGGGACAGATTTGGCATCAAGCCCCTTTATTATACTTCTACTGAGGAAGGCTTCTTTTTTTCATCCGAGATCAAGCCCCTTCTTGAGGGCAGCGTGATGAAACCTGAGCTGGATCATGAATCCCTGCCTGTATACTTCTCCTACCGATACGTACCGGGAGAAAGAACCATGTTCAGGAATATCCGGCGCCTTCCGCCGGGATCATATTTAGATTACAACCTGGAAAGCGGATCTTTCCGTATAAGACGGTATTGGGAGTATCTTCCCGGCGGGGATGGCGTTACCTCCAGCGGGAAAGAGGCTGAGGATCACTTTATCCAGCTTCTTGAAGATGCGGTCAGAATACGAATGAGATCCGATGTTGAAGTTGCCAGCTTTCTCAGTGGTGGTATTGATTCCTCTTCCGTTGCTTCAATGGCAGCCGTCAGACAACCGGACATCAAATTGTTCACCGTTTCTTTCAATGATCCCCTTTACAACGAGCTTGATGATGTAAGGGCACTGATGAAGGCAGGGCATCCAGTATTCAATAACGCGAAACTGATTCACAGCTCCTGTGAACCCGGATCACTTGAGAATCTTCCCCAGCTTATCAGGTCAGTCGAGGACTGCATCTCACTGGGTACTATCCTTCCAACGGACCAGGTATGCAGACTTGCTTCCCAGCATGTGAAGGTGGTCCTGACTGGTGAGGGGGCTGACGAAGTATTCGCCGGTTACAGGAAATTCCTTCTCGAGATGGCTGCCGAAGAGATCGGCTTCATGTCGGAAAAAGAGAAAGGCCTTCTTCTGAAAGATTTTCCCGAGTTACAGAAATACCTGCCTGTCAGGGCTTCTGATCCCCGTAGACGTTTTATCCAGAGTGAACTGCTCTTCAATCAGTCTGAATTGTCCAGATTACTTGGAAAGGAAACTGGAGAAGTTGCCTTTCCCGAGGATGCGATGCCTGCGGTACACAGTGGAATGCACCCTCTGAACCAGCTCCTGGCCATGGAATGCAGGTCAAGGCTGCCAGATTACGTGGTTCTAAGGCTGGATAAGCTCTCCATGCGTCATTCGCTTGAAACCAGAACCCCCTACCTTGATTACAGGCTGGCCGAGTTCGCAGCCGGGCTCCCCGTGCATATGAAAGTTAATCTGGCTGAAAGAATGGGTAAATACGTTTGCAGAAAATCACTTCTCAATCATCATGTAGTGGATCCGGTAACTGCTTTCAGGGAGAAGAAACCTTTCACGATACCTTTGGCATCCTGGCTTCTTCAGAGGGATAGTCTGCCTGATTATGTGAGGGAGATATTCCAGGGTGGCGAGATAGAACGCACCGGTATTCTTGACCCGCGGATGACAGGGCAGATGTGGAATAATGTTACAGCTGAGGGAATTGGCCCTGCTACCCTGGTTTCGGAGGCGGACAGAATATTCGCGGTGCTGACGTTCAGCCTATGGATGAAGGAGTTTGTGGCATGAGTTCTGATACATCCCGGGAAAAGAGTGATAGCATTTCAGCAGCATATGCTGAAAAGCTCCTTGATATTATTCTTGCCAGACAGAACTCACTTCCCAGAACCTACGGGTTCGAGTACGAGTTTCTGCCTGACCGGATTCTCAATCACGATGATATGTCCCGATTGTCTGCTTTTCTTCTCAGTGTGGGATACAGGCTGGATAATGGTATTCATTCAAAAGGGAACAGAACAATTGTCTTTGAACCAGGCGGACAGATCGAATACTTGAGCCCTCCATTGAAAGCTTCGGATAACGTAGAGTTCAGCGAAACCCTTGACTGGATTCAGGACATGAACGACACGATAGAAATTGAAACTGGTATCAGGTACATGGGAACCGATTATATACCTGGAAGATATGCAGCACCGCTTCTGTTAACTTCACCGAGGTATTCCAGAATGCATGAAAGATTCATGAAAGTTGACAGCAGGGGGCCGGATATGATGAAAGGCACCGCAGCAATTCATCTTCATGCAGCAATTACCTCCAGGAAGGATCTTGAGGTGCTGTATCCGCTTTTCTGCGATATGGCTTCCAGCGCGGAACTTGGTATGTCCGGGGCCAGAAGGGAAATATGGGATAGAACTGACAGATGCCGCTGCTGCCTTCCGGATGTAAATCTGGAGAACGGCGTATTGTCAATGCTGGAAGGTATTGTCAAGTTTGCGCTGGAAGCGATTGAATTTCAGAGCGGCAAGAGTTTCAGGAGTCTTGAAGGAAAGAGCTTCACTGATTTTCTTGATCATCTGACGACCATATTTACAGATGTACGGGTTAACGCTAAAGTAGCTACGCTTGAGCTGAGGACTCCCGACAGCAGGTCACTTGAAGAATTTCCGCGTATATGGAAAAAATTCGTTGAAGAATGCGAAAGCCTGTGATCTCAGGTTTTCTCCTTGATCTGAGTATCGGACCGCTGGAACAGGATATTGAGGGATGGATCAGGGCTGCGGATGTTTCCGTTAATGGTGATCTTGATTCGATTCCGCTTACTGAATGATATCCAGATCTCTGATGAATGCGGATGCTATTACTCTGTAAGATGGTGAATATGCGCTTCTGTAAACTGATGAATGATGAACAGCTGGATAATCCGACTTGGCAATTTCACTCAGATATTGATCAATAGCCTGGAGATTGACTGTCAGCAGGCCGTCATCCGCTATCCTGAGTAACCACCTGCAGTACAGTTCAAGTTTTTCAGTGGAGCCGGTGAATTCTTTGCCGGTTCTGATGAAAGCAGTTATAAGATTTTCAGGATCGTATCCAGAAGCCAGATAAGGCCGAAGGTTTATCCTGGAAATACATCCATCGTGTGAGATGATATCCACAACAGGCTCCAGCGGACCTCTTCCCGAATTATTCAACTCTTCAGTCAAATATTCTCTGGCGGCATCAAAACTGTTTAGTCTGTGGGCACTGCCCATCGCAGCCTGATAGACAAGCTTGTAGATATCTTTACATTTCAATAGAGGATATCTGACTGAATGAGATCTTATGATCCTTCTGAACCTGGATTCATGATCATCACTCATTACATGCTTCCTTCCTGGGTTTCCGTAACTGCAATATACATAATTTCAAAGAGAGCAGAAGGATACAATGATTTACAGAATGCCAGCGATAAGTGTAATTGCATTCGTATGTCGCTGTAATACAGTGAATCAGTATTGTTATTAGTCTATGTAAATCATGGTAAAAAGTTAATGAATAAACAGATAGCGTGTCAGCGCTTGACATTAACCTACTAGTAAGTAGAATATTTACTCAATCAGTGAATTGTTATGGAGGTTGAATTTGAGCTGCAGTAATAGAGACAAGCTTATTTTGGCAGGCGTTGAACTTCTGTCTGAAAAGACTTTCTCGCAGATATCCATGGATCAGGTGGCGGAATTGTCGGGGGTTTCAAAACCGATGATTTACTATTACTTCAACAACAAGGAGGGGTACTACAAAGCCCTTGCGGGGCATCTTCTGAGTATTGCCAGGTCCTTGAACAGGGATATTTTCAACATTGATATCAGTCTCAGGGAGAACATGACGAATTATGTCCTGTTCCGGATTGAGCACGTTAAAAAGAATCCGGGCATTTCAAAAGCCTTCATGTCCATTATTACAGATCCCAACATAGGACTGCTCATCGAAGAGATGCAGGATGAATTCAATGTGATGCGCATGGAGTTCATCGATCCGATGTTCGACAGGGCTATTGAAAATGCTGAAATCCTGGCTGATACGAACAGGATGATGGTTATGATGTTGCTCAATTCAGCTATTATAGGTTTCAGCATGAAGATCCTTAATGAAATACCTTGTCATGATGAGATAAACCCTGAGGAAATTGTGGATATAGTATTCAACGGTATATCAGCACGCGGAGAGGATAAGTAATCAAATGAGATGTATGGCAGCGATAGCTCTGTTGATAAGCCTTAATGCAGGGGCTGTCACCCTTGAGGAGGCTGTTGGAATAGCGCTGGAGAACAGGGGTGATGTGCAGTCAGCCCTGATGTCTTACGAAAGCGCGGTATGGAAAAGCAGGAATGCGGATCTGTGGTTTTTGCCGAGTGTGAATGGTCAGCTTGCTTTCTCAAAGAATTATGACATACAGGAAATGACGATTCCAGGTATGGGCTCGATTCCAATGGGAAGTAAATACTCATCAATTGCCGGAATCTCAATAACTGTTCCTCTCTTCGTGCCTCAGGGACCTGCTGGATCGCGCCTGGCGTCAAGAGCGGAGGAGCTTTCTCTGCAGCAGTCCAGGGCCGCTGAAATGGATGCGATTGTCCAGGTTGTTCGGGCTTTCTACGGCGTACTTCTTTCGCAGGAAATGCTGGATGTTTCCGCCGAAGCTCTTGATATCGCTGAAGCCGGTTACGAACTCGCGGCACTGAAACATGATGTAGGCACAATCTCCCGCTTTGAACTTCTTCAGAGTCGCGTTGCCTGGGAGAACCGGAAACCCGGCCTGATATCGGCTGAAAACGCTCTGCAGAATGCCAACGTCGGTTTTGCTGTAACTCTCGGGAAGGATAACGACGCTCATTTTCAGATAGAGGGTTGTCTTGATGATGAACCGGATTTCAAGATACCTGAAACCCTTGAAGAGGCTCGCGAAATCATGTACCAGAACAATCCCGATCGTCAGGCGGCTGAGTATCTCGAACTTGTCGGTGATGCCGGTGTAGATATGGCCAGGGCTTCGTTCCTTCCCAGGCTGGTTTTTCAGACAGATCTTTCTTACCTTGCGGCAAGAAACGACATCGATTTTGAGATAGATGATTATGAGAGGAATCTTGTGGCTTCAGTAGCTCTCCAGATACCTCTTTTCAATGGCTTTTCCGATATATCAGGCTACAATGCGGCCAGAGCTGAAAGGATCTCCTCTGAGGCGTCCGCAAGGAGCATCAGACAAGTCACAGATCTCTCGCTGGTATCAGCCTGGAATAATCTCAAGGCCGCCAGAGAGAGCGTCACGGCAACATGTTCTACTGTAGAACTGGCTATTGAGGGAGCCTCCATCGCCAATATCTCCTACGAAGCCGGTATGATAACACGTCTGGAAATGGACCAATCCTTTCTGGCTCTTACAACCGCCAGAACCAACCACGCTAACGCTCTTTACAACTTGAGAACCGCTGAAGCTGAACTGATGAGAGCTGCAGGCTTAATGGAAGGATACCTCAAATGAGAATTAACAGATTGATTATACTGGTTACGGCAATTCTTGCGGGTGTATTCCTGTCTATGGGATGCGGTCCCGGCCAGATAGATGAAGAGGAGCCTTTAGTACGGGTATCCGTAGAAGTTGTGGAACCTGTTGATATTTCAAGTATCGCATACGCCAGCGCAAGGGTTGAGGGTCTTGAAGAAGCTCTTATCTACGCTCTATCACCCGGTAAAGTTGAAGAAGTGCTTGTTTCCGAGGGTGACAGTGTTACCGCGGGACAACAACTTGTAAGATTGAATACCGATCAGCAGGCCAGTGCGGGAACAGCGAGCGCTGTCGCCGGAATCAGCGCCGCACAGGCCAATGTTGACAACGCGACAAGTAATTACATAAGGATGCAATCACTTTACGAAGCTGGAGGTGCCAGCGAGCAGCAGCTTGAGGGCGCTCTTGCATCTGTTGAAGCGGCTCAGGCCCAGCTGAGCCAGGCCAGAGCCGGTTACACTCAGGCAAGGACAAATAGAGATAATTCATGGATAACGGCGCCTTTTGATGGTGAAATTGGCAGAATATGGGCTCGCGTGGGCAATTCATCCACCAGCACTCCACTCATTTCCATATCCAACAACTCCGTCATTGTTGCCAGGATACTTCTTCCTGAAGAGAATCTCCTCGATCTGAAGCCCGGTCTTCCTGCATATATAACCGTCAGTTCCCTGGATAATGAATCCTTTTCTGGAATAGTAATATCTGCATCATCAACCGTTGATCAGATCAGCGGACTGGTTCCGGTGGAAGTCAGATTTGATGAAACCGGAGGAAGGCTCAGGCCCGGGATGGCCGGCAGGGTCGCAGTTCTTACAGAAACATTTAAGAACGCGATTGCTGTTCGTGAAAATACTCTCAGGAGAACTCATTCAGGTTTCCAGGTAGTGGTTATTGAGAACGGCAAATCTGTAATAAGGGACGTCCAGGTTGGTATTTCCAGCAAAGGAATGGTTCAGATAACAGGCGGGCTAAGTTTCGGAGATTCACTGATTGTGGCAGGTCAGACAAGGATTCAGGGCGGGGCCGGTGTGGAGGTAGTGAGCCAATGAAGCTTCCGGAATTATCAGTTAAAAGACGTATCGCCTTCCTGATGGTCTTCATTGCCATACTGGGTACAGGAATATTCGGTCTTACCCAGCTTGGTGTTGATATGTATCCGGATATGGACTTTCCAATGATAATGGTGATGAGTTCCATGGAAGGCGCCGGTCCCGAGGAAATGGAGAATCTTGTTACGGATCCCCTTGAGCAGGCACTTGCACGAGTATCCAACGTCAAGAAAGTTTCATCTACTTCGCGGGCGGGTATCAGTATTGTAACAGCTGAATTCAATTGGGGACACAGCCTCGATCAGGCCGAGACCGATGTCAGAAGGCAGCTCGATATGTTTGAGGCGCTTCTGCCCGAAGATGCTACCGATCCCCTTGTATTCGCACTGGATCCAAGCATGCAGCCTGTCATGTACGTTGGTTTCAGCAGCGAGATACTTAACGATTTTGACCTGAGAACGCTTATCCGTGAAGAAATTGAACCGCTTTTCAGCAGACTTGATGGTGTGGGATCCGCCGTAACAACGGGTGGTCGTGAGAGGCAGATAAATGTTGAAGCAGACCCCTCGGCCCTTACGGATGCGGGGATTACCATATCTCAGGTTGTAGGAGCCCTGAGTTCTGTCCGCAATAACACTCCCGCAGGAAGGATCGATGCCGGCGGGATGAACATGAGCATCAGGATCGAATCCGCTTTTCATAGTGTCGAGGAGATAGAACAGCTTGTTGTGGGTGTAAACGCCGGATCTCCAGTCCTGCTCCGAGATGTAGCATCGGTCCGGGATGGCCAGGCGGATGAGCTGCAGCACGTCAGATTCAACGGACGGCCTTCGGTATCGATGTATATGAACAAGAGATCGGATGCCAATACCGTAAATGTGTGTGCAAGAATACGTGATCAGCTCGATGAGATTTCGGAAGATTATGGGAATACTCTCACTCCGGTCATTCTCTTTGACCAGTCGGAATTCATAGCACAGTCCATCAACAATCTTGGAACAACAGCCCTTCAGGCATGTTTCCTGGCTTTTCTGGTGCTGCTGTTCTTCCTCAGATCATGGAAGAGTTCATTCATTGCAGGAATATCCATACCTATCTCCGTATTTGTGACCTTTGCGGTAATGCACTTCACCGATGTGCAGCTGAACATGATATCTCTGGCCGGCCTTGCTCTGGCTATAGGTTTGCTGGTGGATAATGCTATCGTAGTGCTCGAGAACATCTTCAGACACAGGGAGAAGGGCGAATCCCCAAGGAATTCAGCTGTTAATGGAGCGATCGAAGTATCCAACGCAATAACAGCTTCCACACTCACAACTCTTGCCGTTTTCGTTCCCATTCTTTTTGTTCCGGGCATAGCTGGTGAACTTTTCAAGGAAATGGTACTGACTATAACCTTTAGTTTAACGATATCTCTTTTCGTGGCATTGAGCCTGGTTCCCCTGATTGCGTCATGGACGAAGAACCTTGTCCCGGTGTTCAAGCCGGGGAGTATTTCGGGTCGGATCGGCAGGATGATCGACGAATTTGAAAAGAGATATAATCGACTGGTTTTCTGGGCTGTGAATCATAAAAAGATCGTTCTGATCTCAACTGCGGCAACGTTCATTCTGGCAATAGTCACGGTCGGTATGCTTCCATCCGATTTTTTTCCCGAGTCCGATGATGGATTTCTGATGATGGATGTACATGAGCCGATAGGTACGAGTCTTGAAACAACCGATGAAGCAGTGAGAGCTCTTGAGGATTCCATCAATGCTATTATTGCTCCCGAAGATCTGATAGCATTATTCACTACCGTCGGGGAAGCCGAGGGTGTAATGGCGATTTTCGGTGCCAGCGGTTCCAATGCAGCCATGGTGAGGGTAAGATTGACGTCTTCCAGCCAGCGCAGCACTTCCATGTTCGAGTATCAGGACAGGATAAGAGATGTATTGGATGACATGCCCGGAATTGAGTATTCGACTGAAGCAGGCATGTCACTGTTCGCGTCCTCAGCGATTGAGATCACTCTCTACGGTGATGATCTTGACCTGCTGTACGATAAGGCCGAAGAGATAAAGGATGTCATGTCGCAGATAGAGGGTGTAAAAGATGCCAGAACATCAATGCAGGAACTGATTCCCGAGTACTCTTTCATCCCTGATCCTGTAAGGCTTTCTCTTCTGGGTATGACACAATCCCAGCTTGCCATGGATGTAAGGTACGGTTTCCAGGGATCCCGGGCCAGTATATTCCGCGAAGGAGATGATGAGTACAATATCTTCGTCAGGTATCCCGAGAACCTCAGAGATTCAAGAGAGAATCTGGAATATGCCTCTGTTCTGGGAAGACCTTTGATATCCATGGGTACCCTTGAGCAGAGGGTGGTGTCGAATACGATTGCCAGGAAGAATCAGGCAAGAATGGTTACCATTTCCTGTGATGTTTCCGGAAGGTCCCTCGGTGGGGTGTCGGCGGATGTCAAGGACATGTTAAGGGAGATTGACACTTCCGGCTTCAGATATGAGATGGGCGGCGAGATGGAGGATCAGAAGGAAACCTTCATGTACCTCGGAATCGCTATCATGGTTGCCGCGGCTCTTGTCTATATGGTTATGGCCGGGCAGTTCGAATCATTCCTTGAACCCTTCATAATAATCTTCACATTACCCCTTGCCTTTATCGGGGTGGTGCTTGGATTGTTCGTAACCTCAACATCCCTGTCGGTCATGGCGATCATAGGAATGCTGATGCTTGCCGGAATAGTGGTCAACAATGGTATCGTAATGGTTGATTACGCGAATCAGCTGCGCAGATCCGGAATGGAGATCAAGAAGGCGATAGTTGAAGCTTCCACTACCAGAATGAGGCCTATTCTTATGACTGCGGCAACAACAATACTGGCGATGTTCCCGCTCGCTCTCGGTATCGGCGAGGGGGCAGAGACATGGGCGCCGATGGCTGTTACGGTTATCGGTGGATTGTTTGTAGCCACCGTGCTGACGCTTGTTGTGGAGCCCTGTATTTATGTCGTATTCAACCGCAAATAGGGTCAGGTCTTGCATTTGAGCATTTATGGTAAATTCAATTGCGAATCATAAGATAAAATATCTATACTGCGTGTCACGAGTTTTCAGGATACGATAGTTTCTGAAAGGCACCTGATGTAATTTTTGAGGTTTATTGAGTAACCATCCTGTACTGTGCTCATACTATTACCATAGGTCTTGTGACTCCAGCCCTGATCTGTGTTCTTCCTGAAACACCGACATATTTTCCGATGGAGTCTTCAAGGAATTCAGTGCATTCCTTATTCATCTCAAAACTTCCAAAGCCCGATGTCAGTATCAGAGTGAAAGGAATATTCTCATCACCTGTTATAGCTACGCCCATTTCCTCCCCATTGTAACAGACCCAGTCGGAGGCGGGTATTGATGGAGCGATTATTCCTGATACTCCGGCATCCGAAGCCTGTTTCAGAAATTCCAGGTCAATAGGGACAATGGAAAAAGCAATGCAATTCTTTTTGAACTGACCA
>WTBT01000063.1 GCA_013138965.1 Candidatus Aegiribacteria sp.
AACCGAAAGAACATCAAGGTCGCCATCTCCATCAAGATCAACTATGGACGGGCAGGCGTAAACATTGATACTGCCCCACCCGCCTGATTGCATCGGCCAGTGGCTGTTAAGCGTATTGCCACTGTCATCAAGAAGATGTACCCAGCCATCCGTACTCTGAAGAGCTACATCAAGGTCGCCGTCAGCATCAAGATCGACAAGTACAGGGGAACCCTTTACATAATCATGAAGGGTTACAGGCCAGCCGGGCTGAACACCCATGACCGAAAAACTATGGTGAGTGTCGTTGTAACGACCATCATAGATGGAAACTGATGGATCAGTCAGGTCATTGGAATCATGATCCTCTGCCTGGATGCTGATCGTCATCCTCCCGGAAGCACAACCGGTAAGATCATCAAAAACACCATGCCAGGTGTCTTTGTACTCCGGTTCCTCCGGACAATTCGTCCAGCTCCAGTCCAACCCCGCGTCAGATGCCGTAATATCGTTGTACGGTGAAGAGACTCCGGCTGTAACTGAAACTGATGTTGTATCCATCGGCTCCGAGAAAACAACCGTTACATCAAGCTGCTGATCCGGAAGTACTCCCTGATCGGAAGGATTGTTCCACTTCGGTGTCAATCCATCAGCTGTCCAGTAAGCCTCCCAGATCGTTCTACCGCCGCAGGATATCACAACCTTCTCGACTACTGGGGAGAAGTTGTGAAGTTCTACGTAGATAGATTCGGGAAAGACTACTGTTGTGTCATATGGATAACTGAGAATGTTAACCTGATAAGGACCATCGGGATAAGCTGCAAGAACGGGATTGGTTGTAACCCCGGAAAACTGATTGTCAGAATCTGTCTGCCAGCAGTTCTCCTCGATGTTGTTGATGCCGTCCCAGCCGGTTGCGTCGCCGCAGTTGGTGAGGCAGGTCACATATGACCAAGTTCCTCCTCCTGCTATATCATGCCCCAGGTACTTGAAGTATAGGCGCTTATACTCTTGCCAATCAGAAGGAGATGAGCCGGAATTGCCAAGTTCTTCATCAAAATCAACCACATACTTAGTGAATATTCCAATCCATGAACTGGTTACAGGATCGTAGGAGTTGAGAGTCCACTTCAGTTTCTGGGGCATTGTTGGGTTATGCGGAAATCCCACTTCTCCGTTTGCATAACTCACAATATCGAAAAACAAGTCAACAGCTCCATCGAGTTCAGTTCTGTCTATTGTATCCGGATAGATAGATGCCGATGTTGGCCAGAGGGTCTCCCAATTATCATCTCCAGGATCCCCAAATGCTGGATAATCCCTCAGGAAGAATGTTGATTTGTTCGGAGAACTCAGAATCCATTGAAAACCTTCTGCGACTGAAGCAGCCGGTTCAAGATGATCGAGAGGATTATCAATACCGGGATAACCAAATGGAGCAGTCGGAGCTGTCCTCGCGAAGTGGAGATGCTTATCGGTTCTTTCCGTCATAGTACCGAGAAGGTCACCTAAGCCTACAGGATCTCCGGCGGATATTGTATCCAAGTGAATCGGATTGCCATCATTACCTTCCACATGGCAGTAGCACCAGCCTTCATCAGAGGAAGAGCTTGGACAAACAACAGCAATATATTCCCATATCATTTGCGCTTGGTCCATGAAGGCGTAACAGTGTGTAAAGACTCCATTCTCAATGCACCAGACATTCTCTGTTACAATATCCTCATAAGAGATATCTATCCCGGTATGGAAGTTAATATCCACTCCAGATCCGACATCAATCCAAGGATTATTCATCTCTCCGTAAGTATTCATAAGTGAGTAAGAATCAACTGAATCCGGCCCAATTGTCCCAATGGGCCATGGTATCGCACCAGCCACGGAAGAGATCGCCAGAACAAAGGCGAGTAGGCATGCTATTTTATTTAAGCTGCGCATTATCGTTCACCTCTGATCAACCAGATATTACAGGGTGTCGGAGATACCCATCGATGGGGGTTGGCTGGCATCACAAGAACAAAAACTCCATTTGGGGAAAGGAGAATAAATTCTCCCTGTTCAAACGACTGTTTTAGTATAAATCCATCTTCTTCTGACCATACTGCAAGCTTTGCTTCTTCTGGCGTGAATCGCCCGGATGGATGCACCATAGCAGCACATCTATCAGCGTTGTTATTACAACTAAGGTATGTTGCTGATAAATTTCTATCAGGCATTTGAACTAAGTGTGTGTTAATCAAGTCACTTGACGATGCGCACAAACCTGCTCCAATGCACAGGAATTCCCCGTTTGGAGTAAAGGTACTGGCTACACCTTGTTCCTGATACGATTCAACCTCATATCCGCTAGTCGCATTGAAGACCTGTAAATAGTGGGTGATTGGATCACGGTCATTTGATGGAACACAGCACAATCCATCATTAGAGGAGATTGATAGACTAGCGCTCACCGCTGTTGCTACGGCTTGTTGCTCCCACAGAACGTTTCCGTTTCTATCAAACATTTGTATCGGATCTGGCTCGTTCTGCGCTCGCTGAACGAGTAAAGCACGGTTACCACTCTGGCTGAGTGTATAA
Organism: Candidatus Aegiribacteria sp.; assembly: GCA_013138965.1. Classification (GTDB taxonomy): domain Bacteria; phylum Fermentibacterota; class Fermentibacteria; order Fermentibacterales; family JCC-6; genus Aegiribacteria. The sequence continues at coordinate 2,557 of WTBT01000063.1, forward strand.
TCATAGATCCAAAGTTCGTTAGGATTCTTGTGGTACGTTCCATTATCATACACGAAGTACAAATATGCCGGACCATACTCGGTGACACGCTCTGAGCCCCTGTGGATAAGTAACCCGATGGTTCCATCTCTGGAGAGGTACATCCACTCCTCGCAAAGTGCTAACTCACCAGTCTGTTCTCCATAGCGGTTGTACACAAAACCTGTCTCTCCCCATAAACCTGTGACTAAATTTATCTCCCCTCTCGGCTGCTCACCAATCGGATTCACTATGAAATGCTCCTGCCAATAACTTTCACCGTACCTAATCCAGTCCGCTTCAACGTAAACAGGATTGCCTTCTTCATCGAAAAACAGATGAAGATCCTGTGCAATGACTGCCCTCATCCTGCAATCCAGCCAGTATCTGTCTTCCTCGGGAATGCTCTCATCGTTTAATATCTCCGCAAGCCACGGCATGGGGTAACCGTCCGTGAGTGCTGCCTCAAGTTCTTCAGGTGTCTCAGCATGAAAAAGCTCAACCACCTCTACCTCTGAAGAAACCGAAGCTTCCGCAGCTCTTTCAGCAAATGATTCAATAACATCAAAAACACCTGATGCACTTAAGGATGATGCCAGAAGGCAGACAACTATTGCTATAATTATTCTCATTTTTAACCCCTGTCTAATAAGTTTCTAAGGATTATCTCTTAACAATTAAGGAATATGGCGGAGGACGGATCGGCGGGTAATGTAGGGTTACCCCCCCCAGATATAATAAACAGTATTTGAATTATTCTGAGCTTTTATGCTGGAGGATTTCTTTTTTCGACTGGAGTCAGCTTTGTCAGACAGGTTGCAGTGGTTTGAACTGTCCGCAGATATTGAA
>WTBT01000010.1 GCA_013138965.1 Candidatus Aegiribacteria sp.
CTTTGTTCTTCTTTTTCAAAGCAACCTCTTCCAGAATAATCTGTGTCCGAAACACGCATCAAATCTCTTCAGCTTAATATATGAACTTGCGGCTCTCATCGTAAGACCTTGATCAGCGTTCTTTTAAAGGAGACAGATGGATGAACATCTGATGTGTTGGTATATTGCTTCAATACAAATGTTGCTTGTCCATTTCCACACCGGAGGCGATCGTGATTACTTTAAAACTAATAACGCTGTTACTCATTTCCCCGCAACCCCCTGTCGCGCATATCGTTCCCTATGAGATCACGACCCACGGCCATACACGCACAGATAATTACTACTGGCTCAGAGATATTGAAAATCCTGCGGTAATCGAATACCTGGAAGCCGAAAATGCCTTTGCGGATTCCATGCTTGCTGAATATGCCACATTGATGGACACACTGGTTATGGAAATGCGGGAAAGAATTTCTGTAGAGGACAATTCCGTGCCCTACTTCAGAAACGGTTACTGGTACTGGCATGAATACCGCGAGGGTGATGAATACAGTGTGAACATGAGGCGAAAACACCCCGATGGTGAAGCTGAGATCCTGCTGGACGAGAATGCCCATGCAGCAGGCAGGGAATACTTCCAGGTTGAAGAAATCAGCGTCAGTCCCGACAATTCGATACTCGCCTGGGCATTTGATACCACAGGAGGGCACTGGAACACGCTTGTTTTCCAGGACATCCAAACAGGCCGGGTACTGGATAACATCCACAATGCCTCCGGTGACATCGCATGGGCTGCCGATTCAAGGATGGTCTTCTACGGGTTGAATGACCCCAGGGGGAGAACGGACAGGATAATGCGCAGGACAATAGGATGCGATGATGAACTCTGCGTATACAGAGAAGATGATCCCACATTCTGGCCCTGGGTATGGAATTCCGACGACAGTAAGTGGATAGCTATATCAACTTCAAGCACGCTTGAATCCGAATGCAGAATACTTTCAGCAGCAGCCCCTCGAGATTCTTTCCGTGTAGTTCATCCCAGAACAGAGGGGCTTGAATACTACATTTACCCTATCGGCGACACATTCTACATTCTTACAAACGCCGAAGGTGAGAACTATTCGGTCATGCAGGCTTCAGCAGAGTCAACTTCAATGCTGGAATGGAGCAGTTTTATACCTTACTCCGACAGCGCTCAGGTAGAAGAAATCGACGTTTTCGATGATATTCTTGCCGCAATGGTAAGAACTGACGGGCTCAGGAAGCTCTACCTGGTTGACAGAGAATCAGGTGAAGGATACTACGCCAATCTGGGAAATGAAAACTCCACAGTCGATCTATCCTCGAACTACGATGCCGCTGCCGATTCCATCAGACTGCAATACACATCCATGACAACGCCGTGGTCTACGGTTGCCTACGATATAAGCGCAGACACGATGCGGGTTCTTAAGATGCAGGATATCGGCGAACATTTCGACAGGTCACTTTACGAATCCCACATGTTAATGGCTCCGGCTGCTGATGGATCACTTGTTCCCATCAGCATTGTCTACAGAACCGGCCTTTTCCACGAAGCAGAGAACCCTCTGCTGATATACGGATACGGCGCATATGGTTACAGTATGGATCCCATGTTCAGCTTCACAAGGCTCTCCCTGCTCGACAGAGGTTTCGTATATGCCATTGCCCACGTAAGGGGCGGGAGTGAGATGGGGCGCCGGTGGTACAACCAGGGAAGAGTCCTGAACAAGAAGAACACCTTCAGCGATTTCATAGACTGCACGGAATACCTCATTGAAGAAGGATACTGTGACCCGGAGAATGTATTCGCCATGGGGGAAAGCGCCGGAGGACTCCTGATGGGAGCGATAATCAACCTCAGACCGGACATCTGGCGTGGCGTTGTAGCGGGGGTTCCATTTGTAGATGCCCTGACTACAATGCTTGACCCCACTATTCCGCTTACTACCAACGAGTACGATGAATGGGGAAATCCCGGAGAGAGTGAAGAGGAATACCGGTATATCCTCTCGTACTCACCTGTGGATAACCTAGAGGCTGTTGATTATCCCGCCCTCTACGTCTATACAGGTGTAAACGATGCTCAGGTGGGCTACTGGGAACCGACAAAATGGGTTGCCGGCATCAGGAGCCTGAATATAGGCAGCGATCCTGTCCTTCTCAGGGTAAACATGGGAACCGGTCATGACGGCGCTTCGGGACGTTTCAGCTGGCTTTATGACTACGCTGAACGGTACGCGTTCATCCTGGGGCGTGTTCATTGAGGAAAGGGCAGTGAAGAACCGCATAGCCCTGGGTAAGCCATATCAAGGGGCGACCACCAGCCGATGTAGTCGAACTCGCAGGGTGAGCCTGATATCTAGCCTGCAGCCGAGGCTGAAGGATAATTCTGGGGATAGGCCCACATCACCATGGGAAGAGGACCGTCTGCGGCATCGTACCCTGGAGTCCAGATAGAGTGTCGCTGAAAGGTCTAGGACTTACGTTTGTAGGTAATAAGTTCCTTATGCATTCCGTCGAGAACCGTTAACGGATTTTCGTGAAAAAAGGAAAAGGCGGCGCACAGGCACCGCCCTGATCTATCATCGCAGTGTTGAAAATTAACCGAGTAACTTGTTCAGAGGGTATTTCCTCTTAAAGTACCTCTTCCAGAGCTTCTCCGGCTTCTTCAAGACCTTCTTCAGCCTCTTCTAAGACTTCCTCAGCTTTTTCAATGACTTCTTCAAGTTCTTCAAGGGCTTCCTCGGGAACATCTGTAACCTCTTCAAGGACCTCTTCGGCCTCTTCAAGAGCTTCTTCCAATGCTTCCTCAGCCTCTTCAAGGGCTTCTTCAGCAGCCTCATTAGCAGCTTCTATAGCCTCTGCAGCAGCGTCAGTTGTATCCTCGGCAGCCTCTTCTCCACAGCCGGCGGCAAGCACAAGAATGAAAGCGGTAAGGATTCCAGTTATCAAATACTTCACTTTTGCTCCTTTCGGGGTTTCTAATCATTTGATTTCTAAATCATAAATGAAGGGAATATCTCCATATACAAGCGGGATACATAAGAGAATGTGTTTTCTATGTCAAGAACTGACATCAGCGTTAAGGACTATTAGATAGCAGTGTAATAGTCTGATTCCGGGACAACCGGATATGCGTCTACTATTACAGGTATATTCTCCTCACTGGTCCGGGCATGTTTCAAAACTTATGACCGAAAGATATTCAGCTGAACAGTGACAGAATCTTGAATGTGTTTCTGAAATGAATTTTGGCTATCTCGTCCAGAACATCCGCTCCGAACTCCCTGACGAACTCCCTGACAATCTTATCGGTCTTCTCTCCCGCGCCTGAGAGGGCTGTGATTCCAAACTTCCGGGAAATCCGATCCAGTCCGTCAAGGTATGCATCCCTCGCTAGTATGGATGCCGCCGCGACCGCCGGATCCGACTCCCCCCTGATACGGAGATCAAGCATGTAGTCTCCTTCAGGAAGAAGGTACGCAATCCGCTTTTCATTGCAGAACTTATCTATGATCACCCGACCGGGTATTGGGTTTTTCCTGAAAAGTTCCTTTATAGCTTCGGCATGGCATTCGGCCAGCAGATCAAGACTGTTCATTCCCTTTCCGGAAAGCTCGCTGAACCTGGTGTTGTAATCCAGCGGTGAAACAGATACAATGGAGAAAAAGCCGCTGGAAGAACTTCTGATCCGCTCAGCATATCCCCGTACAGTATCGTTGCTCAACTGCTTGGAATCGGTTATGCCAATGCTGCGGTACTGCTCGGCCCGTCGTCTATCTACATAAACTGCGGCCACAGTCAGCGGTCCCATGTAATCTCCCTTCCCTGCTTCATCGGAACCCGTCCAGGTTTCGTCAGGGATTGAAGATGCATCCGATAACAGGATTCCTTTTATTCTCCGCGACAGATCAATGTCCCCGCCGGAGGGGACCACTGAGAATCCCTTTTTTTCAGAATAATAGAAATTGATACCGCAGCTTCTGCTGTTCATGATGAAGGTTATCCGAATACCGTTTGACAGTATTCTTCTATCCGCGGCGGTGATTCCCGATTTTTCAAGTTTCCCTGCTGCGGAGTTAACCAGGTGTGAGAGTTCTCCGCCGGGAATCACTGGGTTTCCGCGCAGTAGATATTAAATCCGGGGTTTTCAACTTCGATCGGGATACCGAGGGTATAATCCTCAAGTACGCATACAATTTCACCGATAACTATGGCGCTGCGCATAAGAACCGGCATGTGTCTCTCATCGTCTGTAAGCCAGACCCAGATCTCTCCCTGCTGATCGAAAAGACCCTGGGACTGCAGGGCAGGCTGAACCAGTATACAGTCGAATTCTCCGGCCGGTACCCTTATATGATCCCTCTCGTGGACAATGATCTCGAGGGGGTAATTCTCGTTATCCACATGACTGTCCACATAGTATGTATTTCCGACTTCAAGGGGAAGCGTCCTGGCGAAATACAGGCAGCTCAGGACGTCCAGAGCATGCGGCGGAATATCCATCTGCATAAGTGAAGAATCGGTCTCGTCGGGATAATACACTATCCCTGCGTCCTGATCAAATAACACTTCCTCCCGGTACTTAAAATCACCTTCATGCAGGTCTTTTGAGAATTTGAGTGTGTGAAACTGAACTATATCCAGTAGAGCTTCATTGACATCATTGACTTCAAAGAACGTGCCGAACGCTGGGTTGGACCTGGCAGTTGCTGATATCCTGTATGCCATAAGGCTTTCGTACTGCTCCGGCCCGGTTACAGCCAGAACCGCTGTTCCTGCTTTGATAATGCCGTATTCAACACTGAACTCCAGCCTCTCTCCCGGTCCGAAAGCGTTGTTCTCAACATATCTTGGCAAACATTCCTCGAAAGAGGCGACGGTGAACAGTGAATCCGTTAAGAATAGACTCATCACAATAAGAACTGCTGTCATATCAACCTGCTTTCTGCTTTACTGATGATACCTGCGAGAAGGAATCTTGTTCCCTTCAGTTAATGCCACAAGGGTGGAGGCCCATTTTGCCGCTGTTACGGGGTAGCTGAGCCTGTCAATACACATTTTCCTGGCACACCTGCCCATTCTCAGTGTCATGGAGGGGTTTCTGAGCAGGAAAGCTGCCTGTGAGGCAAGCTGCCGGTAGTTTCCCGGAGAATGAAACAGACCGGTTCTGCCATCCTCAACAAGGTCCAGAAGTCCGTTTGTGGCCGCTGCCAGAAGGGGGAGTCCTGAACTCATCATCTCCATTCCGGCCCTGGAAACAACTTCACTTCCAAGGCTTGTAACAACTCCTATTGTTCCCCCTGAAATCAGATCCCGTACATCCTCAACCTTTCCGGCAAAAGTGATCCTCTTCCCCACTCCAAGACTTCGCGCGAATGACTCAAGCTCATCAACTGACTGCTGGCTTGGAGCCCCGGCAACTACCGCTTTAACGTTCTCCGGCAGCAGTCCAAGGGCTCTGATCAGTGTTCTGTGCCCCTTCATGGGGCTGAGCCTGCCGATGGAAACAAGAAGAGGTTCGAATACTTCTCTCCCCTCCCTGAATGTGTAGAGATCAGTATCTACAGGATGAGGTATTACTGCAACCTGCCCTTCTCTCTCTCCGCTATAGCTTCTTTCTATCATGAAAGGAGAGGGAAATACGACAAGATCGGTTCTTCTGTCCACCTGTTTCCAGAATCTACCTGAACGGGGTTTCCTTATATCACACCTTATCCTGACCGTTGGAATGTCACCGGCAACCAGGGCGGAAGCCGTCTGACCGTCAGCCCGTGTTGATATTATCACATCCGGCGCGAAACTCCTGATAAGCTTCCTGAAGGGCAGAAGGCCGGTAACAAAGGCTGACTTCTGAAGGCTGAGCCCGGACCATTCCAGGCCCTGTGCCGTTGCGGCCCTGGTAACGGGACCGTCAGCGGCAGCCTGAACGGTAACGGAGTGTCCCGTTTCGGCCATCATTCTGGCGAAGGCGATTCCGCCTGCTGCTGAAGCGTCAACACCCTGGCAATTGATGGTTACAAGAATTCTCAAATGTGAACTCCAGCAGTTTTCTCTAATGGTTAGTCATTTATAGCTATATTATGGCCGCAATATAACAAAGGAAAGGGGCATGCATGAACAGCTTTCACCCATCTGCAAGAATGAGGTCGATAAAAATGCCTCCCATCTCAGAAATCATGAGCAGGATATCTGATCTTTCGTCGTCTGGAAGAAGAATCTACAGTATGGCTCAGGCGGCTCCATGGTACTCTCCTCCATCCAGCGTATTGGATAACTTTGCCGCTGAACTTAAGGAGCCCTTCATCCACAGGTACAGCCCTGATCCGGGGTTTCCGTGGGCAAGAAAGGCTGTTACAGAAGATTTCAGGGTAAGGCGGGGGATTGATCTTGACCCGGCCTCTGAGATCCACCTGACATGCGGAGCAAGCCAGGCATTCCTGAGCGCACTGCTTGCGACTACCAATCCTGGGGGCAATGTAGCGGTTATAGAACCCTACTATTTCGATCATGTGTTCGCGGTCAAGTTCAGTGATCTCGGTTTATGTTCAATACCAATGATTGAAGACAACGGAGGCTGGACAGTGCCGCTGGATGAGTTAAACAGGTGGCTTCCGGAAGTGGCGGCCCTGGTTGTAGTCAATCCGGGAAATCCCACCGGGAAAGTAATACCGGACTCAGTAATGATGCGGATCGTTGAAATGACCGCGGAAAGCGGCACTTTTCTCATCATCGATGAAACCTACGAAAGATTCGTATTTACCGGCGATAACTGGCATCCATGGAAGGATGAGCGCCAACGGCATGTTCTGACCCTGGGCAGTTTTTCCAAAAGCCTTGGTATTCCCGGCTGGAGACTGGGCTACCTGTTCGGTTCTGCGGATCTGATGGAACAGGCGATAAAAGTTCAGGATTCCGTTGTCATCTGCCCGCCTTCTCCCTCCCAGTATCTTCTTGAAAAAGTTCTGAAGGAAGAGGAATGGATCAAGGAGATGTCAGCGGGAGTTTCGAAACGGCTGGAATTTTGCAGGAGTGCGCTCACAGGGAGCAGCTCCCTCTTCTGGCGGGAAGCCGGAGGCGCCTTTTTCACCCTTGCCGCATATGAGGGTAGTATGAAAGCTCAGGACGCGGCGATGTACCTGCTTGATGAATACGGCATCGGAACAATACCTGGTTCCGCCTTCGGTGAATCCGGAGAAGGACACCTTCGCATCAGTTTCGGATGCCTTTCAGATGAAGAACTGGAGCCTGCCATGAAACTCCTGTCGGAGGTCTCACTCCCATGCTGACTCAGGCTCAGCCGGGCGCGCATATAAAAAGGCACCTTCGAAGAAGCGCCCTTTTATCAATACATGGGCTTTTTCATAATGTTGCGAGGGCACTTCTCATCGGTTACTGCCACCAGAGCCATAGACCGGAGCCGTCACCCGAATTCATCCTGGGTATTGTGTATAGTCCGGACAGTATTAGAAAAGTAAAAATTTCTTTGAAATAATACCATCTACAGTTTGAACCTGCAGAAAATACATACCGGACATGAAATATTCAACATCAACATTAACAGTAGTACCAGATGGAATAATATTTAGTTCTTTTAACTTCTTACCGGAAATATCATAAATTGAAATGCTAATATCAGAATTAATCACTTCATGGAAATTAACATTAACTTCCTTCATCAGAGAATTGTAATATACGGTGAAATCATTTACTCCTGAATCCATCTCTTCTTCTTCTTCTACTACATAAGTCTCATTAGTCAATACAATATGATAGACAGATAAAGGGGATAGATTGAAATCAAATCGATTGTTTGCAATTGAAAAACCGGTTCCATTATGTATTGATGTATTATATCTGTCAAAATACCAGACATCAGCTGCATTATATTGATAATTACTAGTTATTTGGAAATTGCCATTAATTGTACTATTATAATTTTTATTCAGAACAATGATATGAAGACATGTCGGATCACTATCATCAACAGTAACATATATGGAAGTATTTAAGGTATCATTCATGGTTGCCATTACTTTTGTACTTCCGAAGGTATTTGAATTTCCATCATAATTTCTATACATGTTGAATGCAGTAGTAATATATGCTTCGGTTGTTCCCCATTTTGAAGCAAAATAAACACCATATTTGCCAAATACTCCCAATGCTTCAACCTGTGCTATTCCTCCTGAAATATGATTTGAAGCCCCGTAATTGTATTCAGTTATTGATAATTTTGTGCCGGGGTAATATTGATCAATAGCATTATGAAGATAGTGAAGAAGCACTACCGGACTGAAATACTGACCAATCCAGCTGTCTTCAACATAAGTTGAATCCCACAAGGTGCGGGGCACCTGCATTCTTGCTTCAGAAACAGTCTGTGAAGTATCTCCACTATGAATCCCTGTAGGCGCTGGATACCAATGGATATCAAGAACATCTAAAAGTCTGTAACCTGCTGAATCAGAAGCCTGACGCATTAAATCCAGATAAGCTTCTATGAACCTGTTATACGTTCCGCTGTAATTGCTCCAGTCAGGTGCGTTCTGCAAATTCAAAATTGCGGAGAAACCATACAAATCCGGTCCAAAAACCTCTGCATATGAATCCATTTCCTTAACCGTTGCCGCCAGATCAATCGATTTAGACATTAATTCCGCAACAGTCAGAGTATCAGAATGAAGCCTTGGATGAGTATATACCCACAATGCAGGTTCATTGTCCAGTATATAGCCTTTAACACCGGTTGAAGTATTTGCTGTTCCATAAGCATTAATTATGAAATACAATAATTCATCAATATAAAGTACATTGTCTGTGGTATCAGGTAGTAATACAAATGCTGAACCTTTTCTGTTAATCACTTCTACCCATCGAGAAGAAGGAGCAGTTTCAGATACAGGAACAGTACCGTTCTTATCGCGGGCAGCATAACCAGCCATAGGCAGTGTAAGCAGAGTATAATCATCCTGGCTTAACGATGTATTGTGAAAAGTTGTTAATGATATCCCTGGTACAGCATAATTGCTGGAAGGAACTCCAAGAATCCATGGTATATAATTATCGCTGGAATGGTAATAATCAGCTCCGGCATTTGAAGCATTGTTTTCCCAATTAAAACCCGTGAGTCTGTTCCCACCCATTCTCCTGGCTGTTGAGAAGTCTGTAGCTGTCATCATATTAACACCATAGACGTATGGACTTATTTGTTCTATCCCTTGGGTAGTATTAATATGATAATTCACACTAATTTGAGCTTGTAGCGAAGATATAAATAACACATTTAATACGATCAACTGTATACATATTTTCATCTTCATCATCCTTTCAAATAATATGTTTATTATATTACAATAAAATGTACTTTCTAAAAAGCTATATACAAGGTTATATTATTGCCGTCAAGTATTGAAAGTGAATTATGTATTATGCGGTATCGTAATCATATAACGATTTCATTTCCGATCTCCCCGTTTGCCATGAGGAAACAGGTATGCCGGCGTTTTCCGGGGACAGAATACCCGATTCTAAACTGAAATTGGGTATTTGAGAGCTTCAACGATATTACCGGTCAGGCTGTTCTTCAAGATTCCCGGGTTTCAGTTGAGATTGATGGGTATGTGAACGGAAAAGCCGCAACTCTTCCACTCAAGCTTGAAGAAACGTTCATCGTAAAGTCTTAGGATGATGGTCTGCGGGGCAGCATGCTTCGGCTGGATATACCGCCCAACGTAGTCGGGACCGGGCGGAAAGCCCGGTCCCTTAATCTATGGATGAAGAGATATTCGCATTAACTATTCACATGATCTCTTTTTCCCGCGTGCCGCTTACTCTACCTCACAACCATCATCTGTCTTACAGCAGACCCGGCAGGTGTGGAGAGACGAACGAAGTAAATGCCGCTTGCGATGCCGCATCCAGGCTGCCAGCTGAAGCTGTGGGCCCCCGCTGAAAGCTCGTCATTGCAGAGGGTTTCGACTTTTCTTCCCGTAAGGTCGTAGATGGAAAGCTCCGCAGCTCCGGACATGGGCACCGACACACTGAAAACCACTGAACCATATACCGGATTCCGGCTGATTCCCACCTGAATTTCTAATCCTGAGGCTGTTCCGCCGGAATTCTCTATGCCGGTGGAGTTGGCGTAGCTTACGCATGGAACCCGATTGTGGGCGGTTGAAGTTACAGTTACCGTGGATGAACCGGGCAGCGAGCTTATGTTGAGATCAACCACACCTGAAGAATTGGTGTACCCTGACGCCAGAGTTTGTTTCGTGTCAGCGTAGTAGAGACCGACAAGAGCGCCCTCGACAACTGCTTTCGAGTTGTCGGTTACAGTAACCTGGAAGGATCCCGGGACAGCTGTAGTTGAATGTGAATTAGTCATGTAGGCAATCGGGGATGTATCGGTGTAGATATCCGTTTCGGCACAGCCGAAAACTGTTCCCATCATGTTCATGTCCACGGCGTTTGCGCCGTAGAACTCGTATATCTTGTTCTTGCCGTAAGTATAGGCGGCTCCGAGGTGGTGAATATTCTGCTCGAAATACCCCTTGAAGGTGTGAATTCCAAGTGAGTCACCCGCTCCGACTGGAGTGTAGGTTGCCGATCCCATGCAGGTGATCGCGCCCTTGGCATCGGATACCGACCCCTCCGAAAGCAATGCCTCCATGATGCAGTATTCGCCGTCGAACTTTCCGTTCAGACAGCCGACGGACCAGATCCAGGGCATCTTTCTGCCATTTGTCAACGCGGCTACATCCGAGTTGCTGAAGCCCGTTGTCGAAAATTCTGTGACGTCACCGTGACCTATATACGAGATTACCGAAAGACCTTCGTTTATATCATTGACGAAGGCTGCCAGAGTGGGCGGTATACCCCCCAGCGCAGGGCAATAGAACTTTGACTCAAGCGCACTGGCCTGAAAAAGCTGATGGAGGTAGAGGCCTTCCTGCGGGGCCTCAAACAGGTCGCAGTTCAGGCTGACAGCCTTGTTGAACCAGCTCGAACCGGATACCTGGTAAGGGTTCATTTCGTGCATCCTGATCTTCCAGGCAATGTATGAAAGATCGGAGATGTCGTTCCCGCAGATCCGGGATACATGAATAGAGGGAACGCACCCGGCGCCTATCACACCATATTTGTTGTCGGTTACGCCAGGGTTCCCATTGTATGTGTACGCAGTGGACGGGACGATGATCTCATCACCGACCAGCATGATATACTCCGGTTTGTTGGGCCAGGTGTTATAGGCATTCTCTATCCATGCATCAATGGCGCTGGCTGTGGTTCCTATAGTGGGCAGGAGCCCGATCTCGACCTGGTAACCCTTCTGACGTTTCCAGTCAATCAGGTCCTGCGCATAGCCGATTGTCTCGGATGTGCCGATGAAGACGTAGCTGCCATCCACTATATCACCGTCTGTATCGAAGCCGATGACCTCCTCGTACAAAGGAAGGAAACTGCGGGTTCTTCCGGAGGGTATTCGCTGCAGTTCATTCTCTCCCTGTTCCTCTCCGGAGGATACTCGCACGGTAACACTGGTGGTGAGAATAACTTCGCCCGTGACCGGGTTGACCTGAACGGGGCTGAATCTGACCCACGCCACACGAATGTCCCGAAGGATCTGAACGGACTCGATACTCACCGTGGACGAAGGGTAGAATTCGTCCGTGCTATAGATGGCATTGTCGATGGTGTACTCCGGAGCAGGGCCGGAATAAGTGGGCGCTATCTGATAGGGGGCGATACTGTAAATACCCAGAGCAGATGATTCGCTGCTGATTATTTCCACTGTTATGTCCCCGCGCGCGGGAACCTGAACCATCCGGCGCACGACAGGGAGATCAGGCGCTCCTATCGTGGCGAGGAATCCTCCACCTGCCGGAATCCTGAAAACGATTCCAGCCGGGTGTTCATCAAGATCGGAATCGATTACTTCGAGACCGGGCGTATTCATCTCCAGAACTGTTCCTCTGCCGTCTTTCGCAACGAGCCTGGCAGTTTCCGGCTGTTCCTGATTCCGGTAAATCACTTCTCCGCCGGCCGAGAGCGCGCCGAACAGAAGCAGAATTATGATAATATGTTTCATGACTTTTCTCCTTTGCTAGAAGATGGTTGTTTATTACCTGAGTACCGTGAAGCGTGAACCTGTAATCTGGTTTCCCGATTCAATCATCAGCATATACACTCCGTTCGGCGCGTCTGCGGGAACTGCCCAGTTCAGCCGGCAATTGCCCGCCTCAAGGTTTTCCACATCGAACTGATCGATCCTGCGCCCTGAAAGGTCGAAGATGGTGACGGCCAGTGAGCCGGAGGGAATACTCGCGGAGAAATTCATGCTGTTCATAACCGGATTCGGAGATATTCCCGTCACGGACAGAATACCTGTGCCTGAGGCTTCGGCGTTGTTCTCTATTCCCACCGAAGCTAGCAGATTCATGCAGAGCAATATGTTCATGAACCTGCATTCCGCACATAATTCGGCTATCTTGGTCGTATCATTCTGGCTGCCCCAGAAACCGGAATCATCAACCTCGACGCCGAACGCCATACAGGTCTGATGTTCCGAACTTTCGTACGACCAGTCGCACGCATCACCATTGGCGGGATACATCAATTCTCCGCATCTCCCGTACTGATACCCGTTCTGCGCGGTCATCGCTGAAGCCCAGCTCTGAAATGTGCTCTGATGGGGCGTGGGCTGATTCTCGTAGTTCCAGGAGTAGATCACCATACCCCCATAGGAATGATAGTGCATTGAGCCAATCGGATCTATGGTGTTGGTGAAACTGCGGATTACCTGTGTTTCCTTCTCTGAGAAAGCCGCTGATCCCCTGTAGGTCTCATCGAGTGGGTTCGGACTGGATCCGGAGTTATTAATTCCCCACTGATACCCGAAATTTCTGTTAAGATCGATGCCGGAGGAGGTTACAGGGGTAGTATAGTTCATGTTTTTCCGCTGCATATTGCCGCCGGTCATGTTATCTGCATATCCATCAGGATTCACTATGGGCATCAGATAGATCTCGGAGTTGTCCAGGATGTGTTTTGCCATTGTATCGCTGTCGTAATTGCTGGCCAGCCACATTCCGAAATCGGCCAGAACCGAGTTGGTTATAGGTTCCCGGGAATGGATAAGAGAGTTGAAGAATATCGCTGGCTTATCCGACGGACCGGATGAACTGGTAATGCGGATCGAGTAGATATCCCTGTTCTGGAAAGACTGTCCCTGGGTTACCGGAGACTGCACCAGATCGGGATATGTGGTGGCAAGAGTGGTCCAGAATGCCAAGGTCTCTGCAGGGTCGAGATAGTAACCTGCATCGTCGGTATTTTCAGGCAGCAGCCTTACCCATGATTCGGGCATAATTCGGAAGGATGTCGCCTTTTTTTCCAGAGTGGATAAATACGATTCGTCAATTACCACATCAACATAGTTCTCGCTACGGTTTACTGACGCGATATCGTAACCTTCGGCCAGAAGGGACTCGACCGAGCAATCCCGTAGATCGAAAAGCCTGACAATCACTTCCGATGCCCGCGCTTCGGATACCACTGTAACAGATAGAATCAGGAACAGAAACTGCATGTAACACTTTTTCATTATCTTCATCTTTCCTTAAAATAGAATTCAGCATGAGAACTTAGTTAGTACGAAACAAGAATATTGAAGAGGAATCCGATAGTGTCAATGCTGATATTCCAATATATTCCCAATTCTGATCTCGTTTTTAATGGAATATGTATTCTGCATATAGCGTAATCATTTGCCGTTAACACTCATATAAAGAGTATGCTATTTTTTCGTAATATTCTATATTATTGTGTTTGTCATGAAGAGTTGTGGATACTAAACCTTCGTATTAGATTGCGTGGAAATGGACAGACAAAGGCACACCATTAACGGCGACATCACTGTATTCCCCAGCGGTGATTCCTGGGTAGCGTATCGCTCCTCCGACCACATGACCCGTATTGAATTCCTTGACCTTGAAGTTGATACACTGAGAGCAGTTCGGGGGTGGTTCCAGGCTTCAAACAGGATAGCAGGCCTTCATACATCCCGAATCCGTGACACAGGGATCGTATTTGACATCGACGGTAGACTCCCGGAAAGATCTGTTCTATACATAGAGTCCGACAATACGAACGGACTTGCGCTGAACGATCTTATCAATTCGGGCTTTCATTCAGATCTCGTTTCAAGGCTTCTGTTCAGAACAGCCTTTTCTCTTAACTCCCTTGGCAATGCTTTCTGCAGGCATAATTACCTTTCTTCCGGCAGCATTATTCTTGGCGTTGAGGGGCCAGCTCTTTCCTATCCCAGGTCATCTCCACGGTCGAAGATCGTCAATCCAATGTCAGAATTCAAAAAGCTGGCCGATCAGATTGACATAACGCGGAACACCAGGGATGCCGCCATACGATATCTGGAGGATGGAATCATCCCTGAGAATGAGGAGAATTGGGTTCATCGATACCATGCTGAACCGACAAGCTGGCTTTTAGGGATGGAAGAAAGGCTGGCCATCCTTCTCGAATCGATCGAGTTTATTGACAGAAACGGCTTCAGAGGTCTCAATGTCGTTGGACGCGTGGAGTGGGGCGCGGGAATCCTGGCACGGGATTTCTGCATATCGAGGCGCCTTCTCGGAGATCTTGTCATTCAGGAAACAGCAGACAGTCTGGAATCTCTCAGCTCGAAACTGTCAATACGTTTTGGATTGGAAGCGCGAGAAATAGGCTTCACGGTCGGACACATACTCAGGATGTCCCGGGGGGCGCCGGTTTCTCTGGTGGTGAATACGATGAACAGAGGCAGCATTCAGGAAAAGCAGCAAATGGTATCAGCCCTGCTCGAACTCGCGGATGCCGGGAATTTCCGGCTATTTGTGTTCTCGGATACGGATCTTGGCTGCGATAGGCTTTTCAGGATAACAATTCCCTTCCAGAGGGCCAGGAAGCGGGGACTTCTCTCCAGAATAACTTCCGGACTCATGGACAGAACCCCTGCATTCTTCGGGAAATGGCTTTCAGCCTTCGAATACTATCAACTGATCGTTAACTGCAAAGGAGACAGCACTCTGAACCACATGCCCCGGGGCAGAACTTCCTTTCCTGACCGGTCATATTTAAGATCTGCCCTGACATTGCAGGGAGCTGCCCTGTACGAGGATGCAGACATGGGGTTGACTGCGGAACACTGTTCTTTTCTCGTAACAGGTTATGTGGATAATTATTCTGTCTGGATACCTGAGTATGCAGACAATGCCGGAAAACCCGATCCTGATCAGTTCATGAAACGTCTGCTGGGCAATGGGTGCGGCAATCTTCGGGAACTGAACTGGATTCTTGACAATCAGGCTGTGCCGGCGCTGGATAAATCACTTCTGCTCAATAGATACCTTTCCGATAATAAGGATCTCGTTGCAATTGAAGACAAGCTGACAATGACGGGCAAAATAGTCTTCAGCGGCCTTGATCAGGAGACCGCCTGCAGTCTTGTTGAGATTTTACCGGATATTTCTGATTCAAGACGGGCGAGTGTTCTTGATCTGCAATCTGAAATGCGGGAATATGCTCTGAAAATTGCCGATGCTATGGAGAAATTCGAGGTTTCCGTTGAGAAAGGCTTAATGCTTGAAGTATTCCGGATCTGCGCCTCTGACAAATCCAGAATGTTTGCTCGTACGATTTCGATCTGCAGATCATGCATCGAACTGCATAATCCCGGCATGGCGGCAATCTGCATCACCGGATTACTTGCAGATACTACAGGGCCGGATGAACCGAAAGAAGCTCAGGCTGTCCTGACTGAACTGATGTTGATTGCGGATTCCGAAGAACAGAAGTGGCTGTTCGAGACAATCAGCTCTCTCATTTCCATTCAGGTGAACTCAATGAACGAGTTGATCTGGGATAAGCTGGGCAGGCTGGCCAGTCCCGACCCGGTCGATTTCTCCAGACTGTTCGCTTTCAAAAGGATAATGGACGCAATTGTGGCAGTAGACTTTGAAGCTGTCTCCAGGCAGAAGGCAAGGCTTCTGCTTTCCGATGCGCGGTTCATCGCGTCTCTTAACAGATTCATGCATTTCATTTACGCGGTAACCCTAAATGAGATATCAATGTGCAAATCTCAGGGTAATCTAAGTACATGGGAAATCGAGGAACGCGTACGATATGCAATGGCACAGTTCCAGAATCGAAAATGCTGGGATATACCCGTTCTCGAATCCGAATTGCTGGCTGATGCCAGTCTTCAGCAGATGAACCTGAGCAAAGCCGATAACCAAATAAATAAACTCATGGCATACTGGAAGAACGATATCAAGACCGTCAGAAAGAGCCATAGTAAATCGCAACATCAGAATTTTGATGAGCTTGTGTCCATAGTTATTCTTATTGGCCTGGCAACTGATGATATGAATTCCATGCGGCTGAGGTTGGGGAAAATAAGTGACTGGGGGGGTACTCCAAAGGATTTCATCGAGTTGGATCCTGAACTTATACTCTCCAGATTGGATAAACCTGATCCCGGGTATCCCGATCTGGCAAAGGTTCTATCCATCGTTCTCGACGTATCCGGTTCCCTATTGTCTGTTACCAAACTCAGAAGACGGTTGAACAAACTTCGAGAAGCCGATCCGCTTGACGTCCTCGTCAATCTTCGCCGGGGTGATCTTCTTTCCGCTTATGCCTTGATCACAAGGATTGCGGCTTCCGGCTGGGAGAAGCGGAATAATCCCCTCAAGGGGCGTGTCAAGGTGATAAGAGCTCTGGAAAGACGTTACAGAGACGCAGGACTGCCGCTGATCGAAGGGGCAACTCCACTGGAAGCCCTTGCCGGCTCCGATTGGGCGAAAAACCTTGAGGTAAAACGAACACAGGGGAGAATCCCGGTGCCGGATGATCTCGAAGCTCTGAAACAGCTCCTGAACTGCGATGCCGTCTGGCTGTTCGAAATCAGATCCTCCGGATATTCTCTTGTTGACAAAGCTGCGCCCGTGTCATTTCCGGATGACGTATCCTGGCTGAATAATGCCACCGAGAAAATCAGGCTCTTTGAGCCCTATGAGGTGGTTGACATCCCCGGTTCAGGTTGGGCTGCCGGTCATGCCAGCCCTGCTACCTCATCGGTTAAGATGGGATTTAAAAATGAAAATCCCCTGAAAATCCGGATTCTGGTAACCGAATCGATCTGCCCGGGGAACGCACTTACATACCGACAGAAGGTTCTGCTGTCAGACTACGCAATCTCCAGATCCTGAATTGCCTGTGCCATATGAAGAAGAATCCGATAGCGTTAATGGTGATATTCCAAAATATTTCCAATTATGATCTTGTTTGCATGGAATATATTCTGTATATGACGTTACCATTTGATGTTAACACTCATGCAAAGGGCTTGCTGTTTTTTCGTAATGTTCTATATTACTGTGTCCACCATGAAGAGTTGTGGATATTTGACCATATCCATAACCGTGTATTATACGGTTATAATAATTTGATAAAACCTTCCCTGTCAGCTTTGGAGGCATAATGAAAAAGGGAGTAATCGTTCTTGTTTTACTGGCTGCATTTGCTAGCGCCAGTAACGTTATTGACGCTAATACCGCGGCAGACATGGTATTCTCCGAAATACTGGACGGTAACATTACCGGCAGATCAGTCATGGTGCTGGACAGGATCCTCACTGAAGGCTCAACCGTTGAGTCATGGAACGATGACGCGACCGTTCCAATTGATGGTTACCTTGTACTTATCGATGACATGGCCTATGCGAACTGGGAACATCCATGCCGCTGGGTATTTGTTGGCCTGAATGGTGAGATTGAAATCATCAGGATGACAACCCCTCCCAACTTCCTTGAATCAATGACCGTCAGCCGTACCTGCCTTCCGCAGGTCGACGGAAAAGGCCAGTACGAAGATTTCATCAACTGGTTCACGCCCAACGTTCAGTCAACACCGACGAACGCCGAACATATGTACGCGCTCATCATCTCAGGCGGGTGCATGTTCGCCGCAAACTACCCACGATACTACGGTGATGTGCAGTTCATATACAATGTGCTCGCCCATGATTATCTGCTTCCGGATGATCACATAATCGTTTGTTTCGCTGATGGGCTTAATCCCGCGATTGACCAGCCCAACGAAATCAATTCCAACCCCGATTTTGATGATGACGGCGACAGCGATATCATTTACGCTGCGACCGCGGCCGGTGTTGACAGCGGCTTCAAGGATATAGCTTCAATTGTGGGAGCAGACGATCATCTCTTTATTTTCACAACAGACCATGGCGCGAACTACGCAGGCGGGAACTCTAGATCAACGCCTGAAGTCTGGCTGAACCTGTGGTACGGCTTTTTGAGTCTGGATAACGACGAATATCTGGATGATGATGATTACCAGACATATCTTGAAGCGATCACATTCGCTTCATGCCACGTGGTCATGGAACAGTGCTACTCCGGCGGTTTTCTGGAGGAAACTATTGCAGGAACCACCGGTAAATCCAGTTCCTTCGCGTCAGCAGCCAGCGCCACCGAGGAGAGTTGGGCGGGAGCCACCTATCCTGAATACGATGAATATGTCTATTACTGGACCGGCGCGATGCATGGTTCCACTCCTTCCGCCACCAGTGTTCCCGGCGGAGCTCTTCCCGGTAATCCTGATCTGAACGGAGATGGAAAGGTTTCCTTCTGGGAAGCCTTCGACAGGGCAAAAGCCTGGGATACATACGCGCAGAGCGGCCAGGAACACCCCCAATGGGACGATGATCCGGATTTGTGCGGAGAAATGTATTACCTTGGCGGATCCGTTACTGTAGGGATAGAAAACTCCGGGTTTCCTCCTTCAACCGGCGGACTTGCTGTTACGGGTAATCCTGTTTCCTCAGTCTCTACAGTTGTCTTCAATCTCGGCACACCCGGCGCAGTTGAGATTTCAGTGTACGACATGAGCGGACGTGTAGTTGACAACCTGCTCAGTGATGAACTCACTGCGGGACAGCATTCTGTCAGCTGGAGTACCGAAAGGCTCGCGGCCGGAGTATACATAGTAAGATTCACGGCAGGTGAAGTTACAGAGAGCGTAAGAACTGTCAAGTTCTAACCCTGCACTGCAAGACTCCAGGGCGCGGGAAGGATAATCCTTCCCGCGCTCCTTACTTCACCTGAAAAACAGTTTGCAGAAACAGCAGCCTTCGCCGTCAATCTCCATTTTCATCCCGGAACAGGGGCAGATGACATCCTTTTCCGTATCCAGCGGGTGGCTCTGCTTGCAGGGGCAGTAGTAGTCACCCGCAGCTGTGTTATTCATAGTCATGAGGCCGATCACCTTCTGCACCCGCGCTTTGTCGGGGTTGAACGTACAGCCGGCCTTTTCGGCTATTTCATTTGCGCGGTTCAGTGTTCTGTTGTACTCTTCAGTTCCCACTACGGTATCCCAGGGGTTTGCCATGGTATTACCTTCCTGGATGGTATGAATAGTGACATCCAATGGAATGTAATATGTGGTTACTGTATGCTGACGTCAGCTATTGAGCTTTCCCTGATCCTTCGTGTTTCCACTGCTGTTATTTCCTTCCAGCATCTTACCGTTGGCGAAGGAAACATCTTGATTCTGTTATGGGCAGTGTCATGAGCAGGTGATGATTTGTTAAGTATTGAATACCGGTCGCTGCGTGTTGGCATTTTCGCCTTTCATCCCGCCGATGTTGTAAGACGATCTGAATTGTTGGCTTCTGCTCCTTTAGTCTAGTATTTTTCTCCCATGTTCAAGACATCTGCCAATTCAATTCGGAGAAGAGAACCGGCAATTCTGCTGGCAATTCTGCTGCTGGCTACTATTGTGCGCCTCCCTGTGCTTGTGCGGAATCCCATTCCTGCGGGGGACGGCATAACATCCAATCTGGAAGTCGCCGTAAACCTCAGGGATGGATACGGTTTTTCCACAATGAGGAAGTGGACCCTCTACAGCGAGTCTATGGACGGACTCCGGCCTGAAGGCAACAGACAGCCCGCAATGATACTGCTTATCTACGCCCTGTTCCTTATAACCGGTGCCGGATTCGGTGCTGCGCAGATACTTTCCCTTTTCATCGGGTTATTCTGTCTTTTCATGTGCTGGCTCTGGGCCAGAAGGTACTTCGGAAAACTGCCTGCTTTGTTTACTCTTCTGGTTCTATCCGTAACACCGCTTTTCATCTGGTATTCAACTCAGCCTGACAGCCTTATGCTTTTCACCGCGATATTTTTTGCCGTTTTGCTGGTCGCGGACAGAGAGGCGCTTTCCTTCAGAAGGGTAATACTGCTGGGTATCCTTACCGGTCTTGCCTACCTGACGAGGACACAGGGCATACTCCTGGCGTTCTCGATTGGATTCTGGATCATCTTGAGGGGAAAAGGAAAATGGATTCTCAAATTCCTCCTCTTCATTACTGTTTTCATCCTCACATGTATGCCCTGGTTCATGCGCAACCTCAGCGTTTTCGGCTCTCCCACGTATACACAGGGGGGGCAATTCCTGCTCAACGAGAACCACTGGGCAGCATGGGAGGTACGGAATACTCCGCCCGGGCCAATGGATATGCTGAGACACCAGGGGGTCGGCGCGGTTGCGGCTTACATTGCAAAGGGTGCATTGAGGGTTATTGAACCGGTGACAACCGGTTCTCTCCACAGAGGTGAGAGTTTTGGGCTGCCATCCCTGGTCGGTTTCGCAGTACTTGCTCTCCTGGCCCTCAGATCAAAGGATATGCGAAGAAAGATGATACTGCCGGTTATCGCGATCATACCTCCAATTGCCGCGCTTGTTCTTCATGAACACAGCAGCAGGTATCTTGCTTTTTTCATCGTGATAGTTATCGGGCTGGGTTCTTCAGGGCTGCTCTCTATGAGCAGACTTGCTGGAAAGAGAGCTGCCGCTGCTGCCGGTGTGCTGTTGCTTCTACCGTTCGTCTACCCGCTGGGCCGGGTTCTTTCAGAATACTCTGTTGAAAGGGCATCGGAAGCCCAGGAGGTTTCCCGATGGCTTGAAGAGAATTCCAGAACCGATGACCGGGTTGTAACATACCCCAATGTGGAACTGCTTGTCTGGGAGTACAGGCGGCCCACACTTACAATGCCCAACGATTACGAGATGCTTCTGTGGCCATGCCTTGAAGAACATGGAGTAAGGTATGTGGTCGTTGACAGCTACCTTACTGTACTCAGGCCGCACCTTTCAAATCGGTGGAGAAGAACCCCTGACGGTAACGACTGGCAGCTGATCAACCCCCCGGATTTTCTAAGTGAAGTTTACCGAAGTGAATCAGGCAGATCTATCGTATACGAGATGGTTGAACGTGTACCAAACGGGTTCATGCACACCGACAGCCTGCCAAGGGATAACATGCGGGCTCTTCCCCCTGCCGGGAAGCCCTGGTGAATAGAACTTTTCTGTTCCCTTTTCTCAGTTTCTTCATCTGAATTCGACGCTTGTGGTTCCCGGGAGATCCCGGAAACCGGCATGAGTGAAAGCTCACCCAGCCTCGATCTCAGCCCCTCGGATTGTCAGGGTTCGCATCTTTCCAAACTGTTGTCATTATGGCCAGTTCACGACCGTGGTCGATGAGTTTTTCCACTGACGAGATCAAGGCTTCTGCTGCCTTGACCGAGGGAGGTGGCCCTGGATCTTCATCCGCCGGTGGTGGGGTGGTCAATTCGCGTACCCGCGCCACTTCTCCTGCAAGAATGTCTGAAAGGCGGCCTGTTTCCACAAGCTCCGCCTGCAATACCCGGGGGCTGGGTAATGTGTCAGATGGCGCGTTTTCAGTGATTAGACTGAGGTGGGAAGAAAGAGCCCATCCCAGAGCCTCCCGCACCGGTCGAAGCACTTCTTCCGGGAACCCGCCTGTTATCACCACCCGTGCCAGTTGCAATCGCCTGGTGGCCTGCATAAACCCCTCTTCCGTCTTTTTGAGACGCCGGGAACGCAGCTCCTCAGCGCTTGGAGCAGCTAACGAGGGCGCGCTGTACACTTCTGTATCTTCTCTCAGTACCGATGCACTCGGTAAACTGCCACCCAGAAGAGTGATAAGAGTGCGGTATCCCTCCTGCTCCATGATATGAAGAGCGGGAACAGAAGGTTGAGAGGCGAAATGCTTTGCCAGCAATTCCAGGGCAACAGGTCGGATAGCTCCTGGATTTTCATCTACCACCAGAAGAACCTGCCGATCACCCTGAACACCAGGAAGGGTTGGCGCGTATCGCACCAGGAAGATGCGTCCGGGGAAGGAACCCAGCAGCAGATCAGCATACTGGCGCAGGGTTGGAGCCGGAACTTCGATTGGCTGTTCTTCTTTTGCGGGTGCCAGCTTCAATTCAGTCTGGATCGGTTCAGGCAACAACAATTCCTGAATCTGCTGCATGATTAACTGGCCTGTGTCCTCGAATATAATCTCGGTCATATCCTCCCGGGCGCCGAACACACCCTGGAACACCTCACGCTTTGCGGCAAGTGTGTCCAGCATGCGCTCCTCTATAGTTCCTTTGGCAATCAGGTTTACTACCTGCACTGCATTTCGTTGTCCATGACGGTGGGCTCGGGCGATACGCTGTTCCAGAACAGCTGGATTCCAGGGGAGATCAAGGTTAATAACCAGGCTGGCTGCCTGAAGATTCAGCCCTACGCCACCCGCATCGCTGGAGAAGAAAACACCGCAGTCAGGGTCCTCGAAGAAGCGGGTGATCAGCTCACCCCGTTTGCTGGTGGGAACGCGGCCGGACAGGGTAACATGACCGATGCCAAGGCGATCCACTACTGGCCTGGCTAAGTCGAGCATTCCAGTCCATTGGCTGAATACAATTGCTTTTCTCCCGTTTCCAATGACCTCGTCTTCCAGAATCAACCCCAGCTCACGCAGCTTGGGAGAGGTATGTTCAGCTTCTTTTTGAGACAAATTCTTATCGTGGAGGGCAAGAGCATTGCAGATCATTCGCATCTTCATCAGCGAACGGAGCAGGATATCGTGTTCTTTGGGGGTCAGGGGTCTCCTGCGCATCTGCGCCAGGAGACGGGCCATAGTCTCCTGGAACCCGCTGTATGCCTTCTTCTGCTGTGGTGTGATCTCAACAAAGAAGTTGTTATCGGTGCGAGGGGGCAGATCATCAAGAACCTCGTCACGGGTCCGGCGAAATACATATGGAGCTATACGCCGCCGCAGTTCATCTAGATTCCGATATCCCAGCACCTTGTATGAGCCTGATTTGCGTTTTTCCAGCTGGAAGTAGCGCTGGTTGAAACGCCACAGAGGACCTAGAATGCCGGGATCAATGAACTGAAAAATACTGTACAACTCGTCAAGCCGGTTTTCCAGCGGAGTGCCGGTAAGCACAAAGGCATAGCGGCTTTGAAGCTGTTTGACCGCATCAGCTGTCTTGGTGCGCCAGTTCTTGATCCGCTGGGCTTCGTCCAGGATAATAATATCAGGCTGAAGAACACACATCTCATCGAAATCACGTCGCACCAGTTCATAATTGATAATGTTGAAGAAGGCAGGTCTGCGATAAAGTTGTCGCCTGGCTGCGAGCGGACCGCTGATCACATTGGTTGAAAAATTGGTAAAGCGGTGGATCTCACGCTCCCATTGGTGTTTGAGCGAAGCAGGGCAGACTATCAGGACACGTTGAACATCACGGAGCTGGTGAAGTATAGAAACGGCTCCGATAGCCTGAACGGTCTTTCCCAGCCCCATATCATCTGCCAGCAATCCCCGTCCCCCGAAAGCCAGATGCAAAACACCTTCCTTCTGGAAGGGGTAGAGCCTGGTTTTCAGCACCTCCATGGATCGGGCGCCCTGCTCTATCTGCCCAAGGAACCATTCTTTTTGATGTTTTACCGAATCCAGGTCTTGCAGGATGTCCAGGAAATGTCGCGCATCGTCATGAATAAACAGCTTATCCTGTAAATCTGAACTCAGGGAGCTGATCTCCTGGATCAAGGCGGGGAGTGTATGAAGTGCGGATCCCTGGAGTATCCCCTCCGAATCAAAGTAACGGTTCAGCAACTGGAACAAAGGCTCGTTGTTGTAACCGGAAGGCAGAGGTAGTGTTATACGCACGGTGACCTTATCTGAGCGATGCAGGTAAACCTGGGTGCAGGGCAGCGCTTCACCGGCGAGCTTTCCCCATCGCTTGCCCAGGGTCTTACGCAGATGCAGAAGAACTCCCTCGATATGCTTGCAGGTGCCTACTGTATTGGTTTTGTAATCAGGACATGTACAGGAGTTGATCAGCTGCTCCACCGAGCGAATGTGTACTGTGTAGTTGCGTTCAGTTCGCGAAATAACCTCGTATGTGCTGAACAGTGGATGCACTCCCTTGTTTGCAACGCTCTTAATGTCTTCCAGTGCCCTCTGGCGCCTTCGTGCTATCTGGGTTTCCTCGTTAACTATCTTCACGCTTGTACCTGCCTGCATTGCATTCCTTCCCCGTAATGTCTAACCCGAATAAGATTCGCGGATACTGGATTTCTCGCCATATCAGAAGCCGCTCCAGATATGACTTTATAGTAGCGCCATCAGCCTTCAAGTCAGTATAACTGTTGTAACTCCGATGATCTTTCATAACACATCGGGCTCCAGGTGGTTCCGGGCCTGATCTTTGACATCATCACAGGATCCTGTTTTCCCGCGCCACCCGGCTCATATAGTCAGCGCTGAGCTTGGGTGTTCTCTTCTGGGTGGTGTAATCCACATGAACAATGCCGAAGCGGTATGTGTATCCGTCTGCCCACTCGAAGTTATCCAGCAGGCTCCAGCAGAAGTACCCCTTCAGAGGAATACCCTCGGCAGTGGCTCTCCGGGCAGAGATCAGGTGATTTCTCAGGTAGAATATCCTGTCGGTATCATTGATCCTGCCAAACTCATCCACCTTGTCGTCACAGGCACATCCGTTCTCGGTTATGTATATTTCCTTAACACCCCATATCTCACTGAGAAAACGGGGAGCCCAGTATGTGATCTCCGGTGTAATCTCGATCCACGGAGCATACATGTGCGGGTAGGACGATGGAGTTATCACAGTTGTGTAACCCCGTGAAGATTCCGGATCGGCCATGATGTGCTCGGCCCGGTACATATTGTGCCCCACAAAATCCACAGGCGAGCCGATTATCCTCATCTCCTCCTCTGTGAAGACAGGTGCATCCGGGCCTTGTTCCTCAAGGTAGAAATCCGGATACCTTCCTTCAAGCACTGCAGTTAGGAAATGGGCGTTCTTTTCCCTGTATGCCCGTCTTGCGGCTGCGATGTGCTCTTCAGTCTCCATCACGGGAACACAGACAACGGCATTATCCGCAAGCCCGACCCTGGCTTCCGGCGCGGCGGCTCTTATAGCCTGTACCCCCATTCCATGGGCAAGCAGGGCATTGTGCCTGACCTGGTTGATACCCTTATTATCCAGCTTCTCCCCGGGAGCATATTCCCCGTTTTCAACGCCATAGGCCCAGTCGGTGAAGCAGACGAATTCGTTAATGGTAATGAAATTCTCAATAATGTCACCGAACCGTGACGCGATCACCTCGCAGTAATCTGCGAAGCAGCGGGACGTCTCCGAGGATTTCCATCCCCCGAAGTCATCCTGCAGGGCCTGGGGCAGATCCCAGTGGTAGAGGGTCACCCAGGGTTCTATTCCAGCATCGAGCAGACCTTCTATGAACCTGCGGTAATAATCTATTCCCTTCTCGTTCACGCCTCCCCTGCCTGCAGGCATGATGCGGGGCCACGCGATGGAAAACCTGTGCGCGCGGAGGCCCAGTTTTTTCATCAAAGCAATGTCTTCACGATACCGGTTGTACTGATCGCACGCCACATCCCCGTTATGGCCGCACTTGATGCGACCGGGTGTATGGGAATAAGTATCCCAGATGGAAGGTCCCCTGCCATCCTTTGTTACCGCGCCCTCCACCTGATACGAAGCGGTGGCTGTTCCCCACAAGAATCCCTTTGGAAAAGTTCTATCCATTGCCGCCCCCGTCATCCCAGTTCTCTTAGAGAAAAAGTACGACCCTATATCTAAAGGATCCCGGACTTATCAGGTAATACTACTGCTCTGTACAGCATAAACAATCGCATCCTGCTAGCTCTTCCGAGCCCCAGCTGCGTTACTGGTTCAATTACATAGCGGTGCTATGCGCATAAACCAGTACCTTGCTGGAACTCAAAATAGCGGCGCATTATACCGACACTTTATGCTGTACAGAGCACTACCTTATGAGGGTTAAAACCTGCAATTCATGATCACCGATCCGAATTCGATAATTACCGGAAGCAAGGCCTGACAGTTCAACCGCTGCTTCTCCGTCTGATGAAACAAAAGCGGATGCCACAAGCCTTCCGGAGAGATCGAACACCTCTACCACACTGCCGGTAACCGCGCCTGTCACGAAAACAGATCCCGCGGTGGGGTTTGGCCCGAACGTTAATCGCCCTGCTGTTTCATCCCCGGGGATTCCTTCGTACCAAACCTTGTGAATCGCTCCGCGTATGCAGTTTGTAGAACAAGCGGCACAGGCAGTACACTCATCAGGGTCAATCACTGCTTTGTTACCAACCATAGTGAGGGCACCTGACGTACAATACGGAATGCATACCCCGCATCCGTTACAGATTGATGGCTCGACCTGATAAATCCATAGCATCGCAAAGGTTAAAGAGGCAAGCATAAGCAGCATTGCTAACGTAATCCATCTGCCCTTTGAAAACATTTAGATATCTCCTTCTCTGAATTCCAGACGATATTATCGCGGCAGTAAAAGTTTCATATTTCCTAGGAGGCTGTCCGATAATGCAGCATCAGCATAAGGAACCAGATATCTGGCTATAATGACCACATATTATCGTCAAATACATTCAGTATTCTCCTCAAATCTGTAATCATTCTATCTCAGCTATGAGGCTCTTCTGCTCAATGCCCATTATCGGACAACCTCCTGGTTCGTAACCATGAAAATATAATCCAAGGTCTGATCGGTCACAATTCCTCCGTTTGAGGATCAGAGATACTGCCGCATTTTAATACCAGAATCACCTTCTTTCAGATATGAACGCAATATTAACAGTAATATTACAGTGCATATAGAGCTACGCTTTCTTTTTGCCGAGCATTGCTTTGAGGTCATCCAGATCGAGAGCACTGTCCCACAGATGATCGAACAGCATCTTCACAGCGACCGCCAGCGAAGGATGGTCCACAACAAGCATTGTCAATCGTCTCCGGAAAGCGCCTGATCCTTAGCCTACGGGGACTCTCACTCCGGGAGCCGAGCTTTCCCCGGCTGCGCCCGGCCTTACTGTTATTCAAGGAAAATTATCCAGATGATACCCGGCACATTGTGATTCTACAGCTATGTTGCAACAAGCATATAATTTAATATCTTATTGGTTGGTGGAATGTTAAAAAGACTTGCTGAAAATTAATGGTTGCCCGAAAAGAAAGCGAAGCTTACTCGAAGAAAACCATGTTGACGGACATAGTAAGGGAACCGCGATTTTTTGAATCAGGTTGTTTTCCTGACTGCTGATAACACGCCAATTGGTAAACGTAAGGAGAAAGAATCATGAAACTTACTCTTCGAACCAAACTTATCGGTGCTTTTGTTATCATGCTCCTTTTGACGAGCATCGTTGGATTTGTGGGTGTATTTTCCTCCCGGATAATCGAAAATCATATGGAAAACATCATAGAAGAGGATGTACAACCGGCAAGCATTCTGGGTGTTGTGGCGAGAAGAGTCGGCTTTATCCATTCGAATTCTCTGTTACACCTGATTACCACTTCTATCGATGATATGAATCGGTACGAATCAGAGATAGCCGATTGGGCAGGCAGGATAAACACGAACCTCGATTCTCTGGCAAACATGTTTCAGGATCAGGCGGCCCTCAATAAACTCGCTGAGTTTCGAGCTGACTGGGATACTTATCTTAGAATCTGGAATGAACAAGTAGTGCCCCTGAGCAGGGCGAACCTTGATGAGGAGGCATTTGCGTTAGCCAGAAAAGGGGGAGCTGCCGGTATGGTGGCTCATGAAGCGATGTATAAGCTTGACGAACTGCATGATACTATCATTGCCACATCCGATCAGAGCCTGATTCTGTCAAAGCGGCATTTCACGAAGATCCAGATCATTCTGCTGGTAATTATTCTATTCGCGATCATACTCGGTTTAGTTTTCGGTATAAAACAGAGTTCACGCATCGCGGGCGCAGTGAATACGGTTTCAAAGGCGGCTCAACTGGTTGCGTCCGGAGACCTTGATCAGAGAGCAGAAGTCGAAACCGGTGACGAGATCGAATCCATGGCTGATTCTTTCAATACAATGACATGCAATCTAAAGATAATGGTTGAAGAATTGCGCCATGAGATCACCGAGCGCAAGCGGGCGGAGGAAGGGCTGCGGGAGAATGAACGATGGCTGTCCACAACACTTAGGAGCATTGGTGATGCAGTGATTGCCACCGATGCTCATGGATTTGTGACCCTTATGAATTCTGTTGCCGGGAGCCTGACGGGCTGGGATGAAGCTGAAGCTGTGGGCAGACCTCTGGAAGACGTTTTCAACATCATCAACGAGCAGACCGGTCAACCGGTTGAGAATCCTGCAGCCAGAGTGCTTCGGGAAGGCTTTATCGTAGGGCTGGCCAATCATACGATATTGATAGCCAGAGACGGAACGGAACGGCCTGTTGCCGACAGCGGAGCCCCAATAAGAAATGAGGAAGGGAACGTCATCGGCACAGTCATGGTCTTCCGCGACATCACTGAAAGTAAGCTGGCTGAGGAGCAAATTCAACAGCAAAAAGATTTCCTGGACAGTGTATTAAAATCTCTCACCCATCCTTTCTACGTTATAGATGTCAACGACTACACGATTAAACTGGCAAATTCCGCCGCCATGTTGGGCAATCTATCGGAAACCGCAACCTGTTATGCTCTTACTCATAACAGCGACAAACCGTGTGAAAGCGCAGAACATCCCTGTCCTCTTGAGGAGGTGAAGAAAACCAAAAAGCCTGTAACTGTAGAGCATATTCACTACGACAAAAACGGTAATGCCAGGAATGTTGAAGTTCACGGCTTCCCGATTCTCGATAGTGAAGGAAATGTCGTCTGGATAATAGAATATAGTTTTGACATCACCGAGAGGAAGCAAGCGGAGAAGGCGCTGCAGGAGAGCGAGGAGAAATTGAGTTCCTTCATGAACTCGGCGCCCGATGCATTTATCCTTTTTAATTCAGAGCTGAATTTAATCCAGTTTAATGCAACCACAGCGGAGCTGTTGAGTTTTAGCGCACAAGATATTGGAAAGAGCATATTAGATGTATTACCTGATCTTAAGGAGACAGGTGGTTACGACAAGTATCTGGAGGTTTTGAAGACCGGGAAATCATTCTCAATTGTTGACCTTGTTCCTCATCCCAAGTTCGGAGATCTCCACCTGACAGCGAGGGCTTTTAAAGTAGGTGAAAGCCTTGGACTTATTATCACAGACATCACCGAGCTGAAGCAGGTGGAGGAGAAACTGATCCGCAATGAGAAGCTGGCGGTGCTGGGTCAACTGTCCGGTGGAGTGGGCCATGAGTTGCGCAACCCGCTGGGAGTGATCTCCAACGCGGTGTACTTCCTGCAGATGACCTTGTCCGACGCCGACGAGACCACCAGGGAGTACCTGGAAATTATCTCCTCAGAAATCCGTAATTCCGAGAAGATCGTCTCAGACCTCCTTGATCTATCCCGCATCAAACCTGCCGCGAGGGAAAGGACAGCAGTCTCTGAGCTGTTTGATCAGGTATTGGAGAAACAACCACCGCCCGAGAAGGTGACGGTGAATACAGAAATACCCTCAGAGCTGCCCCCGGTATTCGTTGATCCCAGGCAGATAGGGCAGGTGCTGCTCAACCTGGTCACCAACGCATACCAGGCCATGCCCGAAGGGGGCATACTGACTATTGGCGCTGAGACGGAGAAGGAGAAGGTATCTCTTTTCCTGACCGACACCGGCTGTGGCATCTCTGAGAAGGCTATATTGAAGATTTTCGAACCACTCTTTACAACCAGAGCACGGGGCATCGGTCTTGGTCTGGCAGTCTCAAGGAATCTGGTGGAGGTAAACGGCGGAATCCTCGAGGTGCGAAGTGAGGAAGGCAAGGGCAGTACTTTTACTGTCATCCTGCCCATCAAGGAGGCGCTTTCATGAAAGAGA
This sequence comes from Candidatus Aegiribacteria sp., assembly GCA_013138965.1. Classification (GTDB taxonomy): domain Bacteria; phylum Fermentibacterota; class Fermentibacteria; order Fermentibacterales; family JCC-6; genus Aegiribacteria. The sequence continues at coordinate 30,265 of WTBT01000010.1, forward strand.
AGTTGTGCATACTGATTGTGGACGATGATCAAAGGATGGCTAAAACCCTGACGGATATATTCAAGGTCAAGGGCTATAAGGCTGATATTGCCCACTCTGCTGAAGAGGCCCTTGAGAGGCTCTCGGAAACTCACTATGACTGCATTATCAGCGACATCAAGATGCCTGAGGTCAATGGAGTGGAGCTATATCGAGCCGTAAAGAAGAATCACCCTGACATGCCGGTTGTGCTGATGACTGCCTACTCTCATGATATACTGGTCAAGGATGGTCTGGAAGAAGGCGCTGTAGCTGTTCTGACCAAGCCGCTGAATATTAATGCATTGCTGGGCTACTTCTATGCATTACGAAAGGAACAGTCCATTGTTATCGTTGACGACGATCCCGAATTCTGCAAGACACTGGGGGATATATTGTCACTTAGAGGCTTCATTGTTAATCAGATTGTTCACCTTTCTGATATAGTTGATGAGATCAAATCGGATATCAATGTGGTGCTTCTGGATATGAAACTCAATGGTATCAACAGCCTGGATGTTCTCAGGGAGATCAGGGAAAAGTATCCTCATCTGCCGGTGATCCTGGTGACGGGCTACCGTAAGGAGATGACGCAAGCCATAGAGAACGCCCTGAAAAGCGGTGCCTTCACCTGTCTCTACAAACCATTGGAAATAGAGAGGTTGTTCCAGGTCTTGAACGAGGTTCGCAAGCTGGAACTGAGCAGTGTTTTGAGATAGCCTGCCGGCAGGAATGAGGTGAATTGATCCATGAATAAAAAGTTCAGTGTCCTAGTCGTAGATGATGACGCCATGTTCAGAAAAACCCTCGTTGATATACTCAGAGTTAAAGGTTATTTGCCTTTCACGTCTACAACCGGAAAGGAAGCGCTGGATAGGATAAAGGCGGATAGACCTGCTCTTGTCCTTATTGATCTTAAGCTTGAAGACATGTCCGGTCTGGAAGTATTAAGGCAGATCAAGGAACGCTCTCCCGGCACAGAATGCATTGTACTCACCGGATATGCCTCGCAGAAATCAGCTATTGAGGCAGTAAATCTGGGCGCCTACAGTTATTTGCAGAAACCCTATGATATCGATCAACTGCTGCTGACCATCCGCAGGATCGTTGAGAAGAAAGAGACAGAGGAGGCTCTGCGTCTTCAAAGCGAAATTGTAGCGAACATGGCGGAAGGTGTACATCTGACTCGCGGAACTGATGGTGTGATCATATATGCTAACCACAGGCTCGAGAAGATGTTCGGCTACGGGGAAGGCGAGTTGATTGGAAAACATGTGAGTGTATTGAATGCTCCAGGTGACAGGACCCCTGAAGAGACCGCAGACGAAATCATTCGAGTTCTGAGGGAGAATGGGACATGGTCTGCGGAGATTCAGAATATAACGAAGGACGGCGATCTTTTTTGGTGCCGAACCTGCGTATCCACCTTCGAACATCCAGAGCATGGAACCGTTTGGGTGGCAGTACATGACGATATCACGGAACACAAGCGCCTTGAAAATCAGCTTCACCAGGCGCAGAAGATGGAAGCCATTGGAACACTGGCTGGAGGGATAGCCCACGACTTGAACAATATCCTGTCGCCCATCATGGGTTACACCGAGATGGCTCTTTTCGATCTTCCAGTCGGAAGTAAATCCAGCCAGGATCTTATCCAGGTACTCAGGGCCGCAGAACGAGCCAGGGATTTAATTACCCATATCCTTGTCTTCACCCGGCAAAGCGAAGGAGAGCGAAAACCGATTGATCTTGCTGCCATTGTCAGGGAAGCGCTTAAGCTGCTCAAAGCGGCATTGCCGTCAACAATTGAGATTAAACAGGACATCACTTCGGACAAGAGTGTAATAAACGGCGACCCGACACAGATACATCAGGTTTTAATGAACCTCTGCACGAACGCCGAGCATGCAATGCGAAAGGGCGGAATACTGGAAGTCTCACTCGCCAGGATCGATCTCGATGAAAAATTCTGCGCCGGATTTGAAGACATGTCACCCGGTTCCTTTGTAAGGCTCACTGTCAAAGACAATGGTTACGGTGTGGATAAGAAAAACCTGGAACATATCTTCGATCCATTTTTTACGACAAAAGACCCCGGCGAAGGCACAGGCATGGGTCTTTCCGTTGTTCACGGTATCATTAAAAACCACGGAGGGCACATCACGGTACACAGTGAACCTGCTGTAGGTACGATCTTCACTATCTACATACCTGTGATAGAATCCTCTGTGGAAGCGCTGCCTGAGAAGATTGAACCGGCACGCGGTGGAACCGAGTCGATCCTCATTGTAGACGATGAGAAAGTACTGGTCGAAATGACAGAGGATATACTCAAACGGATGGGATACCAGGTGACGGCTCGGACCAGCAGTCTTGAAGCCCTTGAACTGTTTCGTGCCGGACCGGATGAGTATGACCTCATCATCACAGATCTGACGATGCCCGAAATGACCGGAGACAAACTGGCTGCAGAGCTTCTCAGGATTAATCCGGATATTCCGATTATCCTATGCACCGGCTTCATCAATACAGTTTCACCTGAAACAGCCAGTGCCCTGGGAGTACGCAAGATGATCATGAAACCTATCGTGGGGGCTCAGCTTGCGCGAACCGTGCGACAGGTTCTGGATGATACCTGCTGATTGCACTACCCCTAAGGCTCAGTGGATAGCACACACACACTTTACTCCGACCACAAGCGGGGAAATTCTCTCAATATACATTCAAGCTCTTCCAATGTGAGCCCTGCATGCCTGCATTCGGCCAAAAGGGATGCATCTTCTGCAACCCACTTTCCAACCATCCAAAGAGCTTTGAAGAAGGCAAATCGATCGTTCAACAGCTGAATGATGGATGCAGATACATCACCTTCCGATACAATGTAAACAGCTTCATTTCCTGTTTTCAGGATTACACTGCAACTTACGGACACCTGGCAGGGAAAGGCTCTGGGGTTCCGTAAATCGTCTTTTGAGAAACCGCTGAAAAGTATACGGAATCACTGGAGACCGGACTGAACTATTGCAGGAACACTGCTCCCTTCATAGATTAAACTCTCCGAATTCTCAAGATTGAACCGAACCGGGAACCTTATTCCGGAGCTACCTGTAAACTGGGGGGCCTGATGATTGATCGAATATCCGTTAAATCCATTCTCAAGGGAGAATGCAAAGAGGAAAGAGTAACCGTATACGGCTGGATCCGAACTGCAAGGTCAGGTAAGAATGTTGCGTTCGCATCCATAACAGACGGTTCGGTTTCTTCCCCCTTGCAGATCGTATTCGACCGGGATAAATTCGACGACATCTCTGGGCTGGCCACCGGAGCCTGTATTAAAGTTACCGGCAGAATCGTCGAATCACCCGGTGCTGAGCAGTCCAGGGAAATCAGCGCGGAAAACCTGGAAATAATCGGTCCGGTCGGAGATGATTATCCTCTTCAGAAGAAAAAGCACTCAATCGAATTCCTCAGATCAATGCCCCACTTAAGGCCCAGAACCAACACTTTCAGCGCGGTATTCCGGATGAGCCACCACCTCAGCCTTGCAATCCACAGGTTCTTTGATGAAAACGGTTTCTTCTTCATCCATGCGCCGCTTATTACCACAAGCGATGCCGAGGGCGCCGGAGAAGCCTTCCAGGTTACCTCCATGCCCCTGGACAGTATTACGCTGAAGAACGGTAATGTAGATTATTCGAAAGATTATTTCAAGAGACAGGCATTTCTTACAGTAAGCGCACAACTTGAGGCTGAACCTCTTGCCCTTGCCATGGGAAAAGTATACACTTTCGGCCCTACTTTCAGGGCTGATCCATCCGATACACGATTTCATACGGCGGAATTCTGGATGATCGAACCGGAAATGGCGTTCTTCGACCTGGATGATGATATTTCTCTGATAGAGGATTTCATCAAATTTGCAGCCCGCTATCTTCATGATAAATGCGCCGAAGATATTTCCTTCTTCACCAGATTCTATGAAAAGGAACTCAAGGAACGCTACAGCATGCTCATGGAAAGCGATTTCGCTCGAATAACATATACTGATGCTGTTGAACTGTTGAAGAAAAACAAAGGCGGTTTCGAAGTCGCGCCCGAATGGGGAAGCGATATTTCCACTGAATACGAAAGATTCCTGGCTGATGAGTACTTCGGATGCCCTGTTTTCGTGACCGATTATCCGGCAGCTATGAAACCTTTCTATATGCGGATGAACGACGATGGGAGAACGGTTGCCTGTACCGACCTGCTGTTCCCCCAGGTCGGTGAAATTGTCGGTGGCAGCCAGAGGGAGGAAAGACTGGATGTTCTTAACATCCGCGCGAAGGAGTGCGGTATTGATTTAAACGATTATTCCTGGTACTTTGATTTAAGAAAATGGGGTTCAGCTCCCCATGCAGGATTCGGCCTCGGATTTGAAAGGTTGCTGATGTATCTCACCGGGATGGAAAACATACGTGACGTGATTCCATTCCCCAGGTCAAAGGGAAAGATGATGTGAAAACCAGAATACTATTTATCTATATAGAACAGGATGGAGCATAATGGACAGGAAAATGATCACTATTGACGGTAACGAGGCGACAGCCCGTATAGGACACAAGCTTAGCGAGGTTATAGCCATCTACCCGATCACCCCCTCCAGCGGCATGGGCGAATACGCGGACGCATGGTCATCTCAGGGAAAAACGAATATCTGGAGAACGATCCCCCTGGTTCAGGAAATGCAGAGCGAAGGCGGTGCTGCCGCTGCTGTACACGGAGCGCTTCAGACCGGCGCGCTTACAACGACCTTCACCGCATCCCAGGGCCTTCTGCTGATGATACCTACGATGTACAAGATCGCTGCCGAGCTAACACCTGCAGTGTTCCATGTATCAGCCAGAAGCCTTGCGTGCCAGGCATTGTCAATATTCGGAGATCACAGTGACACCATGGGAGTCAGGCAGACGGGCTTCGCTCTTCTTGCAAGCGCCTCTGTCCAGGAGGCAATGGATCTGGCGGTGATAGCCCACGCATCGACACTCAAATCAAGAATACCCTTTATCCATTTCTTCGACGGCTTCAGAACCAGTCATGAGATCCAGAAGATAGAACTGGTATCGGACGAGGTTCTTGAAAGCATGATCGATAACGAGCTTGTTATCGCGGTGAGGAACAGATGCCTTGATCCGAACAACCCGGTTGTAAGAGGCACCAGCCAGAACCCGGATGTTTACTTCCAGGGAAGGGAAACGGTTAATCCATATTATCTGGCCACTCCGGGAATAGTACAGGATTACATGGACAGGTTCGGTGAGCTTACAGGAAGAAACTATCATCTGTTTGACTATGTGGGCGCTCCGGATGCCGATACGGTAGTAATGCAGATGGCATCAGGGTGCGAAACCGCTCATGAAACAGTGGAATACCTCTGCAGCAGGGGTGAAAAGGTTGGACTGATAAAGGTCCGGCTTTACAGACCGTTCCATAAGGAAGCTCTCCTGAGCGCCATCCCCGATACAGTTAAGAACATTGCCATTCTGGACAGGACGAAAGAATCAGGCGCTCCGGGAGAACCTCTCTACCTTGACGTTGTCACCACACTGGCGGAGAACGGCAGAAACAATATCAGAGTCATCGGAGGACGATACGGGCTGTCAAGCAAGGAGTACTGTCCATCAATGGTAAAGACCGTTATTGATGAGGTCAGGAAGCCAAAACCCAAGAATCATTTCACTTTAGGTATCAACGATGATGTTACGGATACATCGATAGATGTTGATTACAGTTTCAAGCTCGAATTTCCCAATACAATTCAGGCTGTTTTCATCGGGCTCGGTTCCGATGGAACTGTGGGAGCCAACAAGAACAGCATCAAGATAATTGGCGAGGAAACTGACAACTACGCCCAGGGGTACTTCGTTTACGACTCCAAGAAGGCAGGCGCAAGAACTGTCAGTCATCTCAGGTTCGGCCCTGAACCCATAAGGCAGACATGTCTGATTTCAGCGGCTGATTTTGTCGGCTGTCACCAGAGCATCTTCCTTGAGAAGTACGATGTGCTCGGATACGCGGCGATGGGCGCTACATTCCTGCTCAATACCCCTTACGGCAAAGATGAAGCCTGGGATATGCTTCCAGGATCCGTACAGAAAGCCATGATAGAGAAGGAAATAAAATTCTACGTCATCAACGCCTACGATGTTGCAAAGGATACCGGCATGGGAGCAAGGATAAACACTATCATGCAGACATGTTTCTTTGCCATCTCAGGTGTACTTCCAAGAGAAGAAGCCATTCAGAAAATTAAGGATGCCATAAAGAAAACATACGGTAAAAAAGGTGATGAAATAGTCCAGAAGAATTACAATGCCGTTGATCAGACATTGAGCAATCTCTTCGAAGTGGATTATCCGAATAAGGTTACAAGCACCATGGAAATACCTCCTACCGTACCTGAAGAAGCTCCTGAGTTCGTAAAACGAGTAACCGCAAAGATCATCAGGATGGATGGTGACAGTATTCCAGTTTCCGATATGCCCGCAGATGGAAGCTGGCCAACGGGAACAACTCAATGGGAAAAACGGAATGTTGCCCTTGAAATTCCCGTATGGGATGCTGACATGTGTATTCAGTGTGGATTCTGCAGCCTGGTCTGTCCCCATGCGGCGATCAGAATGAAAGTATACGAAGGTGCGCTCGTCGATAATGCACCTGAGACCTTCAAATCCGCGGACGCAAAGGGCGGCAAGTTCAAGGACCTGAAATTCACTATTCAGGTAGCCCCCGAAGACTGCACAGGATGCGGAACATGCGTGCATGCATGTCCTGCCAGGAACAAGGAGAATCCTGAGATAAGAGCCATCAATCTGGCGGCTCAGTTACCCCTTCGCATGCCGGAGCGGGAAAACTACAGATTCTTCCTTGATCTTCCCGACTACGACCGTAATGAACTTAATCCTTCAATAGTCAAGGAATCGCAATTGCTTCAGCCGTTGTTTGAGTACTCCGGCGCCTGCGCAGGATGCGGCGAAACCGCATACGTGAAGCTCCTCACTCAGCTGTATGGAGACAGGGCAATAATCGCCAACGCCACGGGATGCAGTTCCATTTACGGGGGAAACCTGCCTACCACGCCTTACTCAAAGAACCATGATGGCAGGGGTCCCGCCTGGAACAACAGCCTTTTCGAAGATGCCGCTGAATTCGGTTTCGGTTTCAGGCTCACTGCCGATAAGCATAATCAGATAGCCAGGGAACTCCTCGAAAAACTGTCTTCGCAGGTTGGTGATAACCTTGCGGAAGCCATCCTGAGCGCTGAGCAGAATACCGATAAGGATATTTTCGAACAGCGTGCGAAGATCGTGGAGCTTCGTTCAGCACTGTCGAAGATTGACTCAACAGATGCACGGATGCTGGAAAGCGTAGCCGATTACTTCGTACACAGAAGTGTCTGGACAATCGGAGGAGACGGCTGGGCGTACGACATTGGTTACGGAGGTCTGGATCATGTTCTTGCGCAGGGCAGGGATATGAACATCCTTGTTCTTGATACCGGAGTTTACTCCAATACGGGAGGACAGTGTTCCAAGGCAACACCCCTTGCTGCAGTTGCTAAATTCGCTGATTCCGGCAAATCACAGCCCAAGAAGGATCTTGCTATGCTTTGCATGAGCTATGGTAATATCTACGTTGCACAGGTGGCGCTGGGAGCAAACTACAATCAGACCGTCAAAGCATTTGTGGAAGCTGAAAGCTACAAAGGATCAAGTATCATAATCGCTTACACTCACTGTATCGCTCATGGTATTGATATGACCCGTGGCCTTGACGCACAGAAGAAGGCTGTCAACTCAGGCTTCTGGCCGCTTCTCAGGTTCGATCCAAGGAGAATTGATATCGATGGAAAACCTCTTATGCTTGACAGTAAGGATCCTTCGATCACTTTCAAAGACTTCGCCTACAATGAAGCCCGTTTCAAGAGCCTGACGAAAACCAGGCCTGAGCATGCCGCGAAACTCCTTAAAGACGCGCAGGATGAGGTTACCCGCAGATGGAATATCTACAAGCAGATGGCTGAAATGAGCTGGAATATTTAGCTATCTGTAAATGAAGTAAGCCTGGCCTTTTCAATCAAGGCCGGGCTTACCTTTCTTCTCCATCACCCTGCCATGGAATGTAGTCTGCACAAGGTTCGCAGACAAGCTCAAGCGGCTACGTCTGATTCGTCTACGGGGATGGGTATGGCCTGCAGTATACAGTCAGATTCTCTCAATGAGATATTAAGAACCACATTCAGTAAATGCAGGCATCAAGAATGGAAAGCACTTCTGCAATGAGGTCTTCAGAGCTCTTCTCGATGAACCTGGCTTTTCTGGAACGGAAATCTATCGATTTCACCTGTTCAACCATTACGAATCCTGTCAGGCTGCTATTCTCCGGAATTTGTACATGGAAGGGGAAATTTCGTGATGTGTTCGTTAGAGGGCAGACAATAGATAAACCGGTGCCACGATTGAACAGTTCTTTACTTACTACGAGAGCAGGACGTCGACCTTTCTGTTCATGTCCGGATTGAGGATTGAAAGTTACTGCAATAATATCGCCCTGTTCGGGTACGTAGGACGTCATTTATCATTCCTCCCTGCCCACGGGTTTTCCCCAATCGACTTCTTCAGTTCCGTAATCTGCAGGGATTTCTGCTATGAGATTTTCAATGCGATATTTCCCTCGAATCAGTTTTGAAGGAGCTATGATAATGATGCCTTCCTGAACCTTGATATCTACTTCATCACCGACATTAAGACTAGCATCTTCAAGAATGTTTTTTGCAAGGCGCAACCCCTGGCTGTTGCCCCATTTCTGAATTTTCGTATGCATTCTACCACCACCCTGTGTATATCCTATGTATAGCCTTACTCTAACTGATTGTCAATATCCCGTGTTTTGTCTGTAGTGATCCTTCGTCCCGAAAGAAAATTCATTGTGTATCCAGGGGCTGAAAGCTTCCCTCTCAAAGACGGAATACAGGCGATTTCCGTGGCGGATCTATGCCGGGAACTGCGCGACAGTCAGGCAAGTTGATCCTTTTTCGGTTTTGCTTGATAATTGACATTGAAATCCATGAGATTGTCGAGTAATTTGTATGTAATCGAGGTTGAATTCGATTCAGCAGATGCTCCTGTGCAGGGCGGATACTATCCTGTGAAACTCCAGGTCTCGCAAGAAATTAGCCCGGCCTTGGTGGAGGCGGCGGGATTCGAACCCGTTACAGGACAACATGTTATACCATACAGAACCACAACACATTACTGACATAAATGATACAAATCACTGCAAAACCAAACACTTAAGAAAAGAGGAAATCCTGGTCAGAGCAGAACCCACACAGAACCAGAACAGAATCCAGACAGAGTATTGCACTCAAAGTGTGTCATATGTGTGTCACGGTCAGATCTGCCAGGCGATCTGAAATATATCATCGACGCCTGGTCGGAATTGCCGGTCGCAATCCGAAATGCAATCATGGCCTTGATTCAGACAACAAAGAACGAAGGTTAGTCTGTTTTTCCACGAACCAACGCCATGATAAGTAACCATTTTCTATCCAACCTTCAATCCCGATGGAATCTCCTCCTTTCCCCTGTGACGGGGGAATGACAAGCAGAAGAGGCCAGGTATCATGTCAGATGTTGCTGTACAACATGCAGATACTAGTCCTGTGACAGGATGACAAGTACTTAATTAAAATCCTCCAGATTGAGAGAGATACTGGGAATAACCTCCTTGATTCTTCTTCTTCTTTTCAGATAATAGGAAGGATCTTTTGTCACACCTGTCATAATCCACCGTTTATGAAGGGGGGCAGGAAGTTACGTGGTGACATCAGTCGATAATATCATGTCAGCCATCGTCACCACTTGTCAGTATTACCGCCCTTTCTTCCCTCTCGACGGGATCGGCTTGAATCTGATTGTCAAGCGGCAATATGTTCTTCCTGTCTTGGTGTTCGTGAACCAGGTGGTATTAGCTTCTTCCTGCCAGAGAAGCTTCGACGTTGGATCGAAGAGCATGTCACACCTCCTCGGCTGGGAAGCTGGGATGAGGCGGGACATCGTCTTCTTCGCTACCCCAGTCATCCTCATCCGGGGCTCCGTAGGTGATCGTCATAGAGCGCTCTCTGCTGGTTCTGTGGTCTTCAATCTTGATACCCTGCGTTGCCAGGGAAGTCTACGCCTCCTTGATTCGCTTACCCAGAGCAATTGCCGATCCTGGAAGTTCAGTGGGATCGTTGGCATACTCTCGAAGCTTATTAAGGAGATCTGTGGCGGTGATCCTGGGGAGGTAGGGGTGATCATGAAGAAGGGCTTCGAGGGTAGTAGGGGAAACAGAGTCAGAAAAGACTGAGTCAATGCGTAGCATTATTCATGAACCAAAGTATTATCGATACAGATATATAAGCAATCGCAAGCAGGCTACTTTCTCATATCGATATTTAACCTATTTTCAATTAATGCTCTGATTCTATCAAGATCTGGAGTACTCTTATCCTGCTTGTGGAATAATTCTATCAATAGGAGATGTAGATTTTGTTTCTCAAAGTGGTAAACAACTCTTATTCCTGTTCTAACTCCTTTTCCTTTCAGACTTTTGCATGTGAATTTCTTTGCAATGAAATAGCCCTCGGTTTCATCATAAAGGCCTTGAATTTCAAAGTGTCCAAGAGATTCCGGAGGAGTACCGTATAAATGAACTGCTCTTACAGATGTGTTTATAAAATTGTCAAGATCATCTTCAAGAGTTCTGAAACGTTTTTTCAGTTTCTTTAGTTCTCTCGTGAAGCGACTATGTTTTTCTACACTGCATATACCTTCGAATTCCATTATTCCTCACAATCATAATTCCTCCTTTCGTGTTAATCCTCTCTCATTGAATATTCAGGTGTTCTATAGAAAACGGATTCGTATTCTATATGATCTCCTTCCTTTGCGGTTATCCAAGGAATATCCTTATGAGAATATTCACTGATCTGTGTTGCATTCATTTCTCCTAAGCGACAAAGAACATCATTGATAGTGTCAAGTTCAGTACCAGTCAGCTTAGATATATTGGGTTCCCTACGAGGCAAGTATTTCGTTTGTGGATAATTAAAATATTTTTTGGAAACACGAGCAAGACTACCCTCCTCAATCATCTCTTCAACAAGTGTATGGAAATGAGTAGGCGTGGGTCCGTATGTGTTCTTTATGTAAGTTGCTCCTATAAGCTGATCTTCGTACTTCTCATAGTAATCAAAATCAATAAAATATAGCAGTTTATATAACACTGTCTCACCGATATTGGGTTTCGCGCCAATCCTGCAAAGTACATAAAGTAAGACTTCTTTGAACTTCTCAAAGTTGTTCTGAGGAATGCTGATTCTTACTTTACTCTGGTTCATATCGGGCTCAGAGATCGAATATTCAACAACTTCTTCAGGTTTTAAATCAGGATTAATTAAAATCTCAATAGATATGTTCATTACATTGGCAAACTCGATTAACTCTTCAACAGTAACCTTACGTCCGTTCCCTTCAATCTGAGTAATTGTGCTTCTACTAAGACCCATTTGTTTTGCCAGATCTTCCTGCCGCATACCAAGTTTCTCTCTGAGTTTCTTGATATTCCCACCAATCTTCATCTGCAATACCTCCTCTAAATGGTGTTGACGAAATATATGTTAGATATTATAACATGTCAATGTTAGATATCATAGCATAATGAAGGAGGTTGGAATTGAAGTATTCAAATGAGCAGAAAAGAAAAATCTATGATAGGACTGATGGCTACTGTCACTTATGTGGTAAACGTCTTTCCTTTAGCAATTATGGCAAGCATGATGGGAGAGGCTATCGTTCAACCTCTCCCACTTGAACTATAATTACCTTAACGAAGTATAGTGAATTTACGTGAAATCAAATGATCATTCATCTGCAATACAGCAAAATACACGCCTGCGGGATATTCGGATTCACTTATTGAGAATGAAAGGAATACTTCACTGCCGTTCATTCTCTCCCATAGAGTACTGATGGACCTTCCAGTTATGTCGTACATAGAAAGTGAGGCATTATCATATGGTCCGGGGATGTTCATTTCGATCATTATTGAACCATCATCCTGACGCAATTCCAGGTTCGTTCTATCAAGAATCTCGGAAGCCTGGGTATCTAGTGCATTCGGGCTGCCTTCATCCCTTGGTGTCAGATAGAAGATACTCGAGCTGTATGGTGGTAAATCTCCATATCTTACTAACAATGGTATCCTGGATCGGGAATTCCTATCATTTTGCATGTGGGTATCTACCGAAAGGCACCTAGATTCCGGTGAACTCTCGCTTCTTTCTGTTACCTGGTCAGTACCGGAATACAGAGTCACTGGGAAACCTCCCACATTGCAGAGACTCCAGTTGTCCCAGAACTCATCCTTGAACCACAGAACATTACTGGCGTCAGCCGGTTGATTGGACATATTCGCTAGAAGAACGTAGATATTGCCTGAATTCTGATCTTTTAGCGCAATGAAACCACAGTTATTATCACTGATAGGGGATATTATACCATCATAATAATAAGCATGCACAACCTCATCATCACCCATTGCGTAACAATATAAAGCAGTCAATGCGGTTGTGAAATCATTGTTCACGAGTTCGCTAACCACTTGATGTACTCGGGAGATCATGTTTGGGTTTTCTTGATCTATGCTGGGACCCCAATTGACCAGTTCGGCTGGGCTTGTGAAGGCTGTACTGCCACCTTCATCACCATTACCGGACATCATTGCCAGATCCAGACCGTAAAACTGGATTCCTCTAGCACCGAGTATGATTGGCGATACTACCATATAGCGTAGTTCATCAGCAGTGGGACAGAAATTACAGAATTCCTGTCCATGTCTGCCATAAGCTTGCACGTTTGGAATGAAGCACTTTGCACGATTATCTGCAATGCCATGTATCCATACATTGTTAATTTTATATGCGTATTCAGAAAGATAATTATAATCAGAGTCTATCTGGGAATTATGATGAAATATGCCTCCATTATTTCGCCATAATATCGCAGATCTATGCGGATTACGGCTTGCATATATTCGAGCTGAAGTTAACATATGCTCGTAATGATCAAGCGTTCCTCCTATTGCAATATCCATGCTGATTGGTTCCTGTAGGATATAAAAATCTAGTGGAGTAGCTGAAGTTCGGGCTTCTCCATCATTCCCTATGACTATTAATCTGTCAGCATACTGGCTACATCCAGATCCAGAGCGATCTACTCCGACAGAGACAATCTCTACCTCTGGTGATAACTCTGGTGATAAGGATGAAAATGAAACAGATCCTAAAGTTGCCAAACCGTTACCTGGATTGTCATCTCCGCCTAGGAGGTTGTCCGATAATGGGCATTGAGCAGAAGAGCCTCATAGCTGAGATAGAATGATTACAGATTTGAGGAGAATACTTGAATGTATTTGACGATAATATGTGGTCATTATAGCCAGATATGT
>WTBT01000021.1 GCA_013138965.1 Candidatus Aegiribacteria sp.
CTATCTCCACGGTCTTATGAGTATGTAGTTGAATGGAGACGCGCGGCGGGGGCGAGGGGGAGGGAGGGGCCGCAGTTACTATAAACCACCAATGTTGTTCTTTAATGAACTACACCCGCCGCAAGCAGCGGGGTATCTATAAGTCGAACTGCAACTGTTGCTACGCCCCAAGGGGCGGGGAATTAAACCCTCTTCAGATTAACTTTCGAAAGGAGAAAGCATGTACGATCTAACAGCAATAGACCTGACCACTGAGAATACAAATGGGGGTACTGATAGACAGGGCTGTCAAATATCCTGTACTGCATCCTGTGGAGAAGGTGTTGGTTTTGGCATCCAAGGTGGTTGTGGACAGGGACATTCAGAAGGGGATACCTGCTAGATGAAATCAAGAACCACAATGGATCAGGTACTTAAGGCTGCGCATCATTACAGGATGCCTTTGAAAGATACTTACGTATTTTACATGCCTGATACGCTGTCCATTGTGGATGGTAACAGGGATATTGCGTACATTATGGATTGTTGCAGTATCCCTGTTGTTTTTGATACACTTGTACGAAGAGTGGAAACCGCATATCAGAATTACAGCAGAGAAACGGTTACTGATCAGATTAACGATATGATTAAATCCGATTTGCTTATAGATTTATCGACAAAATCAAGAAAGCCTCATAGAACCTTACCTCAGATACAGAATCATGACATCAATTATAAAAGAATATCAATACATGTAACGGATAGATGCAACCTGGAGTGTCAATATTGCTACAATAAAGCAGATAGGCTTAAGTATCAACGCAAGGAACTTACTTTTATAAACTGGGAAAGAATACTCAAGGATATATTTTCTTACAACATTCCATCGAAAATTACCATATCCGGTGGAGAGCCATTATTATATGATGAGCTTTATGAGCTTGTATGTCTCATAAAAAATCATAAAATCCGCGTTGAAATACTCAGCAATGGAACTCAGTGTGACTCAAAAGCAATAAAGATATTTGATAAAGTTGACCAGGTTGTTATTAGCCTTGATTCGCATATTGAAAAAATAAACAATCTCTCCAGAGGTCATGGTTCCTACAGTAAAGTAATGAGCACCTTGGATATCCTTGATAAAAGAGGAATTGCATTTGGAATTAATTCAGTTCTAACCACCTACAATATAAGTACTATTGGTGAAACGATCAGATATATGCGTAATAGATATAAGAGTCTTATGGGCGTCATGCCGATTTTTCAGGAAGCATGGCATCTTGCTCCACATCTGGTGCCATCCAAAAGGCAGATGGATGAGAACTATGAATGTAACCTTGGTACAACGAGCATTAACAAAGAATTAGAGGATCAACTCATAGTAGCATGGGGTAATTCATTGTCTTACAGGGCTGCATGTACTGTAGCTTCAAAGGAATTCGCAATTGCTACAGATGGTAATGTGCTTCCATGCAGAGCAATGTATTTTGAAGCAATGAACGCTGGAAAATTAAATGGAAGGAATTTTCGGGAAATATGGGAGGATTCACCGGTCTTGAATATGGTTAGAAAAGCTAATAATAAAAGGTCACAAGTCTGCAGGGAAGCTAACTGTGATTTTCAATCAATCTGTCTTGGGGGATGTTTAGCTCATTCCTATAGCGCTACGGGTAAACTGTTGCCTTTCGTAGACGAAAATGATTGTTACAGGTTCAAACAGATGAGTATGTTGAAAATGCACATTAAATTGAAACATGCAAAAGACGAAATCTAAATATACCATATTCATTTTTAGTATAGTGCTGCTTTCCTGCAGCAATGAATACGAAGAAATGAATCCAGTAAGCTATCAGACAATTGATGAGTCGTCAGAAGCATCTTCCGAACAGTTAGCTGAGATTCCTTACAGGTTTGCTGATGATCTTGCGTTAATGCCGGGTTGTATTGATTCTTCAAATGATTACGTGGTTATTGGTCAGTGTGGTGATTCAACAGTTGGAGGAATATCAGCCTACGATTGGGAAGGAGAACTGCTCTGGTCAACAGAATATGGGGCGTATGGGTGCGCATCAGCTGTATATGTTGATGGAAACAGAGTGTACTTTTCTGTTATTGATGAAATCCCAGTTCTTGATTCTGCCACAGGGGAAATGATCGAAACAATCAGCATGGAAGGACTCAGTGACATTGCTATGCTCCCTGATGCACCTGATGGAAGTTCTATGCCTGACTTCAGACTCGCTCAGGGAATGGAAATCATCAATGAAACTATGTTGTGGAATAAAGCGGAATGTGATTTGAGGGCATCATATTGCGGATTTATATCCGATTTGGATTGTTCTTTCCAGAGATTTCTCAGGGTTACCCAAATCGATGGGCTGTGGTACATTGGCATGACAGAAGGGCATTTCGATCGGCTCAGTATCTACAAGGTACCGGATTTCCAGCATTCATTGCGACCGAAGGTATTTGATATTACCCTGACCGATACATCAGTTGTCGCTGTCCTGTCGTATAGAGACATGATCATGGAGTTTGCCTATGACGGGAAACTTGTTAGAACGACTTACTTCGGTCATGAGCTTGAAGGTCCCGTAGGATTCACATACGACGGTTTTATGGGTAATACAACTTACAGATATCTTATGGCTGATGTAGATACCGATGATGAAGGATTCATTTATCTTCTTTACAGTGGTTATGGTGTTGGTC
>WTBT01000059.1 GCA_013138965.1 Candidatus Aegiribacteria sp.
TCCGATCTGATTGGCCGGCAAGAACGGCCATTTTGTGTCTCAAACCTTAGAAGAGTACCAACATTTGGCACCAGAGTAAAAGGATTTTCAATGGAAGGAATCTTTCGGAAGCATGAAGATCGAACTTGAGGAGAGGTCGTAAGTAGTTCATAGAATAGAGATTGCGGCATAAGGGCTTTTCCGGATTCACATATACGCCGAATCTCTTCCCCGGTCGCTCCTTGGAGGTAGCTTTTATCTACAACAATTTCCATCTTCCTTGGTCCTACGTTTGAACGCACTGGTTTTTACGTAGCGCAGTGGAGTAAAAATCCAGTGCAGTGATTTGTTATGTGTTTACTATTTTCCAATAATTTTATCAAACCGACTATCCATGCAAACGCTGATATCAGTTGTCACGAATTTGCCGTTCAGGAATAGACTGAAAATCGTGGCTGGCGTCGGAGCAGATTGTGCTTTTTCTATTGTTTCTAATTTGATCATCTTGAGTGGTAAATGTCGTTTATCGGCTGTCTCAACCAAAGATTCTTTAACATGGTATTCCGAATAGGGACAACGATTTGAAAAGTAGACAACGAGGCCTTTCTTTACAGGGCACTCACCACTCTTAACCGAATTTTTGAAGCAAGGACGTTTGACCTTTTTATTGAAATCCATCGATATGAGGCTGAAGCCAGAAGAAGTGCTTTCGCAAACATCAAACCCTTGCCTCAACAACCATTTGGTATCGCTCATAAAGTGAAACTTCTTTGTTCCTACTACTGTAACAACGCCATCTTTCCCTTGGTTTTTGGCGGCTTCGAGCACTTCTTGCAATAAAGCCTTACCGTGACCATTGCCTTTGTATTTTCCAGAAACCCAAAAGCAGCCAATCATCATGTAGTTGGGAGCCGTTACCGGAACCCATGCTTTTTCAGATGGACCGTATTCTATAAATACTTTGGCACGCTCATCAAGGCGTCGGAAGACGTAACCATTATCGAATTCTCCTGTCAGCCACTTCTTCTTGAGTTCATAGCTTTTTGAGCACTTCTTATCCGAAAAAGCGCAACAAATATGCTCGGAGTCGATGTTATCCTTTGTCAAGAAAATGTATCCCATTTCAAATATCTCCTTCTTTTAATGATTTCTATACACATAACGCCTCAAATCAGCAGACAAGATACTCAACCCCAATAGCCTAGCCGCCGTTCTGCTGCATTTGTTTGATACTCATTGAGGCCTCCCCCTCGGCATGCCTTCGTGGTATGCTGGAGGTGCTAACCTTTATCCCTAACAAGGAGGAGACCCAATGAGATTCTATACTACCACACACCAACATTACTGCGGCATCGACCTTCACGCCAGGGTGATGTATCTCTGCATCATCAGTTCTGACGGTGAAATCGTTCTTCATCGGAACATGAAAGCCATCCATGGAGGGAAGGCCAAGAACGACAGGATAGATTCGGGAAAGATAGCTGCCATGCTCAAAGGTGGAATGTTCCCGATGGCTTATGTTTATCCAGCGAAGATGAGAGCAACAAGAGATCTTCTGAGAAGAAGGAATTATCTGGTTCGGAAGAGAGCTGATCTTATCACCCATGTTCAGAACACGAACAGCCAGTACAACCAGCCTCTCTTCGGCGTTTCCAATATCACACACAAATGTCGTCGTGAAGAGGTTCTGAGTCACTTCACCGATCCGGATGTGTATATGAGCATGAAGACCAATATGGATATGATAGATCAATTTGCCGTTCAGATCAGAGCCATGGAAAAGCATGTTCTGGACAATGCAAAGAACCATGATCCTCAGTCATTGTATCTGCTCCGCACCATCTATGGGATCGGGAAGGTCTTATCCCTGACGATCCTCTACGAGATAGGAGACATTAACCGCTTTTCTAGAGTACAGAACTTTGCTTCATACAGCAGGCTGGTGAAATGTGCCAGAGAATCTGCTGGAAAACGATATGGCACTTCCGGCAGCAAGATCGGAAATGTTCATCTCAAATGGGCATTTTCTGAAGCCTCTGTAATGTTCCTGAAAGGAAATCCGGAAGGGATGAAATACAAGAAAAGACTGGAGCGGAAACACGGCAAAGCCAAGTCACTCTCCATCCTTGCTCATAAGCTTGGAAGAGCAACTTATTACATGCTGAAGCGCAATCAGGCGTTCGATATAAAGAAGTTTTTAAGAGCATAAGGGAGGGAGTGACCAAGCCGAGAGGCTAACTGTAGCCAAAAGGAAAAAGCTGGATGAGTACCCTCGAATAGAAACTTCGAGAGAATCTGGCAAAGGCATGTGCCTTTTGACCAGGATGAAGGTACCTCAGCGCATTCCTGGTAAACATCTTGTTTGATTGGATGGTCGCTCCGCTCCCGCAGAAATGAGAGGTATTCAATGAAGTGTTCTGCTCCTCCCCCGAACCCGGAGCTAACTGGTGAATGTTACGGCATTCAGCCCGACGTTTTGAATGGGACGGCATGAGGGAACGTATGTGTTTCTAGGACGAGAAGGTAAGATCCTTCCCGGTTCATCAAGGATGAATCGCTGATCCTCGATAAGTGTTTAGCGCAGAACTAAGTATTGAAACTAAGACAGAACGCAAATACTGAATACAAGATGATGAATGAAAGCAGTTAGCACATGCTGTCAGTGAAGATCTTTACCCCTTGACAACGTGGGCCTCATAAGTGTTGGCTCTTAGTTCATTTATCTTTTTACACCTTTACTTGTGTTACAATAGCATATTAATTTGCTAATCACAAGTGACAGACTATTATTATTCATGAATCAACTAGGCTACCGGCTGTTGCAATTTCTTTCTGGATTCGTTTCGAGTAAACTAACTTTCACAGGGTTAAAGCTGGAGAACTAAGTAATCAGAGTGTAAGGTATGGAATAGAATCGCTAATGATTTAACAGGAATGAATGCTTATGGATGTATTAGCTTAAGTGATGGGAAATAGGTTTTATATCTCGTTATATCCCTGGTTATTAAATTTAATTTTGATATAGAGGCATGTGCACCAATAAAGAAATCAGGCAAGGTAGATGTTTTTGTCCCATGATTATTTTTGTATTTAAGAAAGACTTTACCTGCTAAGAAAAGGGCTTCACGGGGAATTTCAATTACATTTATAGTGCTGCATTTAGAAATCGCTCTTTCAACTTCCTCAATTTTATTAAAGCCAATTGATACCTCTGTATAGATAATCGAATTTATGTATAATGTATTCGTTTGAGAGTATTTATCTAAGATTTTTTCTGACCAGTTTGCCCAAATAGGATCGTCAGTAAACAAATCCAGCAAGACACACGAATCAATCAATATACCATTCATGTTATCCTCTTGTGAGACTCATGATTTCGTCTGTTGTCATTTTAGCTGTAGCTATCCCGCGTAGTTTATTAAACTTTTCGGTTGTTTTAGGTTTACTGATTCTAACGATGTAAAACCTACCATTATCCTCTCTAAAATCAATATCTGTTTCGGGTTTGATTCCCAATTCTTCTCTTATATTTTTTGGAATAGTAACTTGTCCTTTTGCTGTAACATGCATAGTTCACCTCCAAGTTGAACATTGTAATACCAATATAGTATTACTGCTTCGACTTTGCAAGGTTACTTTCTTTTTGTCTTTTTCGTTTTTAAGGGAATTGGTATTTTTCCAAAGTGTCAGCATGCATTTATTTTTTAGAAATAGCTTAGCAATATACAAGTGAACGCTAAGGCTCAGTGGATTTCACGCACCTGGAAAGCATCCCTGTATGTGTAATTCCACTGCAGCTGTTTGTTCTGCAATCAGTGGGCTCGTATTCCCTGCAATTCTTCTTCCAACTTCTCGGCAAGATATACCTTGAGTAGTGACTGGTAAGGAATATCCTTCTTGTTCGCCAGGAGTTTGAGCTCTTCGATCATGGACTCGGGCAAGCGAAGTGAAATAGTTTTGGTGGAAGGTTTCAGCCTGGCCAGTATCGCTTCTGCAGCCTCATCCCAGTCCATATATTCGGCGGAGTCATGAGTCTGCCAGAACCTTCTTTCTTCATCTTCCGTCTTGAATCTCGGAATTCTCTTCTTCATCTTAGATACCTTCGTTCTTCTCTCTTTGTCATATCCCTTGCAGAAATTACTCGAATCAGCTTCTCTCTTATTGTTAAGACCACGAAGAGAAGCCTTCCAGAATCTGTTTGCCCCAGAACATAGTAACGGGATTCGGTTTCTGAATGGGCGCTATCTCTGCGAATGATGAGAGGTTTGTTAAAGAATACCTGTTCGCACTCCGACTGCGAAACATCGTGCTTTTCCCAATTCTTCGTAGCATTGCCCTCATCCCATTCGAAACCCGTACAATCCTTCACGCGATCACGAGGTTTTACCATGTTAGATGTATACTTTCATCATATACATTTGTCAATTCCTTTTCCTGCAGAACACTCTGCATAACTAGAACAGATATCAACTTGGACATAACTGTGCATCTGTTTCTGGTTCATGCATTTGTGTGTTCTTTTACCCAATCTGTGAATACAGCACGATCCATTCTTCCTGCGGCAAGATTGAGCATGACTCGTTCCTGCTCATTTACAGAGCAGTCTAAATCCGCTCCGTTAAGAACAAGAAATGTTTCCATGGCGGCATGTCCAACACGTTTGTTGCCATCGAGAAACGGATGATTCATTACTAGTGAAAAACAAATAGCAGCAGCCTTGGAAACTAAGTCTGGATATAAATCCTGTTGATCGAATGTGACATAGGGCTGATTGACAGCAGATTCCAAAGCACCCAAATCTCGAATTCCTGTTGGGCCTCCGGAGGAGGAGATGAGCCTTTCATGAAGCTCAAGTACTTCTGAAATTGAGAGATAACGCATCAGGAGAGTCGCTGATAGAGTTCCTTATTCTTTGACAATACGCGTAGAGCCGCTTCTTCGAAATCGCTGTCGGGTTGGCTAATGAGGTTTTCAAC
Organism: Candidatus Aegiribacteria sp.; assembly: GCA_013138965.1. Taxonomy (GTDB): domain Bacteria; phylum Fermentibacterota; class Fermentibacteria; order Fermentibacterales; family JCC-6; genus Aegiribacteria. The sequence goes on from WTBT01000059.1 coordinate 4,956, forward strand.
AGAAGCTGCCAGAAACTTCTCTGGATCAAGGCCATAACGTTTTGCTTTCTCACGCAATGCTTGAGCCTTATTGTCTTCTATTTGAATGGTGATTTTCGTCATCAATCTCACCCCCTATTGATATCATAGTACAACTGCACTGAATGTTCAACTGATTTGATCACACAACGTCTGCATAACCAGAACAGTAATCGCTCACCAATAACCTTGCATCTGTTTCTGGTTCATGCATTTGTTGGCGGAATAATTTCCTTCCTGGTGTAGTCAAGGTTTGAACACCCAGTTTTCACCCG
>WTBT01000043.1 GCA_013138965.1 Candidatus Aegiribacteria sp.
AACCGAAAGAACATCAAGGTCGCCATCTCCATCAAGATCAACTATGGACGGGCAGGCGTAAACATTGATACTGCCCCACCCGCCTGATTGCATCGGCCAGTGGCTGTTAAGCGTATTGCCACTGTCAGCAAGAAGATGTACCCAGCCATCCGTACTCTGAATAACAACTTCAAGATCACCGTCAGCATCAAGATCGGCAAGGACCGGTGAGCCCTTTGCATAATCATGAAGGGTTACAGGCCAGCCGGGCTGAATACTGAAAGCTATCCCGAAACCGTGGTAGGTATCCGAATAGGCATCCACTTCATCCAAAAATGCTCCGGCGGGATCCATGAGACAGTTGCCGTTCAGATCCTCTCCATCTATGCAGAGCCTGATGGATCCGGAGATACCTCCAGCGGGAACTTCTATGGTTCCAAGCCAGGTATCGTAATAAGGCTCAGGATTGTTCGTGCAGGACCACCCTGTGGTGCTTACTGTCAGATCATTGTAATAGGGAGGCTTGCCTGCGGTTATATCAATTGTTGAGGTATTCACAGGCTCAGAGAATACAACAGTAGCAGTAAGCGTCTGATCTAACTGAACGGATAAGTTCGAAGGATTTACAAACTCAGCCTCGAGACCTCCTGCAGTTTCAACGGCTTCCCAGTAGGCGTACCAGACCACTGCCATGGATTCATCAAGAATCTCCGCACTCATTACTATGGGGGAGGAGTTGTGAAGCTCAAGTTCAGCATACGCTGGAGACAATGCTAAAGGAGGATTGGCGGCTCCATTGAATACATAAGGCTGAATTACAACTCGGTATGATGGCCCGTCCGGAGTAAGCTGCAGAACAGGATTGTCCGTTGGTCCGGAAAGATCAAGCTTCACATCCGTTTGCCAGTAATTCTCGGTAATGTTCTGTATACCATCCCAATTGTCAGCATCAGAGCAGTTTGTGAGACAGCACATGGTACCGGTGGAGCTGAAAAAGTCCACTGCATCGAATCTGAAGTACAGTTGCTTGTACCGCTCCCAATCTGACGATCCACCCAACTCTATATCACCGAAGTCGAACGGGAATCGTCTGTAAGTAGAGCCAGTGTTATCCTGAACTTCGTACCAAGTAGAAGTCACTGGATCCCATCTTTCAAGACACCATTCCAACCGTTGCGGCATGACTCCTCTAGGTGACATGCTGCCTGTCGAACCTGTTCCGTTTACAACAAACCAGACGACCAGATCTACCGCTCCATGGATGTTATCTTGAAAACCATCTATCTCAGTTTTGCATGCGTTCAGATCGACCCACTGGCTGCCCCATTGAGTAAGCGCATCGTACTGTGGTATGGCGAAAAACCTGTATTCCTGAGTTGGATTGCACAGCCATTCCCAGGTAAATTCAGGTGGATTGTGCACTGGTTCAGGCATCAGGTAGTACAGTGGATTGCAGTAACCGGGTAGATAGTGATCGTACAAAGCGGCGCTCCGCATGAAGTGCAGGTGATCACCTGTCCAGCCAGGACCGCCCTGACTGGAAGCATCGTTGTCGATGTCACCGATTCGAGCTCCTAAATTGAATGGATCGCCAACCTCAAATGGATTACCACGATTTGCAGTATATAAACGATCTTCGATATGCTGATAGGACCACCCGTATCCTGTGGTCTGCCCCTCGATATCACAGATAACAATGGCATAGTTATCGTGGTCTGCAGGAGGATCAGGAGTCTCATCCATCCAATCCCTCCAGGTTACAAATCCTGAACGAACGCAGTATACATCCTCAGCCGCATCGTTTTCAATGTCCGGCGTAGGATCCGTCAGGTCTATTCCACAATGGAAATTTAACCCTGGTTCCGACCCTGGTACTTCTGACCACGCTCTATGGTAATCACCGTAGCTATGGTACAGATTGTGCGTTCCATCCTGCGGTTGCATCGGCCAGGGAATGGGATCAGTTGCAGTAACCAGCCCTGCAAACAGCATCATCAGTGTAACTGCTATATGGCTCATCATTGCACCTCCCTCATACGAAATATTGTCAGGGGAGTTGCAGTGTCACCGCTGTAAGGACCATCAAAATAATGGCTATCATAATTATCAAGTAGTAAAAAGATCCCATTTGGAGAAGGATACGGATAGCTGTCATCAAGAAGCAGATCCAAAGCTCCGGAAATATTATATACTTCACTCTCGAAACTGATCTTAATAAATGGTGTCCCGTCGTGAAGGCGTATTCTTCTAACACATCCGAGTAGTGAAGCCGTATTATCAGTCCTTGCGAGAGTCAAGGTCTCATCGGTATACGGTGGATTGTCTTCAAAATGTCCCATACTTCTTGAAACCCGCATCACAACCTCACCATTCTCACAGTCGAGAATAACCGCATCACCGCCAGAGGCGCAAAGGTAGCGACTGTTCTGGGAGAAAGTTAAATGGTGACCGATCGCATAACGTTCAGGACCTTCCGAAGATAGTCCACCCCACTGGAAGAGTTTCTCACCAGTACCCGCGTCCAGAAGCCAGACCATTGAGCCTGCTATTGGAGCAGCTATTATTGTGTTATCCGGAGAAATAGCAGGAGTTGCACTTCCGGACATAGGACCAGTTGGCATCAAGCGGTGGAATATCAACTCACCGTTGCTATCAAAGGCATACAGCATTCGCTCAGGTGAATCATAATCATGTGCGCTTGCGGAATAATATACAGCAATACTGCCATCTTCACTCAGAGCAAACTGTACAAAGATGGGATCTATCTCCTTTTCTATGAAACTCCCATCAGGATAAAGAAAACAAGCGGAATTAGCTCTTCTACCATCCCAACTGTAGTCACATATCCCGATTCCGACCGACGCATCCCTGGCAAGCCATATCCTGCTACGGGAAAGTGCGATGTCACCTACTCTCTCTCCAAATAGATTGACTATATAGCCGGGCTGATCGGTGATCCCGGTAGGCATATCTGGTGAATCAAACCTGTAGGATTCACCTGGCAAATTCACTATGAAATGTTCTCGCCAGTAGTCTTCGCCTGGGTGCATGTAATCGCACTCTATGTGTACAGGATTTCCATCTCTGTCGAAGAAAAGACTAAGATCTCTGGCTATCGCCGCCCTCACCCTGCAGTCCAGCCAGTACCTGTCTTCTTCGGGAATGCTCTCATCGCTTAAGATCTCTTCAAGCCAGGGCATGGGATAGCCATCGGTTAAGGCAGCTTCAAGCTCTTCCGGAGTTTCAGCGCGGAATACTTCAACAATTTCAAGGTCTGAAGAACCAGAATCAATATTATCGGCAGCCGTTATTGCTGCAGCGACAAACATCAGCACTATTATCAATGATCTCATCATTTCTCCTGTCTTATTTGTTATTCAGGATTTTCATCGAATCGTAAAAAAACTCCGGCGGAGGACGGATGGGCGAGTAATGTAGGGTTACCCCCCCCCAGATATAATAAACAGTATTTGAATTATTCTGAGCTTTTATGCTGGAGGATTTCTTTTTTCGACTGGAGTCAGCTTTGTCAGACAGGTTGCAGTGGTTTGAACTGTCCGCAGATATTGAA
>WTBT01000027.1 GCA_013138965.1 Candidatus Aegiribacteria sp.
GCGGACAGGATGATAGGGGTAATGAAAGATACTCTTACCTAATCCTGACAGGAGACATCTTTTCTCAATCCCGGCAACTTTTTTCCTGCCTGTTTCAGCAGGTCTATATTTGTCCATACCTACACTCTGTGATGCCTGTCCGGGAAACAGAAAAGCTAATCTTCCCATTCCAATCCTTCCGTCTGTGGAAGTTACAGCACGTGGCGCGATGACCCTGTCATAGGGCTCGCTCATCCTCCATGCCTGACTTCCATGCAGAACTCCACTGCTATCAAGATTAACATTGAAAATCAGTACTTGACTAGCAGAATATCAATGTTATATTTCATGCATGATAAAGAGAAAAAAACTTCTAGCCGAGCTTATACTCAGAATCGGGGAGAATCCTGTCACTGCTCTTCTGGGACCCAGGCAGTGCGGAAAAACCACTCTTGCCCGTTCAGTTGTTCACATTGAACCTGTTCACCGGTTTGACCTTGAAGACCCAAAAGATCGGGCAGTCCTTCAGAACCCCATAATGGCGCTGCGAGATTTGGACGGGCTGGTTGTTCTGGATGAAATTCACAGAATGCCTGAGCTCTATGAAATACTTCGGGTGCTGGTGGATGACAGCTCGTGCTCTGCTAAATTTCTTGTACTGGGAAGTTCTTCTCCCCAGATCATCCGACAAGTTTCGGAAACCCTGGCCGGAAGAATTGGATTTGTCGATATGGGCGGATTCAATCTTCGGGAGATCGGTGATTCATCCTGGAACAGCCTGTGGCTTAGAGGAGGCTTTCCCAGATCTTTTCTTGCAGGCAGCGACAGAGCCAGCCTACACTGGCGAGAAGACTTCACAAGAACATTCCTGGAAAGGGACATTCCCCAGTTAGGGTTTAGAATTCCGCCGGAAGCAATGAGAAGATTCTGGACTATGCTGGCGCATTACCACGGTCAAAAGTGGAATGCCGCTGAGTTTGCAAGGTCGCTTGGAACCAGAGAAAAAGCAGCCGCATCCTACCTGGATATTCTTTGCGGAACTTTCATGGCGAGAAGGCTTCAACCCTGGCATGTGAACATGAAGAAAAGACAGGTACGGGCCCCAAAAGTTTACATAAGGGATTCCGGAATGCTCCATTCCCTTATCTCAATTCAAGCATTCAGGGAGCTTTTCTGTCACATCAAAGTCGGCGCCTCATGGGAAGGATTTGCACTGGAACAAATTCTTTCCATTTCCGGAGACAGGAAAGCATGGTACTGGGGAACGCATTCCGGCGCCGAAGTTGACTTGCTTCTTGATCCGAAGGGGCTGAATCTCGGCTTTGAATTCAAGTTTTCAGAAACTGTGCGTACTACCAGATCCATGCGCATGGCTCTCGACGACCTCACACTTAACCATCTCTACATTGTTTATCCCGGTGACGATTCGTTCAGAATAGACGAAAAGATATCAGCTCTTTCCATATCTGATGTTGCAGATACTGTTTCCGGGCTCCTCCGCGCTTGACCTTCTGGAAGGGAACGCTAATTCAGTACACGGCGCATTATATCGACACTTAATACCTGACAGAGTACTAGGAAAGTTGATCTTCATCCTTGTCGGAATCTACCCATAACATAGCACTTCAGTCCCGGTTTTCCTTGTTTCTCCACCTGAAAAGACGATACCACTTAAAACACTTCCCGGTCAATGTCATGTTCAGCTAGGAGGTTGTCCGAGAATGCGGCATCGGCATAAGGAACCACATATCTGGCTATAATGACCACATATTATCGTCAAATACATTCAAGTATTCTCCTCAAATCTGTAATCATTCTATCTCAGCTATCTGGCTCTTCTGCTCTATGCCCATTGTCGGACAACCTCCCAGTATTCATCCCAAAACTGCGCGATACACCTCTCCCCCGGAATCGGATTGTTAAGGATTTCAGCTTTTCTTACCGAACCCTCCTCTATCATGAAATAGTCACACTGAGATCCTATCTTGACATTTCGTACATTAACCTTTAAAATAGTAGTGTTAATTTTAAGGTGGGGGTTAATAATGGTAGAATCGTACTTGCTCGAACAGATAAATGGTTTATATCCCCGTCGCATTGAATCTGCCCTGAAGCATGATATAAACAGCGGCAGTAGAATAATAGTATTACTTGGTTCCAGACAGGTTGGCAAGACCAGCCTGATGTATCGATTGATGGAACATCTGCTTACGACAGAACACATAGCTCCGGCACAGATGGAATACCTTGATCTTGAATTTCCCCATATACTTTCACAGGTAAACGGCATGTTCGGTCAGGATTTTCTTGATTTTCTTTCTGCCCGGGGGATGGATTCTTCAAAACAGTGTTTTGTGTTTATTGATGAGATTCATTATCTGGATGAACCATCTTCCTTTCTAAAGACACTTCATGATCACTTTCCACGGATCACTCTTATTGTTTCAGGCTCATCTTCGCTTCAGATTCAGAAGAAGTTCAAAGATTCTCTGACCGGCCGGAAAAGTATTGTGCATGTCAATCCTCTGGATTTTCATGAATTCCTTGTATTTAAAAGATCAAGCCTTGCTGAACGGAAGTCCGAATTTTCAATCCAGACAATTCTGAAAAACGGAAAACTCCCCGATTTATCCGAATTGCGTTTCCTTCAGGATGATTTTCAAAAACTGTATGATGAATTTACCATATTCGGAGGTTACCCCGGGGTCGTGTTTTTAAATACATACGAAAGGAAAACACGCCTGATTGAGGAAATTTACCAGTCATATGTAATGAAAGATATTAAAGACGTTGCCAGCATTGAAAACCTCAATGCTTTTAATAACATGATCAGCTTGCTCAGTCATCAAGTCGGCTCCCTGATCAATGTATCTGAATTATGCGTATCACTCGGAATATCAAGACCGACAGTAGAGCATTATCTTTTTCTGCTTGAGGAAACATTTATTCTGACAGCTCTTCAGCCTTTTTTCACGAATAAGCGTAAAGAAATAGTTAAATCCTCCAAAGTTTACTTCAATGATACAGGGTTGCGGAATGTCGCTGCCCGTAATATGGATCCGCTTGAACAGAGAGTGGATAGTGGCATGCTTTTTGAAAACTCTGTGTTTTCCCAGCTTAAGAAATCGCTTCAGCCTCTTCAGTCTCTTCGATATTACCGGACCAAGGGAAAAGCAGAGGTTGACTTTGTATTGCAGGAAAAATATGTGGTGCCATTGGAAGTAAAATCAGGAATATTGAAAGAACCGAAGATTCCGCGTAGTCTGAGAGGATTTATAAACAGCTACGGCCCGGAGTACGCCTGTCTTGTTAACCGAAATCTGTGGGCAGAGCAACAACTCAACAGCACAACCCTCTTTTTTCTTCCTGCATGGGCAGTGTAATGTGATATGATGAAATCCCGCCGGCGCGAATAACTTATTAGTTTCACACTGTAACTCCCGAATATTTCCGGTATAATGATGATTGTAACGGCTTTGTTGTATCAGATAGCCCTCTGCTCCTCTTTTAACTCCATGATCTCCAAAGCCCTCTCACGCGAAGCATTTCTGCTGGAAAAAACAAGCTCCGTTGTGCTCCCAGCCATGATAACAGCAGCTTCATCAGAGACAAGCCACAAAGGCACCGCAGCCAGATCATAGAAGGAAAATCCATCTCTTCGCTCCGGAACAATGGCAATTACTGAATCCGGATAGATAGGAGAAACCAAGTAAAGAGAGCCGGATTCATCAGATCCCCGGCAGGATGGATACCGGATCAAGTTACCCGCTGGAATGCTGCCGGACAGCAGTAAGGTTGTATCCGGGAGTTCAGGGTACATATCAATTGAAACAGGTGCGGAAGTGTAGTGAATCGCATCATCGGACATGAACACCAGGAAGCCGGAATCACCCTCTCGGATCAGAGCTTCCCAGATTCTGTCAGTTCCAGTTACAAACCGACCTGGCTGAATTCCGAGACATTCCATGGGAACCATGTACTCGCCAGGCCAGAATGTGCCGTAGACTCCAACCGCATTATTAACACCATCTACAAATAGCGGTCCATTTCCCGGCAGTTCATCAGCAATCTCTGCCAACCGTTCAGTGGTTCTATCAACATAGTCAGATGCCGTTCCCAGAGTTCTGATCTCGTCCCTGGAGAAGAGGATGATGCCTGCAAAGAGAACGGATAGTACCGGATAAAGAAACTTTCTGCCATGAAACCTCTCAACAAGAAAACCCAGGAAGAGAGCTGCTCCGGGCAAAGCAGCTACAGATAGATCAGGTCTTAGAGTAAGATTGCTCACCGGAAGCATGAGAAAGATACCCATGGAGAAAAGGAGGATACGGTTCTTCCACTTCGGAACGCCGAAGTAAACCGCTACAGGATAGAGAAGAAACAGCAATCTCGCAGAAGCGCCGGAAAGCCAGGGTCGCCAGACTATTGAATTCTGCAGCATCAGATTCTTCACCATGAACGATCCGAAGAAGGTACTCTCGGCATAGTTCACACCGAACCCCATTGCCCTGAACCTTAACACTCCATAAATGATCAGCGGTACGCAACCAATGACAATCGTCCATATTGTTTTTCGCCGCTTCGATTCGTCTGCAGCCGAGCAGTATGCCACCAACGCCATTACAGGAAGAGCCGCAAGAGCAGTTTCCTTCACCAGCAGGGAAATTAGATAAAGAAGGGCGGCAACAAACGGTATCCACTTCCTCTTCGAATCTTTACTCCAAATGGAGATAAGGATAAGAGATGCAAGAAGGGGAATCAGGGCAAGAATGGTAGTTCGCCATGAAACCCGTGCCACAGCCACTGCCATGGGAAAAGAAAACATGAAAAGCGCTGTTCCGGAGTAGATCGCTGCAGGCTTCCTGAGAAACCGGCCAAGAAGAATGTAAAGAAGCAAGGACGAAACCAGAAGCAGTATCAAATTAGTGAAATGCCATCCAGACTGATTCTCCACACTCCATATACTGTTATCAAGCGCCCAGCTGAGGATCATGAGAGGCCTGTACCCGCCTCCGTACTGAGAGGAAAACGCGGCGGGAACTTCACGGAGGGTATGGCTGCAATCAAGAAAATCATCGGTAAGAAATCCAGTGCCGATTGTGGGAAAATACAGTACAGCAAAAACGACTAACAGTACTAGAGGAAATAAATATCTGCTACTGGAAAATTTCATGACCCCCTTAAGCACTTAACCTAGGAGATAAGATACCTGATATAACTCACTCCTCGTAAAACACTTGGAGGATATCAGTCATCAAATGCTATCCCCTCGCCGCGCAGGATCTCCCCGGCGATGAAGGGCTTTTCCCCTGATATTCTCAGAAGTTCCATTGCTATGTCCTTATCATCTTCATCCACGACAAGAAGCATACCCGCTCCCATATTGAACGCTCTTCTCATCTCGGAGATATCCACCTGTCCCGATTCGCGAATGAGTTCAAATATCGCAGGTACGTTCCACAGCGGCCTGAGCAGGGCGCCGCAGCCTTCGGGCAGTATCCTGGGAAGGTTCCCCGGAATGCCGCCTCCGGTGATATGGGCTATTCCTTTTAAAAGTTTCTCTCTCAGCAGCGGCTCAAGAGTTCTGAGATAACTCCTGTGAACAGCAAGCAAAGCATCTCCAACCGTTCCTGTTCCGAGAACAGGATGGGTGTCGGAAGGGGACATACCTGCAGTTTCAAAGATAATTTTTCTGGCGAGGGAATAACCGTTCGTATGAAGCCCGTTCGATGGAAGGCCTATGATGATCATGCCGGGTTCAATGCCCGAACCATCTACGATCATCTCCTTCTCCACCAGCCCTATTATGGTTCCCGCCACATCATAGTCACCTTCGCCGTAAAAACCCGGCATCTCCGCTGTTTCTCCCCCGAGAAGGACACAGCCATTCTCGCTGCAGGCGGCGGCAAGCCCCGATACTATATCCGCAGCGGTTACAGCATCAAGCCTGCCGCAGGCTATGTAATCCATGAAGAACAGAGGCGACGCGCCCTGAACGAGAATATCGTTGACACAGTGATTAACAAGATCACGGCCGACGGTACCATATCGCCCCGTCATAGCGGCGACTTTGAGCTTTGTACCCACGCCGTCCGTGCTGGCCACAAGAACAGGCTCCTTCATATGGCTGAAATCAGCCCTGTACAGCCCCCCGAAGTGGCCCAGGTCGGAAAGGACATCCTTCGTAAAGGTCTTTCTCACCTGAGCCTTCATGAGGGCTATAGCCTTTTCTCCCTCCAGGATATCGACTCCGCTGCTCCTGTAATCAACAGGTTTCATATTCTGAATTCTCCCAGCTGATTTGTGGAGAGGTAGTATTCCATCCCTGAATCGATATCATCACGGGTCAACTCCCTGAGCTTCTCCACACCGAAACCGCCGCAGGCGTAGCTGGCATTGACAGATCCATAGGCCAGCCCCTTCTTCATACTCTCAAAATCAAGATCACTGTCGCTGCCGGCAAGGTATCCAAGCATCCCCGAGGCGAAGGTATCTCCCGCTCCGGTTGGATCGATAACCTTCTTCAGCGGATAAGCCGGAAGCACAAAGGGGGCACTTCCTCCGAAAATTATTGCGCCTGCCGCTCCCATTTTAATAACGGCGTAGCGCGGCCCGGAGCCGATAATGAAATTCGCGGCGTCGAAAAGATTCTTCTTGCGGGATATCTGCATAGATTCGGAAGCGTTAACAAAAACGATATCAACCTTGCTGAAAACTTCAAGCACTTTATCCCTCTGCTGATCTATCCAGAGATTCATGGTATCAACAGCTATCCAGCGTGGGTTGCGAACCTGCTGCAGGACCTGGAGCTGCAGCACAGGGTCGATATTGGCAAGGAAAATACACGGAGTATTTACGTAATCATCCGGAAGTTTCGGTTCGAAACTGGCAAATACGCCCAGTTCAGTCCTCATAGTACGCGCATCGCCAAAATCAGGTCCGTACGCCCCCTCCCAGCGGAATGTAGGCCCCTGGCCAGTGGTCAGACCTCTTACATCTATTCTGCGTTCCGCAAGAAATCTCTTCTCGGACACGGGAAAATCCGGGCCGACAACTCCCACTATCCTTACCACATCGAAGCATCCGGCCCCAAGCGAAAAATATATAGCAGAACCGCCCAGGGTCTCCTCCACCTTTCCCGCAGGAGTTGTAATAGTATCAAGAGCAACGGAACCAACTACAAGAAGTGCCATAATAAACCTGTCCTGTTCACGTATTGATTATGGGTTTACATTCTGTCCGGAGCATCCACTCCAAGTATTCCCAGCAGATCACTGATACAGCGCCTGCATGCCCCGCAGAGCATCAGCCGGGCTGCGGAGAGGTTTCTGTTGTCAGTATCGACCACCCGTACATGCTGGTAGAATCTGTGGAACCCGGTGGCCAGTTCCGCGAGTATCTCGGTAAGCCTGTGAGGTTCCATCGCGTCCGAGGCTGCGGCGACATCAACAGGCACGGATTCAAGAAGACGCATCAGCTCGCGTTCATATTCACCTTGCAGGAGTTTGGAAATACCGCTGGAGAATTCATTCGGAATGCTTATGCCAGCTTCCCCCGCCCTGCGGAGTATACCTGCTATTCTGGCGTGGGCGTATTGAACGTAGTATACCGGATTCTCGCTGGATTGTTTCTTCGCAAGGCCAAGGTCGAAATCCATGTGGGCTTCCGCCCTTCTTGTCAGAAAAAGGTACTTTGTAACATCAGCCGAGCCTGCATCGTTGATAAGCTCTCTGAGTGTTACAAATTCTCCGGACCTGGTTGACATCTTTATTCTACTGCCATCCTTTACAAGAGTAACAAACTGGTGGATGACAACTCTCAGTTTTTCCGAAACGACCTCTCTGCCAAGAAGACATTCCAGTGCAGCCGTAACATCGCGGCTTGTATCCAGGTGATCCGCCCCGAAGATATCCACTATCAGGTCATACTTTCTGGAGAACTTGTCAAGGTGGTAAGCGATATCGGGCATCCTGTACGTGTAAGTACCGTCTTCCCGGATAATCACCCTGTCCTTCGGCCGCCCGAGGGCTGTGAACCTGAGCCATAGTTTTTCCGAATCGCTGTAGACCAGGCTCATGTCGTCTACTGTGATAGAGGACAGCCTTTTAATCGTATCCGTCACAGCTTCCGGTATCAGCTCGCTCTCGGCGAAATACCTGTCGAATTCTATGCCCAGCAGGGAAAGGCCCGATCGTATCATCTCCATGGCTTTCTCTTCGGCAAAGTGAATAAAAGTGTCCGGATCACTCGCCCATGTCAGTCCGGTTCCGTGCAAAGCCCTGAGATCGGAAGCCCAATCGATAATGTAGTCCCCGTGATAGCCGCCTTCCGGCACAGAAGTTTCGCCGCCTTCAGCGGATAAGTACCTGGCAGCAAGTGATTCACCGAGAAGATTTATCTGCCTTCCGGCATCGTTGAAGTAGTACTCCCGGCTGACCGTCCATCCTGACGCTTCAAGGAGATTGCTGATGGTTTCGCCCAGAACAGCCTGTCTGCAGTGGCCGACGGTCAGTGGCCCTGTTGGATTGGAACTTACGTATTCGACCAGAGCATTTCTCCCGGCACCCGTATCCGGCAGAAGTGGCTGTAGTCCTCCGGAAGCCAGATCGAAGGCGACGGATGCAAGGTAGCCATTCTTCAACCTGAAATTGATAAACCCCGGGCCATCGATGCTGAAAGATGATATTCCCTCGATACTGTCAGCCATGGCTTCAGCAATTCTTCCGGCAATTGAACGGGGATTATCCTTAACAATCCCCGCGAGCCTCATCGCAGCCTGGCAGGAGAGGTCTCCGAATTCCAGATTGTCCGAGGCGGATACATCAGCACGAAAATCAGCAGGTATTGCTTCCCCCCAGATGCTGCGGACTGAAGATTGCAGACCCCTCTCCAGTTCATTCCTGAGCAGGCCTGGAGTCATCATCCGGCGGTTCCTCCGTGTCATCGTATTCAATGCTTGGTACATCGCTCCAGAGCATTTCCAGATTGTAATATTCCCTGGTCTCGGGGAGAAAAATATGAACAACCAGATCAACGTAATCTATGAGGATCCAGCTGCCTTCATCGTAACCTTCAATGTGATGTTTTCTGAATCCATGCCTGCCTGCGGTTTCCATCACATTATCAGCGATGGCTCTCGCCTGAATCCGATTCTCGGCGGTAGCCAGAAGGAAAGCCTCCATTGTAAGGGGCACATTACTCATATCCAGGGCGACAACCCTGTAACCGTGACGCTGACGAATAGCTTCTACATAAATATCCAGAATGTTTTCGGACAAAAAGCACCTCCATAGTCCTCATTGGAATTATTCAATGGCGGGAATCACTTCCTCAATATCTTCACCCAGATAAATGGTCACATCCACAATTACGGGAGCATTCCCGACAGGAACCTCCCATACGATGCAGTCTTCCGATCTGCCAAGGATATCCGCGATTATCCCTGCTGCTGAAATATCGGCCAGATGGGAAATGACAATGGTCTCTTTGAATGGTTTGTCATCGGTATCCGAGGGATCGAATGGAGCGAGAATGATTGTAGAATCGGAAGAGGAGCGCAGGAGCTGGCGCTGGGTTCTGCTTGCGAGCCCATCAATCGATGTACCGTTCAGGACCATAACCCGGATCGTATCAGGGATAGCGGCTTCTTCGGCCAGTTCATTCTCCTCCGTGAAGCCCGTTTCAATCATTTCAGCGGTACTCTCCAATTCCTGCTCTGTTCCGGGTGGGGGAATGAGCACGGTCATTACAATAACGGCAATTGCCAGCCCGGCTATCACCCATCTCCAGGGGAAACCTCCGCCTGCAGGCATTATCTAAGTAACCTCCACGTTAAAAAAGTGCTTGAGCCTGCTGTAACTGTCCTCCAGTGAAGCCGAGATTACTCTGGTTTCACCTGTTGTGGTCATGAAATTCGTATCGCCGGACCATCGGGGAAGCATATGCACATGCATATGCCCCTCAATTCCAGCTCCGGCACAACCTCCCAGGTTCCACCCTCCATTCATTCCCATGCAGTTCATGCCTTCAACCAGCGCCTTTTCACACTTCACGATAAGCCTGCTCAGCATATTAAGCTCCCGGTTGTCCAGGTTGGAAAAATCCTCCGCATGTCTCAAAGGCACAATCATCATGTGACCGTTAATGTAGGGATATCTGTTCAGCACAACGAAAAAGCCGTCCTCACGGTGCAGAACGTAATTCTCTCTGTCTTTCTCGGGTTCCCTGCCGATTCCGCACAGCACGCATCCGTCCTCCGGCTTTAAACCGGTCACATAGGCGCTTCTCCAGGGCGCGGCAAGATACTTCACCGGGCAGCCTTCCATCCCGTTACGGTATAGGGTTCAATAACAGCGCCGGGAGCCACATCACTACCTATCAGAATGCTTCCATCTCCTACGATGCAGTTATCGCCGATCACCGTCATTCCGGAGAGTCTGACCGACCTTCCAATTGAAACACCTGTACCGATCTCAACAGATTCCTCTATCCACACCCCGCCGGGGTCGGGGATATTAACTCCCCTGATCATGTGAGCATCAAGAACCTGTTTTCGGAGGTTTTCAGTTGCGCAAGCCAGCTGCACACGGTTGTTCACTCCGGATACTTCCCTGTGATCTTCTGCCAGTACAGCGATGCAGGGCATTCCCCTGCTCATGGCAATTGAAACGGCATCCGTAAGGTAATATTCTCCCTGGTCGTTATCGGTTCTAATCTCCCCCAGCAGTTCAGGAAGCACCCCGCCGTCAAATGACATGAGACCCGTGTTTATTTCACCGATTTCCAGCTGTCGTCGAGTGCAATCACTGTCTTCAACTATAGCCCGGAGCAGATCACCCTCCCGGATGATCCTTCCATATCCCGATGGATCAGGTGGACAGGTTGAAAGAACCGCTATCGCAGCTCCGGCTTTTCTGCGGGATTCCTCCAGTTCTGAAATCGTGCAGCTCTTAAGAAGGGGAACGTCACCCAGCAGAATCATCACGCTTTCCGCGGACACATCCTTCAGCCCGCAGGTAACCGCATGCGCGGTTCCCAGCTGCTCCTCCTGCAGGGCCCACGAAGCTCCCTCTTGCTCAAGGATCGGGATAACACTTTCCCTGCTGTGGCCGACAACCACTACAGGGCTGTCAAGGCCGGCTTCAACTGCCTGTCTCACCACTCGGATCACCATTGGAACTCCGAGAACCTGATGAACCACCTTTGGAAGAGGTGATTTCATTCTCTTCCCCTGCCCGGCAGCGAGAATGATGCAGGCTGTCATACGTCAATCAGTGATGGGTTGAGATTCCTGTCGTCCGCAACCACTACTCTTGCCTTCGGAGGGGCTTCATCATCGGAAACCCATACGTACTGCAGGATAATCGCCCTGTCACCGGGGTGAACCAGCCTGGCCGCAGCGCCGTTGATACAGATAACTCCGCTTCCCCTTTCGCCTTCCATAACGTAGGTTTCAAACCTCGCACCACTCTCTATATCAGCAACCAGAACCCGTTCACCGGGGAGTATTCCGGACATGTCAAGAAGATCTCTATCAATAGTTACCGATCCTACATAGTTTAAATCGGCTTCCGTTATGACCATTCTATGCAACTTAGCTCCCAGAAAGCACCTGTGCAAAATATTCCCTCCTTCAAGAACCATCAGGGTTTCAGGATCACGTTATCGATCAGTCTCGTATGGCCGAAATATACAGCAACCGCAAGAAGACCGGGGGTGGTGAGCTTCGAAAGAGGCTTCATGGTATCAGGGTCAACAAGCTCCAGATACTGTATCGTCGCCAGAGGAGCTTTACCAATGACTTCCCGCACAGCGTCGTAAATCCGCACATCATCCCTTTCCCCCTCTGAAACCAGTTCGGCAGCCCTTGATAATCCATTGTAAATAGCCGATGCCTGTACCCTCTCCCCGGGGCTGAGGTACGAGTTCCTCGAACTCATCGCAAGACCGTCGGATTCTCTTATTATTTCCCCTGCAAGGATCTCGACACCAAACCTGAGATCATCATTCATTCTTCTGATGACAGCCAGCTGCTGGGCGTCCTTTCTTCCGAAGACAGCTATATCCGGTCGAACTATGCTGAAAAGAACTGCGCAGACAGTTGCAACCCCGTCAAAGTGTCCCGGCCTGTACTTGCCGCAGAGGGTTTCAGTGAGACCGGAAACATTAATGGAGGTCGAGAACCCATCGGGATAAATCTCATCAACAGATGGGGAGAACACGCAATGAGCGCCCGCTTCTTCGAGCTTCATCAAATCTTCATCAAAGATCCCGGGGTAGGACGAAAGATCCTCTCCCGGGCCGAACTGGGAAGGATTCACGAATATGGACACAATAACCCTGTCAGTCTCTCCAAGGGCCAGTGAGACAAGGCTGAGATGACCCTTGTGAAGCGCTCCCATTGTGGGAACTAATCCGACCCGCATTCCTGCTCTGCGCCACCGCTCTGCAAGCTTTCCAACCTGCGCCGCAGTCCGCATAACCGTAATGCCCTTTATCTCCGACCGCCAAGTTTTGGGACGAAGCTCTCTATACCCCCTGTATGGTTCTCAACCGCCTCAAGGAGTCGATTGAAATCCTCGCCCTTGTGTCTGAAATCCGCATGATCTGTGTTGACAACAAGCGTAGGATGTTTTCTTGCTCTGAAGAAATAATCATTGTAGGCATCGGTCAGCTTCTCAAGGTAGGAGCGGCTTACATCGTTTTCAAAGGATCTTCCGCGGCTGGATATTCTTCTCAGTAGGGAATCGCATGAACCCTGAAGGTATATCACAAGGTCAGGCTGAGGAATATCACAAACCAGCACTGCGGACAGTTTCTCGTAAAGGACAAATTCATCATCCTGGAGGTTGATAGAGGCAAATATCCTGTCCTTCGCGAACATATAATCAGCAACGAATTTCTTCCTGAACAGGTCGAGCTGCGACAGCTTCTTCTGCTGCCTGTAACGGCTGAGCATGAAGAAGAGCTGAGTCTGAAATGCCCAGGCTTTCCTGTTCCTGTAGAAACGCGGAAGAAATGGATTCTCTTCTACTTCTTCGAGGATAGTCCCGGCATTCCAGCTGGATGCCAGCAGGTTGCAGACAGTTGTTTTACCCACTCCAATGGGACCTTCAACAACCACATAGCTAAGTTCAGACTTCAGCCGGGTACCTCCCAGAAACAGCCTTTTGAAGGTATCTCATAGATACTCTGGATACTGCTTTTATCGGAACATTTATTAAGCAATTCCCCGGGTGTAGATTTCAATCCTGGAATCTTACCGGACCAGACATCGGAAAGTGGTTTCAGCACGAATCGTCTCCTCTGTATTCCGGGATGAGGCAGGGTAAGGTCTTTATCATTCCTGATCACATCTCCAAAGAAAAGCAGGTCTATGTCCAGTGTTCGGGCGGAATTATCCTTCCTTATCCGGGAGCCCATCAGGATCTCAGCCTCCCTGCAGTTCTTCTGCAGTTCCGTTGCAGGTCCATAGAAGTTACCTGCAAAGACGCAGTTCAGAAAACTGCCGCCTTCAACTCCTTCTACGGGAGGTGTTTCGTAAACTCCGGACAGTCTGAACAGACCCATATCGAGCCGCGAAAGCAGGAAGCGAGTACCCTCAATAAGATTCTTTATCCTGTTTCCCAGGTTGCTGCCCATTCCAAGAGCAAACTCAGTCATTCTCACCTCTCTCAATAGTGAATGAAGCGGATTCAAGTTTCAGAGAAACAGGCGGGAAAGGTTTTGTGACGGTCACGACCCAGCGGCCATCAGGATATTTCCTCCGCAGTATACTCAGAATATCCGATGCCAGATCCTCAATGTAATCGTATTCCCTATCCTCAAATCCGGCAAGAGCATTACATACATCGGAATAATCAATTGAAAGACCGCCGGCAACCTCACCTGTCCAGGCTGCGGTAACCGGGACATCCCTGGAAGATATCTTCTCATGGTTTGCAGCCCCCAGCTTCAGCCGGAGTATGATATTCTTCAGTACAAGTTTACCTTTCATTCGACGCCCTTTTTCAGCCATGCCTTTATTTTATGCCTGAAAAGCTCCTTCTGCTCAAGTCTTCCTATTGCCTTATGAATGGATTCTTCAGGTATTGTAAGGGCAAAACGGATATATTCTTCGCCGTATGTGCCGAAACCGCTTCCGGGTGTAACCACAATCCCGGTATGAGTTATAAGTTTGCGGGCGAATCGCATGGACTGTGTACCCTTTGGAAGCTTAACCCATACGTAGAAGGTGCCAGGTGATTCGCAGACATCCCAGTCGAGCTTTCTGAGACCTTCTACAAGCACTTCCCTCCGCTTCGCGTAGATATCGAAATAACAGGAGATATTTGAGTGGAGAGCTTTTTCGGCAGCTTTCTGAACCGCAGTGAATACTCCCGAATCGATATTCTCTTTGGCACCCATAAAGGTCTTTACAAGATTCCTGCCGCCCGCCACGAACCCGACTCTCCATCCTGTCATGTTGAATGTTTTGGAAAGACTGTGAAATTCAAGGCAGACATCTTCGGCGCCCGGTATCTGAAGGAACGATGCCGGAGGCTTCCCGTCGAACCTTATATGGCTGTAGGAGTTGTCACTGACTATCAGGACATCTTCCCGCCTTGCCCATTCCACTATTTCCTTCATCTGGTCAAGCGTGAGAACAGCTCCGGTTGGATTATTGGGGTAATTGAGAAAAATAAGCCTGGCGCTGTCGATTACTTCCTTTGCGAAGGATTTAAGATCCGGCACGAATCCATTTTCCCTTAGCAGAGGCAGATCAACTGGAACGGCATCCGCCAGTATGGCCGATGCCCTGTATACAGGATAGCCTGGATTGGGAACAAGTACGATATCCCCCGGATTGCAGAAGAAGAGAGGGACATGGGCGATGCCCTCCTTGGTTCCGATGAGGGCTCCCACATCCAGTCCGTCACCGATCAACACTCCGAACTGCTCCCTCATCCAGTTTCTCACCGCATCAAGGAAAAACTCACTTCCCGCGCCCTTTGGATATCTATGATAGGAAGGCACAGCAACAGCTTCCCTGGCTTCCTCCACTATTTCCGAAGGTGTGGGCAGATCCGGATCCCCGATACCGAAATCGATAAGCTCCATACCTTTTTTCAAAGCGGCTTCCTTCTGCCTGTCTATCTGCGCGAACAGGTACGGCGGAAGCATACTCACCCGTTCGGATGCGGAAATAACTACCCGTTTTCCTTTGTTCTTCTTTTTCAAAGCAACCTCTTCCAGAATAATCTGTGTCCGAAACACGCATCAAATCTCTTCAGCTTAATATATGAACTTGCGGCTCTCATCGTAAGACCTTGATCAGCGTTCTTTTAA